>WJIO01000248.1 GCA_014730235.1 Candidatus Poribacteria bacterium
CAGTTTAAGTGTGGAAGTGTAAAAGACATTGTCCAATTAAGAAAAAAATATCCTCCATTTGTCATTCCTGCTTCAAGCTTTTTGAAAAAGCTTGAAGCAGGAATGACAAGCTGAGAAAATTTTCAAATTATTACCATACTCAAACCGGAAGAGCCAAAGTTTTCACGGAATAAATTTTATGCTTGGACGATTCCTGAAAAGGAAAAGATCATAAACAAAATTGCTATATAATGATATAATACCCTCAATCTAAATTATAAAAGTTAAAGACCATATCTTGACACCTGTTTTTTAATGTGTTATATATTTCAAATAAGGAGTGGAAAAATGATTCATGATATTAAAATCTCTGCCGTTATATGTTTTATGCTGCCGATTTATGCCGCTTATCCAAATGAAAACATACCATCGGATTTTCCAAAATTTATAATACCTGAAAACTCTCAAAGCATGGAATCATTAAGAGAGCTTTATTATCTTCATTATATACCGGGTGGGCCGATGGCTACACTCTGGGATGAATGGCTTTCCGGCTCTACTTTATGGCCCGGGGTTTCTACAGACAACAGGATGGAGTCAATCCGTAAGAGATGGTCAAATGCCCTCTCTGCCAGAAGAATTGATCCAGAGGGATATGTGGCCACTCATCAACATGCATCTATCGCACACCAGGACGGCTGGCCCTTCCCCTTCTGGAAACAGGGAGGCCCGGGAACGTGGGGTTGGCATTTTTCCCTCCAGGGAGTGCCGGGAGGATGGCATGGCACAGAGGAGAAAACCCAAGAAGGATGGACGTTAAAAGGTGGAAAAGATAAAGGTATATCGGATAATGCCTGGAATATAAATCTTTCATCATCGGACACATATATTCGCACATCGGAACTCAGTATACTGCCGGATCAGTCACCGTTTATCCAGCTTCGCTGGCGCGCAAAAGACCTGGGTAACACCCAGCCATATCTGGAATGGATCACCAGAGAAGAACCTGAATACACATCGGATAAGCGGTTTTACTTTGAACCTGTTGATTCTCAGGACATAATATACACCATGATCCCTGTGTTTAAATCACCGGCATGGAAAGGGGAAATTATCCAGCTTGGTATTAATTTCGGTGAGACATCAGAAAGTGCTTCGGTGGGCATTCAGGCTTTGTTTACACAATATGATACCCGGCACAATATCAATAACCAGAATTTTATCCGAGGATGCTGTCAGTATTTCTGGTGGACAAGGGATTTGAATTTCCTGCGGGAAAATCTTAACCGCATGCGTATAGCTCTTTTGTATATGATGAAAGAACTTAAAGGCCTGAAGGAAAACTGTATTGTAACACCCTTTGTAGGTCACTGCGGCAGGAGTGGTTTGGAAATAACCCCTGATGGCAAGAAAATTATACATTCAGGTCGTGGGATCGGTAACAACTACTGGGATTTACTGCCAATGGGTTATAAAGATGCCTATGCAACTATCCATTATTACGATTCCCTGAATGATATGGCTAAACTGGAAAGGGAAATTGATAAGCATCCTGAATGGAATATGCCCGGTGGCCCCCTGGAAGTTAAGCCAGAACAGATAGAGGCACATGCCCAAAACGTCAAAGAGTATTCTGGCAAGCTTTTCTGGAACGAGGATACAGGACGCTTTGTATGCAGTATTGATATTGACGGCAAGGCATACGATTATGGCTTCACGTTCATAAACTGCGAAGCCATCGCCTATGATTTCGCCACAGAAGAGCAGGCGGAATCAATTATGGAGTGGCTTTCTGGTGATAGAATTGTGGAGAGTGATACATCAAGAGGAGATGATATTTACCACTGGCGTTTTGGCCCCAGATCAACCACAAAGCGGAATGTGGAATATTATGGCTGGTTCTGGAGTAACCCTGAGTCTATACCCTGGGGCGGTCAGGTTCAGGATGGCGGCGCGGTACTGGGATTTTCATATCATGATTTGCTTTCCAGAATCAAGATCCTTGGACCTGATAACGCATGGCAAAGACTTAAAGAAGTTATCGCATGGTTTGATGAAGTTCAGGATGCTGGCGGATACAGGGAATACTACAAGGACGAATCCAAAGGAACTTTACAAGGTGGGGGAAGAGCGGGAGGACTGGGTTTAGACCATGAATTCTTTGAGAGTATACTTGTACCTCAAATCATGATCAATGGTTTCATGGGTTTAAAGCCAAAAAGTGATGGTCTTTTTATCAATCCACAATTACCAGAAGCATGGCCCAGTTTAACTATAACCCGGATATATCATCATCAGGCAGTATTTGATATTACAGCGATAAATAGTTCTATTGATATAACGTTAAAAGAAGGTAAATTATATAAACCATTTTATATTTATTTATCGGGAGGAGAATGGCAGCTAAATTATATAAATCCAGATGGAACTAAATCCCATGTTGCCGATGTCAATAAACCTGAAAAGGGAATCGAAGTTGACCTTTGGATAGGCAGAACAATAAATTTAACTCAAAGGAATTCCTTATGAAAGTAAAAATAAACAACCATGCGCTGGACCGCATACCCCTTTCAATTATATTTGATGATTCCACTGTTCTTGTTAATCTCAATTACTTCTGGATGAGGGATAGAAATCCCTTAGATGGTCAAGGGCGACACTGGGAATATGTACCAGTGGTGCATCCTGAGTCTTTTACGCGAGAGTTTGCCGAATGGTGCCTGGAAAACGGCGTTAAAGGTAAATTTAGCATCGTTCCATGTCCTGCGGCTCTGGGACGTATCGATCATGGACTTCCCATGTTCAGCAAGCAACAGCAGGATAGCTGGCTGGATATGTGCCGGGAGTTTATTGTTCCATCTTTTGACATAACACCTGAGATGATGACCCATTCTTATGTTGTGGATCTGGAGACATTTCAACCTCTGGAATCCCGAATATGGGAACAGTATGAGTGGCAAACGCTGCCTATGGATCAGGAGGAGCTTGTATTTAATTATATCGCCACAGCCTGCCAGATATTAAAAAACGTGGGTCTTACACCCGAAGGTGTAACATCCCCCGGCGGCTTTGGCGGTAAGACCCTGGAATTTTATGCAAAGGTGTCTGGGTTAGCTCTCCGGGAAGTTACAGGCAACCCGACTCCCTATTTCTTCAAACGCTTCTCCGACGATGCTAAAGCTCCAGTGTGGTATATTGATCGAAAGGCCGGAACGGCTGTAGGTGAAGTAACAGCATCAACCGGCGACTGGACAGGCTCATGGACTGGATATGAACAGGTCAGCGTTGATAAATACATTACAGCCGATCTCCAGGGAGGCCGGGTTCCAGCTCTTCTGAATGCGGGAAATCCTGTGGTATTTTGCAGTCACTGGCAGGGGTTTTATGGCATGCACAATGACGACCGTCGGGGATTTAACACTTTTAAAACAGTGGTAAAGCGAATTCAGGAGATCGATCCGGATGGAGAAAAAACTCAATGGCGTAAATGCAGCGAGATTACTAACTATTCCTGTGCCAAAGAGATGACAGAGATAAGTATTAAAGACAATACCATTGAGTTTGATCTGCCGGTTCTTGTGCCTGATTTTACCATCAGGATAACAGGGGTGGATATCAAAGGAGTATCTGTGGATGGTGAATTTTTAAAGAAAACAAACTCCAAAAGCGGGTTTAAAAGCGGTACATTTTTTGTGGATAATGTAGTTACTCTTGTTGCTTTTGATCCGAAAAAGCGTAATGTGAAAATGGAGATAATGAAATGAAAATATATATTTCAACGGATCTGGAAGGCGTATGCGGTGTTTACAGATTTGCCCAAACGCGGGAATACGGAACGCCGGAAAACATAGAAGCACGACACCTGCTTATGGGTGAGGTAAATGCCGCCGTTGCCGGCTGCTTTGATGGAGGAGCAACCAGGGTTGTGGTTAGAGACGGTCATAACGGGGCTATAAGCTTTTTCCCGGAAGAACTGGACGAACGGGCGGAAATGGTTATGGGTAGATTCAGCCCAAGGGATCAGGTGCTTCGTCAAGGGTTTGATGGTGCTATCCTGCTGGGTTTTCATTCCATGAGCAACACCGAAGGCGGGATATTATGCCATACACAAAGCAGCAAGACATGGGATAACTACTGGATAAACGGCAGGCTTTCAGGAGAGATATGCCAGAGTGCTATTACTGTTGGCGAGTTTGACATTCCGGTTGTGATGGTTACCGGTGATGATAAAACAGTGAAGGAAGCCAGAGATTTTCTGGGTGATGAAATAGTCACAGTCAAGGTTAAGACTGGTTTGGGTCGGGAAGGTGCTCTTATGCATTCACCAAAAAAGGCCAGGGCCATGATCCGGGAAGGTGCTCGGGATGCTATGAGTCAGATAAGCAAGGTAAACCCCTATAAACCGGAATTTCCCCTTACCATAAGATGGCAGTTTTTAAATAGCGATATTGTCACCAATTACAAAGGTGACGCTAAACACATTGATGATCGTACCCTGGAGAAAGTGGTGCATAAACCTGCTGATATAATTAGTCCCTGAATATTATTAAGCCTAATTATACCTATAAGGAGAAGAGCATGTATAGACACCTTATTTTGCCAGTTCTTCTTGGCTTTTTCCTGATTTTTGTCTGTGATACAGCTAAAGCTGATTTGCTATTTGAGGATGATTTTGAAGATGGCAGTTTTGGAAATAAATGGGATATAGTTATCGGAAACTGGGAAGTAGTAAAGGTAGATGGAAACCATGCCGCCAGACATATTGGAGATAGCGGTTCGGAAACTATTGTTATAAGAGATATGATTTTTGATGACTTTATCGCTGAGATGCGAATTCTTCATGTTAGTGATAGTTCCGGAGCGCAGATGTATTGGAGAACTAATGAGGGACCTGGTAACGCTGCTGGTAATGGATATATATTTGGCGAAAATGCCCTGGATAATATTATACGCTGGTATCGGGTTGCTGACGGATCTCCAACAATACAGGATAAGATAACCGATATTGATATTACACCGGATACATGGACATGGTTCAAAGTCAGGATAGAAGGTTCACATGCTCAGATGTGGTATAAGCGGGAAGATAAAGATGAAGATTACATCCTTGCCTTTGAGGTTGATGATCTGAATGAATATCAGGAAGGAACAATTGGTACATGGGTAGGCGGGGAAGTGTTAATTGACGATGTTCGGGTTGCGGATTTAAAGGGATTTGTTGTTGAACCTTACAGTCATGTTGAAGGTGCCTGGGGAAACATTAAGGTTATGTATTAGTTTATTAATAGTCTGGAAGAAGGTAAGTATGGAGCATACAGATTCATATCTGATAGAAAAATGCCTGGAGGGTGACAGGTCTGCTTTTGCTGAAATCGTTGAGAGATACAAAAAGCAGATTTACTCCATAACCTATTCCATGACTCATAATCATGCAGATGCTGATGATTTATCCCAGGATACGTTCATCAAGGCCTATGAAAATCTAGGGAAATTCAAGCTGAATACAAACTTGCGATCATGGCTCTGCCGGATAGCAGTGAATTCCTGTATTGACTATATAAGACACAAAAAGAGATCACCGGAGGATTTTGTCAGCGATGAAGTAACCAAAAACATATCCAGACCCAATGATAATCCGTATAATAACGTAGAATCTCAAGAGGTGATGAATAATATATACGAAGCAGTAAATTCTTTACCGAAGAATCAGAAGATCGTGGTAACACTGAGAGAAATACAGGGCATGGAATTGAAAGAAATTGCAGAAATAATGGAATGTTCGGAAAATACTATAAGATGGAGACTTCACTCAGCCCGGAAAAAGCTACAAAAGAAACTAGCTTTTTACCTGGGAACATGTTCTTAAAACTTGATTAAATGAGTTTTAACAAACAGTTTACACGTTTTATACGTTATACTTATAGGAAACAAAAACTGTATACAACCTGAAAAATTTAAAATTGATCTAAAAAAATGAAATGTAAAGACATTAAAAAGACATATTATAAATACATAGACTGCAAAGCCTCTCAGGCTGAATATGAATCAGTGCAGGAACACCTGGAGAATTGCCCTGAATGTAAGAAAGAGATTGAATCTATAGAAAAAATGCGAGGGCTTATTCAAAAGTCTGGGGAGTTTCAGGTTTCTGATAATTACTGGAAAACATACTGGGAGCGTCTGGAAAAGAAACTACCGGAAGAACCAGAAAAAGTAACTATAATGAATCGTATTTATGATGTTTTAAGCAGGTTTTCCAGGAGACCTGTTTTGATCGGAAAGATAGTTGCAGTTGCTTTGGTTTTAGCTCTGGCATTGTATATGGTTCCAGATAGTCCTTTGCATCGTCATAAAATAACTCAAGAAGAATCTAGATTATCCACTGAATCAGATGATGAAATAAATCTTTTTTATAGTATGCCTGAAAGAGAAGAGATGCTCGGGGAAAATCCTGATTCCATTGTTAATTATGATTCCGATAATGCGGAAGGGATACAACCAGCTTTACCAACTGATGAATTGAATCTAGAACTCAAGAAAAATTCGGTAAGGGAGATGGCTGAAGCAAAATCAGAATTACATACAAAAGTGGGAGATGCACCCGCAATAAAGACTCAGATCATTGATACGGAAGTTGTTTCAAACGAAATATACAATGCGGCGGAGGCGCACTTTGCCAACGGTGAATTTGAAAGTGCTATTGAATCTTACAACAGGTTTTTGGAAATTAATAAATATGATGAAAATTCTGAATTGAATTTAAAAGCCAGATACCAGATCGGTGAATCATACTACCAGATCGGCAATTATCCTGAAGCGTTATCTAACTTTATAGTTGTAGCCAATGTAGATAACCCGGAAATTAAGGAATTAAAAAGGTCGGACATAGGCAGAAGAGCAAGATCTGCAAAAATTGCTTATGACAAAGAAATATCAAAAGAGGCTGATACAAAACAAAAGACCAAAGCTGCACCCGTTAAACCTGATGCAGTAAGATTTGCAATCAGGGAGAATAGGGATGAAGAATCTAAATCCAAGCGAGATAAGTTGATAGCCAATGCCATATATCGTCAGGCTCAGGCCTATGAAAAATTAAAAAAGCAAGACAAAGCATTGAATGCATATCGAGATTATCTGGAGAAATTCCCTGAAGGTGAATTCGCATCTAAAGCTAAAGAGGCTATAAGCAAGATTCAAGATTAATAAAATAATTTCCATGCTTATTCTAAATAAGTAATTTTCCAAGTATAAATTTTACATCCCTTTGTTATTGCAAAGAACGGAGTAACAAATAAACTTTGGCTCTTCCGGGTTCAGTGTGGTAAAGATAAGAAACTTCCTTATGCTGTCATTCCTGCGAAAGCAGGAATGACAAGCTGAGGGATAACCATACTGAACCCGCAAGAGCAAGAGTTTTCACAGACATAAATTTTATACCGAGCGATTTTTTTTGACTTGAAAGTTTTAATGTGTTAAAATTCCCTTATCGGTATTTATCAATAATATTAATTGACTTTTTTCATAGTTTTGAAAGGGGTAAAATTCAATGAAGTGTGAAAAAGATTTATTGAAGAAATCAGCTCATTTTATCATGGTTGGTATTTTAATAACATTCGTTATTACTGGTTCACTTAGAGCTGACGTTGTTGCTGATGGATTGGTTGCCTATTGGTCCTTTGATGATGATACCATTGATGGGGATAATATTGCGGATATTGTAGGTGGAAATGACGGAATTCTAAACGGTGGCAATCTGGTGGCAAATGGAAAGATAAACTCCGCAATTGAATTTGATGGCGCGACTGAAATTGATATACCAGGTACTGAAGACCTGAATTTCAATGGCGCTGAGGAGATGACAGTAGCAGCATGGTTTAATCCTGACAGCGATGATCCTGTCGGTAATCAGGCAGCGGCTGGATGCTGTGGTTCTATTGTAGCCCAGAGAGATGTTAACGGTTGGGCGTTAAGATATGACGGCAGAAATCCCGGACAGGAAATCGAATTTATTGTATCTCCAGGCTGGCAGGGAGATGCAGGATTTGGAGCCGCAAAGGTAGAACCAAATGGGTGGCATTATATTACCGGAGTTGTGGCTGTAGATATTATGAGGGTGTATCTGGACGGTGAATTGGTCATGGAACAACCTTTCTCAGGGCCTATGTCCACTACCGGAACTGAAACTGAAATAGGTTTAGCCAGTGATGGCAGCTTTATAGGGATGATTGATGAAGTGGCTATATACAACAGGGCTTTGTCTGACGAAGAGGTAATGCAGAATTATGGATCAAACGTATTTTTCTCCGTTGACTACAGGAATAAACTGGCTATCTGTTGGGGTGATGTAAAAAGCAAATAGATAAAATAGTTTTGGTTTTTCCGGGTTTAGTGTGATAATAATAAGAAATCTCTATATTCTGTCATTCTTGCTTGCACAGGAAGGATGGTTTTAATTATGATGTTTCCGGCTTATATTGCTATATTGGGAATTATTGCGAATGTCAGAGCAGATGCGAACATGGCAAATCCCATAAGACTTTCTTCAGATGGTTGGTTTCGATACGAAAACAATAAGCACTATATACCATTAGGTGGTTTTCATGGTAACGTTATTCCTATTTCTCTGCTTAATTTAACAGAGGAAGAGAAAAAACATTTTGAACCACGATTATGGAACGGTCATATTGATCTTTATGATGCTACAGAAAAGGTATTGCATCAGTGGTTCAGCTTTTTACAGGAAAATGGTGTAACAAGTCTTAGACTTTTCCCAAGAGCAAACGTTGGAGTTGATGTGCTGGATTTGTGCGGTAAGGTGAATATGGAGTTATGGGAAGCTTTTCATCGGGCCTTTACTACTGCCGCAGATTATGATATACGGTTTTTGCTCCAGATAATGCCAGAACCGGGTAGAACAGGCTATCTCAACAAAGACGCGCTGAAAAAACATGTATTACCTAAATTCACCGACGAAGATAAAAAGGAACTTACTCCCTCACAAAAGCACTTTATACTGGAAAAAGACACAGTCAGTATGAGGAAATATTTCACCGATCCTGATGTTCTGGAATGTCATAAGCTTTATCTTAGGCGCGTTCTAAAGCTTGTAGCGGATGAACCCCAGATTTTTGCCCTGGAAATATATAACGAACAGGGTTGGGGTGGTGTAAAAGTCAATGACAAATGGGAACACAGCTTTAATTATTTTCTGGAAAATGATGAAATTCAGTGGTCAAAGGAGATCACAGAAGCCATAAAGCAGGAACTACCGGAAATGCCGGTGTGCTTGTCTCATCCGGGCTTTGGAGTAACGGGTTTTGATCCTTTCAGATGGAGTATAGGTGCAGGTGTGGATTTTTACTCACAGCACTTATACGCTGGTCTCTGTGGTGCAGAGGAAGACATTGACTTTTCAGCAGTCACAGCCGCAACCTCCGCTATAATAAGCGCGGCTATACCCAATTCTCCCGGTGAATGGGGAATATTGGACAGTAAAGCACCTGCAAATATAAGACACAGAGGACATCGCGACGCTATATGGCTTAATATGCTTACCGGTAGCAATGGTTTCATGCAGTGGGAGTATGATTTTCCACAGGAGTATAAATGGGTCAAGAAGGTATACGATTCTATACCTGAAGGTTTCAAACCGGATTTTTCAGACCATGTATCAGTGGAGATCGTTGAGGAGTATAAAGCGTTTCAGACGGATACCCGCTATCCCATGTTTTCTTCAGAGGAATGGTTTAATCCATGGGAGTTTAACCGTTTGAAGCATAAGGACGAAAACATAAGGAAAATATATGCCGCATACTGGAAATCTCTGGAAGATGGTGTACCTATACATTTTACTATGAACGGAGATGATTCTATACTGTTGGAAGATTTCCTGTCGGGAAAGTTATCAACCGAAAAAGCTATAGAAGCAGAAGGCGGCTATCAGCTATCATACCTACCATTGAGTAATGGCGATAAGCGCATTTATATAGCATACCTGCGGAGTCGCAAGATAGAGAATTTCAGTGGTCATATTCTCGGTGTACCTGTGAAGAGGTCTTTGGATGTTATAGTTAACCAACCAGTTAGTTATACAATACAGATAATTGATCTTAACACAGAAGACATTTCAGTATATACAGCCGCCGGTAAAAGGGAATTTCATCTGGGAGATAAGTCTGACCATGACTTTGTTCTTGTAATATCGCAGGAATGACAGCATATAGAAGTTTCTTATTATTTCCAGATCATACCTTGAAGAAATATAAAAATAAATCATATGAAAAGATATGAAATAATAGACCATACTGCTGATATAGGTATTACTGCTTATGGTAGGGATTTGCCTGAAACTTTTTCGAATGCAGCCTATGCCATGTTCGATATTCTTACTGAAATTGATGGTATCAGAGAAATTCAGAGTAACGATATAAAAGTTTCAGCAGATGATATTCAGGACCTGTTAATCGCATGGCTGGATGAACTGCTTTTTATATACGAAACTGAGTATTTTCTTTGCAGAAGAACAGCTATTGAGTATATAGACGAAACCAGTCTAAAAGCCCATGTCTTCGGGGAGAAAATCGATCCCCGAAGACATGATATAAAGCTGGAAATAAAAAGTGTTACATATCATCAGCATAAGGTAGAAAAAACAGAAGATGGCTATCAGGCAAGGGTTATATTCGATTTATAAATTTTTAACTTACCAGTTAGTTAAGGCCCCATCAAGCCTGTGAAGTCTTGGTGGAGTTACCTTCTGGTATGGATGCTTTTTAGCTTCTTCTTCGTTAAACTCCACGCCTAATCCCGGTGCATCCGGCGGCAACAGATATCCATCCTCCCATTTCATCTGAACCGGGAATACGTTGGTAAGTGATGTTCCCGGCTTTCGGGGCATTTCCTGAACACCAAAATTGGTGCTGGCAAGATCAAGATGAAGACATGCAGCCGTTGACACAGGACCTAATGGGTTATGAGGCGCGATGTTTATGTAATGAGTCTCACACCATCCGGTTATTTTTTTCGCTTCAGTGATTCCTCCCACAATACACAGGTCAATGCGTGCATAGTCAATTAAATCCTCCTCCACAAGTTCCCGAAACTCCCATTTTGTGGCGTAATGCTCTCCGGCGGCGATAGGTGCTGCTACATGCTTTCTCAGGTTATGGAAAGATGAAGTGTTTTCTGAGCGCAGGGGGTCTTCAAGAAAGAACGGTCGGAATGGCTCTAATCCCCGGCAAAGGGCTACTGTATGGGGTGGATCAAGCCTTGTGTGAATATCAATACATATCTCTATATCATCACCTACGGCTTTTCGTATGGCTTCAAAACGTTTAATACTACTTCGCACAGCCCTGGATGGTTCAAGTATATTCGGTGTTTCATCAGACAGGCCAAAGCGCACAAATTTCCAGCCTTCATCTACAATCTTTCTGGCGTTTTCCGCTATTTGTTCCGGTGTTGATCCGCCAATGTGGGGATAGCATACGGCTTTCTGGCGCACCAGACCGCCCAGGAGATTATATACGGGCTGATCAAGAACTTTGCCCTTTATATCCCATAGAGCAATATCAATGGCACTCATAGCCGATGATACCACCTTGCCACCAGGGAAAAACGCACCTCTGAGCATTACCTGCCATATATGTTCTGTGCGCATGGGATCTTCACCTATGATTAACTCACCAAGATGATCCATTGCTCCAGCAACTGCAAGCTCTTTCCATGTAATACCCGCTTCACCTACACCATAAATCCCTGTATCAGTTTCTACTTTCACAAATGTCAAATTGCGTCCATTGCCGACGATATAAGGTTTTACCGCTGTGATTTTCATGTCTTCCATCCTTTACTTTCTTAATTTGACCTGAACTGAGCTTCGCATAGTTTACTATATAGACCGTTGTGTTCCATTAATTGGGAATGTGTGCCTGATTCAACAATCTCACCATTATTCATTACAACAATTTTATCAGCATTTACAACAGTGGAGAGACGATGGGCAATAACAAAGGTTGTCCTGTCGCTCATGAGGTTTTCCAGGGCTTCCTGTATCAGTGACTCAGATTCAGTATCCAGAGATGATGTAGCTTCATCCAATATAAGTATTCTTGGGTTTTTCAATATAGCCCTGGCAATAGCCAACCGCTGTCTTTGTCCACCTGATATCTGCGCTCCTCTTTCACCTATAGGTGTATCATAACCCCGGGGGAGTTTTTCTATGAATTCATGGGCATTTGCGCTTTTTGCGGCGTGGATTACCTCTTCTTCCGTGGCATTAAATTTACCATAAGCGACGTTTTCCCTGACTGTGCCTCCAAAGATAACTGTTTCCTGAGGAACCAGGCCAACCTGTTCCCTGAGGGATTTAAGCGTTACGCCGGATATGGATTGACCGTCTATGCTTATATCACCATTTTTTATCTCATAGAATCTGGTCAGCAGACTTACCAGAGTGGATTTACCTGCCCCGCTGGGGCCTACCAGAGCGATTGTCTCACCAGCTCTGGCCTCCAGATTAATATTTTCCAGAACAGATTTACTGCCGTTATATGCAAAAGTTACATCGCTGAATACCACATCACCTTTGATGGTAGGTATTTCTATTGCACCGGGGATATCATGGGGTTCGGGGTGGGTATCCATTATCTCAAATATCCTGTCGGCTGAGGCCAGGGCCTGCTGGAAGGCGGCGTTGAATGTTCCCAGAGTTTTAACAGGCTTGTATATTGATCCTACCATGCCAATGAATGCTATAAACCATCCAGTGGATAGCCTACCGGTTATAACCTGCCAGAACCCAAGCCAGAAAACACTTACCAATCCTAATGCAGTTATTATCTCAATTATAGGCAGAAAATAAGCAGAAAGCCTGACACGTTTCATGGCTGCGGAATATTTCTGCTTGTTTTCCTGGGTAAAACGCTGTCTTTCCCAATCTTCAGTGGCAAAGCTTTTGATAATCTTAATTCCAAAAATGGTGCGTTCAAGATAAGATGAAATATCAGCAACTTTTTCCTGTATTCTACTGCTTGCACCTTTGATGCGTCGGCCAAAGCGATTTATGACATATATAGCAGGGGGGAAAATCAAAGCTGTCAGGATTGTCAACTGCCAGCTTGTAATAATCATCATGACCAGCACAACAATCACAGTCGCACCAGCTTTTATTACATCTGCTAAAGAATTTACAGCATTTTGCAACATGGACATGTCGTTGGTTCCTCGGGACATAATATCCCCGGTTCGCCTCTCAGAAAAAAATCTCAGGGGGAAATGCAGAAGCCTGTTATATAGATCATTGCGAAGATGCAGAATAAGCTTTTGACCAACCCTAGCCATAGAATATTTGTGAATAAATGACAATATGCCCTTTATCAGGAATAAAGCCAGTATAGAAAGAGCTACATACGTCACCAGCATTAAGGCAGCTCTCGTATCTGCTAGACTTATTGTTATTTTATACTGATCCGGCAGCTTTTTCAGGAACTCCACAGAAGTCGGCAGACCCTTATTATCAATAACATTAATGGCATCTATGGTATCGGCCAGTATACTCAGATACCCCATTTCGCAGATAGCTATGAAAAAGGTGCATAATACAGCAATCGCTATGGAAACGGAATAAGGTAATATATATTTAAGCAATCGAGTTGATGTTTTCATTCTTTACCCGTTGGGTGTTGAAATAGTAATAAGCTGTCTCGAATCGCCATCATATTCCCGTCCATCAATATCACCATATACATCAATTATCTGAAGCCCGGCTTCTTCCATCATTTCTTCCAGTTCCGGAAGAGAATAAAATCTTACCTCCCGAACAGCTTTTTCCACCGAGGATTTGCCTATGTCTACCAGTGTTCTTACATCCTGAAGTCTACCAGTGGAGAAGTCAAACTTCGCTTCCGCCAGGGCTAGCAAATTTTCAGTGATCCACCACCAGTTACGGGTTCCGTCAAGTTGAGCTGCAACAAAGGGATTCCAGTAATCCAGAAGAAATTTACCACCTGGTTTTAGTATTGAACATACGGATTTTAATACTTTAATGTTATCTGTATCTTCAAAGAATCCAAAGCTGGTAAAAAGATTGATTACTGCATCGCAGGATTTATCTTTCAGGGGTATCTCCCGCATGTCTCCTTCTAATAGACATGGTTTCTTTCCATCTATTGAGGTCATCTCCTGTTTTGCAATATCCAGCAATGTGGTTGATGAATCAATACCAATAACCTTTAATCCCATCTGGGAAAGAATAACCGAATGTCGTCCCTGGCC
>WJIO01000249.1 GCA_014730235.1 Candidatus Poribacteria bacterium
TCCCTGAACCGAGGCTTTTATCTTACCTTTTCCCTCAATGCGTTCCAGTTGTGGAACAAATTCCTTTACATCCCCCAGGTAAAATCTGGAAAGAAGGTTAAAATCCACTTCAGGATTTGCACCAGTGTTAATCAGATTACCTGTAATGCTTAGATTTGATCTGCCCAACTCCATTCGCAGGTCATGAACTTTCACCCCAATGTCAGAGGTTTCAAGGGATGTGGATATATTAAATATGGATTTGGATTTTCCCTGAAAATCAGCATCCAGTTTCTGCACCCGGAAATTGGCGAAATAATCCATCTTACCGCCGGTGTTCTCTAATCTGCCGTTAAGGCCTGTAAGTTTAGCATGAGCACCGGTTGGTTTATCATCAAAATTAACTTCACCAGATACAACACGAAGGTCTGAGATAATTACCGCAAAACTGGATCCATCGTCCTCTTCCTGGGTTGATTCTTGCTGGGCTAATTGTGGAAGGTTAAGATTTCCCTGCTTATCTCTTTCAATCCAGATGCGAGGTTCGTATATTCTGATGCTGTCTATGACAAATCTCCATCTAACAAGACTAAACAGGGAATAGCTTGTGGTTATTTCTTTTATTTCCAGAAGCTTTCCTTCTGATAGTTTTTCGTATTTTGCAACTGAAAGTCCATCAATACTTATACTGCCTAATATATTTCCTGTCACTTTGCCAACATGCACTTCTCGGCCAAGTTGTTCCTGTATTTTGGATTGGGCAAACCGGCGCACTCGTTCTTCAAAGAATGGGCTGTTTAAAAATATATAACCCCCGATCAGGATAATTGCGGCAAGTATATATATGATAATAGATAGTTTTCGTTTCATACCAGATAAAAAAGAGATTTAGCTCTTTAGATTAAATATTATAAGTAAACGGAAGGATGAAGCTCTTACTGAACACGTTTCTAGATTTTAGACTCAATACATTAAACTATGGAATAGAAATGGTGTTGACTTAAGGAAATGTGGAAATAATTTAAAGTTATTTAATCATGTCATTCCTGCAAATGCAGGAATGACAAATAAGTATATTCATTTTTTAGCGATTACTACAAAAGAAAAAATTGAATAAAATTCAACAGCAGCTTTATTCATCTTCATCCAGATTTATAGGGAATACGTTTGCATCACTCTTTTCCATTATTTCGCCGAGATAAAATGTAAACCATGAATCCCAGAGTTCTACCAATAGCAACGTTCCATCATCAGCAGAATATTCCTGTAATTCTACATCATAATGATCTTCAGAGCCTTCTCCAGTTACTACAGTCATTTTTGTATTGAAAACTTCATCCCTGTGATATTCTATATCTATTACTTCACCTTCATTATTAGGATCGTTAAAACTCATAACAATGGTATCACCCAGAGGTTCGGTAAACTCTTCCTCTGAATCTATAACAAAACGGGCTAAATCATATTCCATGCTACCCGGATCAAAGTCAACACCAAGGATAATTTCATCCCCGTTAAGAAGCTGATACATATATCTGAGAAAATCATCAGCCTCATATTTCTTATATGCCTTAACTTCAAATGTTTCTGTTGTCTTTTCTTCCAGTGCAAATGTTGTTGTGTCGGATAATTCCACCATACTTCCGATAGGTATATCATAAAACTCATGGCGAGGGGGTTTGCTTTCTTCCTTTTTTCTCCTGAATAGTCGCATTATTGCCTCCATATGCGCGGAAACCAGTTGACAAGGTATTGAGATCATGTTAATCTTTGTTGTATTCTAACAAATAAAACTCTGGATATTATACCATAAAAAGATCACTGTTTCAAGTTAGGTTAAAGTCTCAAAAGTATTTATAACCAAGGAGGGTGTAACATGGCTGATGCTTTAATTCATATACTCAGGGATATATCTACCCGAGGGCTTGCTACTCTGGCTGTTGTTCTGGTAGCTGTATGGATTGGTAAGCTTATATTCGATCTTTTCACCAGGTATAAAATTGACGAAGAAGTCACCGGTAAGAATAATGCAGCAGTTGGAATAGCTCTTACTGGCTATTATATTGGTCTGGCTGTCGCCATTGCAGGAGTGCTTTCAGGCCCTGGCAGTGATACTCTGGGCAGGGATCTGCTAATGATCGGCTTGTATAGCGTTGTAGCAATTGTATTGCTCAACATTTCTGCCTTTATCAACGATAAACTAATCCTCTACAGCTTTAACAATAATAAAGAGCTTGTTGATGACAGGAATGCCGGAACAGGTTCGACCATGGCCGGCTCATATCTGGCCACGGGACTTATTATAAATGCCGTTGTAAGTGGAGAGGCTTCAGGAGCATGGTGGCAGGATTTATTACCATGTCTTATATATTTTGTATTGGGACAGGTTGTTTTAATTATCGCCGGATTATGGTATCAGTTTATAACAAAATACGACATCCATCAGGTGATAAGGGAAGATGATAACGTGGCAGCCGGTATTGGATTTGGCGGATTTATGTTTGCAGTGGGATATATTGTTCGAGCAGCCATGATGGGCGGATCTATATCATGGGCTGTAGACATCGTTTCATTTGCTTTATATGTTGTTATTGTCTTCATTTTACTGGCAGTTGGGCAGTTTGTAACCGATAAAATATTTCTGCCAAAGGCAAAGATTAGCGATGAAATAGGTGTTCAAGGAAACGTTGCCGCCGCTCTTATATCATCAGCTATATATATAACTATGGCAATTCTCATAGCTAAATCTATTTAAGTATTTTTAGTTTGATTTTATAAAAAATATTTATCATTCCCGCTTTCGCAGGAATGGCAGAAATTGATTTTTAAATTTATTCATAGAAAAACAGTGAACACTAATTAAGTTTCAAAAATATATTTCTGGGAGAACTGTTTGTGCTGTCTATTCTTATAGTTGACGATGAAGAAAAAGTTAGAATAATATTAAGAATGTTATTGGAGGAGCATGGATATACTGTTACCGAGGCTTCATCTGTAACAGAAGCTGTCCAGCGGATCAACGAGGATGTCTTTGATTTAATACTTACTGACTTAAGGATGAATGATAACAGCGGCAAGGATGGTATGGATGTATTAAAAGCAGCAAAGCAGACTGATCCGGTTATGGAAGTTATAGTCCTGACTGGATATGGTACTGTGGAATCTGCAGTGGAAGCCATGAAACTTGGCGCTTTTGATTATATAATGAAGCCCGTTGCTCAGGACGAATTATTGGTAAGGGTGGAACGAGCTTTAGCCCGTAGGCAGATGACAGAAGAGATTGAACGCCTGCGGGAAAGACTGAGAAAAGAGACCGATTTTGGCGCAACTATAGTGGCAGAAAGCGAACATATGAAGGAAGTTCTGCATTTTATTGCCAAAGTTGCCCAGAGCGATAGCCCTATCATGATCCAGGGGGAAAGCGGCACTGGTAAAGAATTGGTTGCGAGGGCTATACACACAAATGGACGGCCTGATGGACGTTTTGTTCCTGTAAATTGCAGCGCGCTGCCAGAAACCCTACTGGAA
>WJIO01000021.1 GCA_014730235.1 Candidatus Poribacteria bacterium
AAGCATCAAAATTGGCTAAATAATCATAAAAGGAAAAATGGGCACGTATTGGCGTGCCCCAAAACTATTCAGAAAGTAACTTATGATTCAGCTTCATTTTAAGGATGTATCGAAATTTTTTGGTGAAACCATAGCTGTTGATCATGTTACCCTGGACGTTGAAGAAGGTGAATTGTTTTTTTTGCTGGGACCGTCTGGCTGTGGAAAGAGCACATTTTTAAGAACTATTGCCGGATTTTACCAGCCGGATACAGGCGAGTTATATTTTGACGACAGGTTGATGAACGACGTTCCACCCCATAAAAGAAATATCGGTATGGTTTTCCAGAATTACGCCCTGTGGCCTCACATGACAGTCTACCAAAATGTTGAATATGGTCTAAATGTGCGAAAGCTTCCTGACGAAGAAAAAAAGAAGAGGGTTTATGAAGTGCTGGAAATCGTCAGGATGGAAAAATATGCAACCCGAAATCCAAACCAGCTATCAGGCGGTCAACAGCAGAGAATAGCCCTGGCCAGAGCATTGGTTATCGAACCTGACGTATTGCTTCTGGATGAACCATTGAGCAACCTGGATGCTAAGCTGCGTCTGGAAATGCGCAAAGAAATCAAGCGTATACATTCAGAGGCCGGTATTACATCAGTTTATGTTACCCACGACCAGAAAGAAGCCCTTTCGCTTGCTGACCGGGCGGCTGTTATGGAAAATGGCAAAATCATACAGGTAGGAAATCCCAGGCAAATATATAATCTGCCTATAAATAAATTTGTTGCAGGATTTATCGGCGAAACAAACTTTATTGATGGAAAAGTAAAATCTACATCCAGCAAAGATATTATAATGGATACGGAAATAGGTGAAATACATTCCATTTTCGCCGACCATGATTTTAATTCAGACGAAAATGTAACATGTTCCGTCAGACCCGAATCCATAATTATCTCAGAAAATGAAAAGGAAAATATACCCAATCAATTTGCCGCTACCATTTCTTCTGTCATTTATCTGGGGGATGTGGAAGAATACTGGCTGGATGTGGCTGATACATGGGAAATAAAAGCTGTTCTGCATAATCCAGGGCAACAGGAACGTAAATCGGGAGATCAGGTTTATATAAATTTCCAGCCATTAGATGCTGTTTGCCTGCCTGTTGAAACATAAAGACAATTTCTTCTTCAGAGTTAATTGTGGTAAAAATGGAAAGGTTTTATAAGCATGTCATTCCTGTAAAAGCAGGAATGACAAACAGAGGATATTTTTTCATTTTAACACTAAACTCGGAAGAACCAAACAATTTAAGTTGGATAAATCTAGATGAATAAACGTTCATTTTTCAGCAAATACGATCTGACACTCTCTACATCAGTTTTCCTGCTTTTATTGATATGTTTCTTTGCATTGTTCCTGTTTTACCCCCTTGTTTATGTGTTTTCTCAGGCCTTTATTGTTGATGGTAAAATATCCTTTGCCTTCTTCAAATTGATGTTTACCAATCCCCTGGAGCAGGAAAGCATAATAAACAGCATTATATTAGGATTTGTGGTAACCCTGACCACAACTTTATTAAGCCTTCCACTGTCATATTTCCTTGTGCGTTATAACTTCAAAGGCAGGTCATTACTCCAGGGATTGATACTCGTGCCTATGGTAATGCCACCCTTTGTAGGTGCTATAGGTATGAAACAGCTTTTTGCCCGGTTTGGAAGCGTTAATCTCATACTGATGAAGCTGAATATAATCGAACCTACAGGGGCTATTGACTGGTTTGGTAGCGGATTCTGGGGTGTTGTATTTCTGGAAGTTCTCCATTTATACCCTATCATGTATCTGAATATAGCCGCAGCCTTGGCCAACATTGATCCAAGTCTGGAAGAAGCGGCTGAAAGTATGGGCGCTGGCAGGTTCAGGCTTTTCCGAACAGTGACAATGCCATTAATGCTGCCAGGATACTTCGCCGGAGCAATTATTGTATTTATCTGGGCATTTACCGATCTGGGAACGCCTCTTATATTTGAATATCGCAAAGTAATCCCTATACGAATATATGATAAGGTAGGCGATATAAGGGTAAATCCCATGGGCTTTGCCCTGGTGGTTATGGTAATACTGCTGACCCTGGTGTTTTTCTATCTATCCAAGAAATTCATGGGAACAAAGCGTTATGAGATGATGTCCAGGGGACACGCGGATATTCGGGAGAGAGATGTAGGCCCTGTGGGAACCGTATTTATATATATATTTATACTGGGTGTTATAGGTATAGCCGTTTTGCCCCATATCAGCGTTGCTCTTTTATCCGTTACTGAAAGATGGGCTATGACTATACTTCCCAGCGATTTTACCCTTGACCAGTATGGCAAGATATACTCCCACGATCTCACGTTGTCCAGCATCAAAAACAGCATGATCTACAGCTTTTCCAGCACTATTGTAGACCTGATTTTGGGGGTGCTTATAGCCTACATCCTGGCCAGAAGACGTATTCCGGGTAAAAACATACTGGATGCAACAGCCATGCTGCCTTTGGCCTTACCCGGTCTGGTATTGGCTTTTGGCTACATAGGCTGCTTCTCCGGGAGTTTTCTTGATCCCAGGGAAAATCCCATTGCCCTAATAATTATTATTTACGCGGTTCGCAGGCTTCCGTATATGGTGCGTTCAGCTTATGCTGGATTTCAGCAGACCAGTATATCCCTTGAGGAAGCTTCTCAAAGCCTTGGTGCCTCTCCGGCCAAAACCATGCGAAAAATAACTTTCCCGTTGATAATAGCCAACCTAGTGGCTGGGGGTATTCTGTCATTCTCCTTTGCTATGTTGGAAGTCAGCAGCAGCTTGATTCTGGCCATGAAAGAAAAATTCTTTCCCATCACCAAAGCTATATACTCCCTTTTCAACAGAATAGAGGACGGAACTTACATCGCCAGTGCAATGGGTATGCTGGGGATGGTATTGCTCATAATCAGTCTGGTTCTGGCCGGGCGATTTTTGGGTAAAAGAATGGGAGAGCTTTTCCGGGCTTAACAAATCAGCAAAGATATAAGTTCCGTCACTATTGCGAAAACAGGAATCCAGACTTTATTATTCAGGCAAAACCTTATTTGCATATCGTCTGACATAAGCCCTTTCATCATCCAGATGCGGCTTTACAATATCCCGAATTTCATCCCCTTCTGAACCCAGCTTTGATAAAGTTTCAGCTACAGTCAATTCAATTTGCCATAGAGCATCATCCGTCGTTCCCCATCCGCTGTTCATTACCCTTGTGGTTGGTAAATCCTTGCGCTGCAAAAATTCCTTTAAGTCAGGAATAACAGATTTATCGCCTATTCGTCCCAGGGCTATAACCGCGCCTGTGAGAGCATCAAGGTTAGCTTCTTTATCTTTCAGCACATCCACCAGAGCAGGAACAGCCTTTTCATCCCTGGCCATGCCCAGGAAGGGAATAGCAGCCTGCCAGAAGGGAACGTTTCGCCTTCCCTCTGTCTCTGTTGTTACCCGATCTTCCACAGTCTTTAAAAGCTCAGGTATGCCTTCGTCCAGACCATGCCATGCTAAAGCGGCTGAAGCTCTGAACCTGACCTGGGGATCGTCGGAATTCAGCATATCTTTTAAGGCCAGGGCATCTTCTTTGCTTCCCTGACTTGACAACCACACCAATTCCTTTGTCTTTTGGGAATCCAGCTCTTCGGAAGAGGGTAGTTCCAGAACTTTTCTTTCAGGTATGGCTACATCCGGTCTGTGTTCTTCATCTAATAAGCCTTTTTGTCTTATAATCTCCTGAAGTTTATTTACATCAATCCGTCGTGGATTAACACCATTTTTAACAGCTAAAGCCGCAGCTATACCTGCCACCTCGCCGATGCGCTGCATGTCATTCTGCATTCTGAATTCCATATGGGCATCATAACTGATAGAAAGGGCACGACAGGCCAGGATTAATCCGTCTACACGCTGGGGTATAAGGCATCTGTATGGTACTTCACAACCGATACGCTGACTCCAGTTACCCAAAGCCCAAACCCATAGAGTGGCTTCGTCGCTTTCGTTTTCGTAATCATGGTGGTGGTTATCGTAGTGGGCTATTGTGAAGGAAATTGCATCTTCAAAGCGTCTTCCCGCTATTTCATCTGCCAGTGTAAGGACATATTCACCCATGATCTGTCGACTCTGGCGTAAACCGATAATTGGTGCGAGATATAGTATGCGGTTGTCTTTTGTGAATTTATCACGCCAGTATTGACTTACTCCAAGCCTTCTGGCCCTGGTGAGGTCTGTTATATCCGACGGATCTACATAACCCGCGTCAAAGTTGTTATGACCTAAAGTTCCGTCTTTATCCAGCCTGCCGGATGATTGAGAATAGGCATGAGGCAGATTATCCTTTTCCCTTCCAATAACAAAAGGAGCGCCGGCCATTACCGCCAGATCGCCGTCGCCGGTGCTGTCGATGAATACTTTTGCATTGTAATCGGCTATTCCACCGGAATTTACGGCGATAACGCTGGTGATCTGGTTGCGTTTTTCCCTTCCTTCTGAAACAGCTATGGATGTAGTTGTGGCTTTTTCTTCTCCCGATGTTCCATCTTTGCATAACGCGCCGGTGACTGTGGTATTAAGGAGTATGTCAACCCCTGCATCTATGGTCATATCCTGCAGGATAATCTTCTTTATCAGAGGATGGAATCCTCTAACCTTCCATTTACCTGCAAAAAGGGGTGTCATGTCTTTGATCCTCTGATCCATTTCATCCTGTATACCCCCTCGAACGCCATGATAATAGGAATGGATGGCTCCACCTGTCCCTATACCTCCCAGACATGGAGAAGCTTCGATCAATGTGGTTTTTACACCTTCACGACCGGATGCTATTGCCGCAATGGAACCGGCTGTACCACCACCGACCACCAGGACATCGCAGGAAACTACCGGTTCCTCAATATATGAACCGGTCATCATGTCTTCGGGAAATTCTTTTACACCTTCACATTCTGATGCGATAGTGCCCGTTATTTCACCGGTTTTTAGTCTTAAGGAAGCTATATTTTCATCTCTGGATGCGTATAACGAAATTCTGAATAAATTCTTTAATGTGCTGTGCCTGGGACTATCTATATGGAATTTACCCACATTTTCAAAAGGCGCAGGTTCATTCCCTGCATGGCTGACCATTGCATCTCTAAGCCGGGGAACTTCCTTTCTTACATACTCGACTATCTCAGGCATTTTACTTACAGCCAGGAGTGTGTCACATTTTTCGATGGTGTATTCAACCCTCACCTCACCGTCCCATACAGAAGGCAGAACTCTGACACCGTTGCCTGCATCCAGAGGCAAATCCATATTTTCATTAACATTGTTGAAGTAAATAACGTGTTTGCCTCTGGATTCAGATTTTCGAGGTATGTCACCGGTCTGATTCCATAGGATCTGCTGATTTGTAGCATCCACGATGGTTTTTGATTTAATGATCTGTTCGCCGCTTTTGTTGCCTACAACAACACCGTAGGCCAGGTCATTCTCATATATCAATCGGATAGGATATGAATAGAGTAATACCGAAACTCCAGCATCTTTTGCCAGTTTATTAAGCACCATTTCAAGAATTGGCGCATCGGCTGTATCGTCTTTTATGCCGCCTGCGGATTTAAGTTCTGATTTAATTTTTTCCACAATGGATGATTCATGTTCCCCTAAATCCAGTTGACATGCCCACGTGCTTTCCCAACCCAAAGCAGGTCGTCTTTCCACCAGGAGCACGTTTTTATGGAGGGAAGCAGCTTCCAAGGCAGCGGCAAAACCACCCATGCCGCCACCGTAAACAGCAATGTCGTAAATTTTATCTGTCATAACAATCTCCTGTGTTTATCCAACAACATCTATTATAGTCATAAGAGCGTTTTTATATGTTTCTTCCATCTCAATGCTGTCAATATTTCGTAAATTTGTTAATCCGAGTATCAAAGAATTTCCTGATTTGTCCTGCCGTATTAATTCTTTTATATATTCCCTTAGTGAAAATGAATCATCGAATAAAATACAATCGGGTAAGTTTAACCAGATAACAGAATCTATCTCCAAAGCTTCTTTGATGGACAGATCACCTTCCGGTGGTGGAGTAAAGCCCTGTAACACATCCACACCGATTTTGGATATCATTTCTTTTATACCAGATATTCTGGATGTGTTAATATCCAGAGCGCATATTTTATCTTCTTCCCGGAGTTGGGGGATATATTCATGATAAAAAGGAAGAACGTATTTCTTTAATAATTCAGGTGAATAATAGTTACTTATAAAACCAACAGACACAAATATGGCCGGTGAGTTAATAATGACTTCCAGAAGTCTTTCTGTTCTGTGTTCCAAGGCTTCTATTAACCTTTTTAATTCTTGTGGATGCCGTTCTAACTCCTTTTCCAGATTGCCTACACCTATAAACCCAGCCGCTTCCTCCAGGGGGTTTAAGATACCTGATGCTCTGACTAGGCCATCAGACCCCAAATCCCTGACGGTATTCAGGTATACGCTGTAATCTGGATGAAAAATTGTATCCTCAATCATAAAAATAACGGGTTCATAATCTTTAACATTTTCTATCATCCGTCGGATTTTGTTATTTTTTCTGCCAGACGATATTTTACCTACAGGGGTATTATATACTGTAAGTCGGGTATCTTTCTGTGTTTCGTATTCTGTTTTTACATCCGGCATTTCATGCCAGCATACAGGGCTTTCGGAATATAACCCCATACCTTTATTCCGCATTTCCCGCTCAAAACGACCACGAGGTATCAGGCCTGCTTTTGGCGCAAAGGGAACTTTATCAGGCTTTTTGCCATATAGAACCGAGTTTATTCTTTCCAGAAATGTCATAATGTGAATCTCCTAAAAAGCACATTCGTCAATGGCATCCATTATGGCCTTAATGCCTTCTTTAAAGGCATTTTCGGTATATTCGTCAGCAACGCCATAAAGACCCAATTCGGTCATACCAATGACCAGAAGGCCTGGGGGATCGCTTTTAATTAAATCGATGGTGTATTCTTTTGTGGCTTCAGGGCCTGAAAGGAATACCGTTTCCGGGAAGTTGACCCATATAACAGTATCATTCCCCCATGCCTTTCTGGCTTCAGCTATGGACAGATCGCCTATAGGCGGAGGCGTAAAAGCTTCGATAACGTCAATATCTGCGGCAGCCAGCAGGTTTCTGAATCCCCACAGATTGGAGGCGTGGGCGTGCATTGCGCATATTTTGCCTTTTTCCCTTAGTATTGGAATATATTTTCGGTAGAAAGGCAGTATGTATTTTTCATATTGTTTAGGGCTGTATGATCCGCTTAAACCACCAAAAGCTATAAAATCCGCCGGTGAATCAGCAACATAAGGAAACATTCTTTCAGCGCGCCTTTCCAGCGCGTCCAGAAGTCTACTAAAATGGTCGGGGTGATCATACTGTTCTGTTCCCCATTTAAAAAGGCCAAAATAACCCTCTGTGGAATCATAAGGCGCGGTAAGTCCTGACCCTCTTACTATACCATCTGTTTCCCATTGTCTTAAAGGTTTATTATATCCTTCGTCATTGGAATAGAACTGAGCGTTATCAATCATAAATATAACCGTTTCATAATCTTTAATGTCCTTTATCATCCATTCCAACTGCACACTTCCGCTGTCGCTGAGACGACCCAGATGGGTGCGTCTTTTAGTAGACACATCACCAACAGGGGTATGATATATAGTCTCGATTATGTCACCACTTCTAAAAGACTCAGACCATACATCAGGTGTTCTTGATCCCACGCTGGATCGTCTTGCACATAATCCCATACCACGATTACGCATTTCCCGCTCAAAGTCACCTCTGGGAATCAGGTTATCATAGGGTGCAAAGGGAACTTTATCGGGCTTCTGGCGATTTAAAACTGTTTTGACTCTTTCCAGAAAAGTCATGTTATTCCCCTTTTATTATTTATCATCGCTGTAGTCAATGGCCCAGCTTCCATCGGCGTTTAAAGTAGGATTTTTCCCCCAGCATTTTAGAGTATCTTGCGGTGCTTCGTATTTATTCAGATGATCTATAAGGAGTCCATGCATCTGCTTAACAATATCCTGGTTATCTTTGGAAATATTATTGGCAGCCAGAGGATCAACTGATATATCATACAGTTCAGGATTACCTTCTGCACCAACAGGAGTATAACCCCATTTTTCCGTAACCAGGAAAGGTGTGGTGACTTTGGATGGTACTGCTCCACCCTCTTTTGATCTGGCAAAACACCCACTAACCACATAATCCCTGTGTTTGCCTTTGCCATTTCTCAGGGCTTCCGCAAGAGATTCACCATGAAAAGGAATAGGTTGATCAACCTGAACACCAGCCAAATCGCAGACTGTAGGTAAGAAATCCATAGGCTGACCGAAAACATCCAGGATGTTTCCTTTTGGCACATCAGGGGCAGCTACAAGAAATGGTACATGGCCGATCTCAGGATATATGGGCCAGTAGCGGTTATCATCGTCGCTTATATTGCTTTTCCCTGTCCTGCTATGTTCACCTAGAGACATACCATGATCGCTGGTAATCACTACAACGGTATTCTCCCACATCTGCAAATCATCTATTTTTTGCAACACCCTACCGATCCATCGGTCTACCAGTTCAGCTTCGGCGGCGTAATGGGCCCGAAGATTTCTCAGTTCATCATCAGTATAGGCTTTTGTATTGCCATAATTGGGGTGAATCATGGGTATGCCGTCATAATCAGGAGTATATCTTTTGACCATGTATTCCGGGGGATCCCAGGGTTCATGGGGATCAAAGAAATCTACCCACAGAAAAAATGGTCCGGCTTTATGATTTTCTTCCAGCCATCTTACAGCCAGGTTTCCGGTCTTGGCTGGGAAGGTTTCAGTTTCATAGCGCCAATACCTGTTATGCCATCGGTGCTGATCCGACAGGGGATAACCTTTGTATAAAGGACGCATCCTGGTTTTTTCATGTGGCATAACCACTTCAATTGGATCATTCAGATGCAGAAGGGCTTTATCACCTTCCTGACCTCTGGTCTGATAAGCTGCGGTAAAACCAAACTGAAATCGAGCATTAAAAAGATGAGGACAGTCACATATTAACTGGGAAGCATAACCTTTATTACTCAACATACGGCCTATATGATTCTGACCACTCTGGTCAATAGGCTGCCAACCGTAATTAGGCCAACCCAGTAGCCCTGTGGCAATATCTGTGCGATGAGGTATTGTTGGAAAACTTCCGGTGTAAAAACCTTCCACCGACGTTGCCTGTTTATCTATAAAAGTATCCATTTCAGGAGTGCGAACAGGCATTTCTTTGGCTTTATCCCCAAGGTTATCATAACGAAAAGTGTCAGTAATCAATAATATGATGTTATGCATATTTTATTTCTCCTATTTCAAATCTAGACTAACTTTATACATCTTCGATACTTCATCATCGGACAGATGGTTATATGGTTTCCATAATTCTTTGATCACCGGACCGTGATAGCCCCTTCTCTGAGATACAGCACCATCACAGCGCATATCAGATGGTTCTATTTTAAATCCCAGTTTGCGAAAACGCTCAACGCTTAAGTGGTTTGACCATGACATTAAGGGTGGTATATGCTGGATGGCCATGCCGCTAATTTCATCCCAGTCATTTTCCCGTGCCCAGTCAATCAACTTTTTTAGCATATTTATGCCTATACCAAGCTTATAGTAACTGCTCCTTTCTCCCTTACTTACAGAACCATATACTTCCGCTATCTGAAAGCAATACAGACGCAGAGATTTTTTGGATAGGGATTCCTTTTCAGGTATTTTAAAATTCGTATTTGCTATATACTTCAGATGATCCAGAGTCTGCACACATAAATTTCCATCCATTATATCTAAAGGCTCTGTAGGATAAAACCTCAGCTTTCCCACCACAAAATCATCTTCCACAGCTAATATTGCACATGAATCATAAGCTTTGCATACTGCTCTAAGAAAAGAAGCCACTGTATCAGCCAGCACACCAGCTTCTTTTTCACCGGGTAACAACTCATCATAAACTGAAGACAACTCCTGCTTGCTAATCTTACCACCATGTAAAAAATAGCATAGAAGATTATTCTCACCCATTAAAGTGTATTCGATCATATTACCTGTTCCTTTCAAATTATAACCTAATGCAAGCAGAATATCGAAGGTTATCGAGTTACAATAGTATACAAATACTTGCATATGTATTCAAGAGTCAATTTTATCAAGACTTTTTGGTTCTCCTTTACTATCATCAAATAGTCTCTATCATAATCAAATATAGTTTCACATGTCTTATGCTGGAAGCCAGGAGCTTAACATAATGACTGGATTCCTACCTCCGCAGGAATGACAGAAATTAATTTTTAAATTTATTAATAGAAAAATAGTGATACTAATAAGGGTTGCTTTCATTATTAATATGTGTTATAATGCGTTTATTCCAGCTTTTGTTTGATGAAGTATAATTAAGATTTAATAGAAGTATTGTGTAGTTATTTACACATTCTGCCTATCTTAACGGTAAAATACACAGGAGGTAGATGTATGTCGAAAAGGTTCCTGGCCATGATTTTTTTGGTACTTTTTACCATCCCATTATTAGGATGTGGACTTCAGGCTATTATGCCCAGTAAGAAAGTACCTCCTTTGGAAGGATACTCATCAATAGTTCTGATGCCCTTTGATATAAAGAAGTCTTCAGGTGAATATGATGATCTGCCTACTATGTTGACTTATGGTATCGGTACAAAACTTAGTGTAAGGTTTGAGGATAAAACCTGGCATTATGACCAATCTCAGGAAGTTCAGCCAGTTAGCGACAAACTCAAGGAACTCGGTATATCAGCAACTGATGTATACAATGATCCTACGAAAGCAAGCAAAGTAGCTGAAGCTTTCCAGGCAGACCTTATTGTTGTAGGTCTATTGGAAGAACCTGAATATACTATGGAAGAATCCGGTAAGGTTGAAGAAGACAAATCTGATGTAGGACCTACCGGTGCTGCACGTTACTACGCTATTCTTCAGTCTGCTTTACTTGCAACTGACGTAAAAATCATTGATCCTAAAAAACCTGAACCTGTCTGGGACGGTAGAATATTGGGATTTAGACGTTATAAAACTCAATATCGTACTGGAGAATCCAAAAAAATGCAGCGTGAAGAAACTATGCTAGCTGATGTCAGAAGAGATCTGGTAAATGAATTTGTAGAAAAACTTTATCCATCCGAAGAATAATATTATATAAAATAATAAAAAAGGGCGTGAAGTTTAAACTTCACGCCCTTTTTTATTATGGCTTTATTTCTCGTTTAAATTTCTCTTGCCTACTAAACCTCATGGTAGTATAATCATGTGTCACTCATTTAAAGATGAAGATAATAAATAAAGAGAACAGGATAGTAATATGACACAAAAACCTAATGTATTATTTATTATATCAGACCAACATAACGCAAAAGTTCTTGGTCATAAAGATCATCCTGATGTAAAAACCCCTAATCTGGATAAGATGGCCCAGGAAGGTGTGCGGTTCGACAATGCTATTACTCAGAATCCCATATGCACACCAAGTCGGGTTTCGTGGTTTTCAGGACAGTATTGCCATAATCACGGTTATTATGGTTTGAGTGGTCCTAAACCAAAAGGTCTGCCTACTCTTTTAGGTCATTTGCAGGAAAATGGTTATAAGATCGGTGCTGTGGGTAAGATACATTGTCCTGAAAACTGGATTGAAGATGATTCGGACATATTCCACGACACATGTGGAACAAGCGTTCAGGGAAGAAGTAAAGAATATGCTGAGTATTTGGCAGATCGAAATTTAACTGAATTAGAAGATCACGGCGCAATGCGGGAATTCGGCAAACGAGGTAATCAGACTGTTGAAGGTAGACCCTCAAAAGTATCTTACGAAGATGGCCAGGAGGGTTGGGCTGTCCGTAAAGGTATGGAATTTATGACCCAATGTGTAGATGATAACGATCCCTTCTTCTTACATGTTAGCCTACCTAAACCCCATCAATGCTACACCCCTGCACAAGAATTCTGGGATTTGTATGATGAATCAGATTTAACTCTACCACCCAATGCCGATTACGATATGATCGGCAAAGCACCAAACCTCATTCGCACAGCAAATCACTTTCGCAACGGTAACTGGCAGTTGTTTGAGCCAAAAACATACAAAGCAGGAAGACTTCGCAAACTTCATGGATACCTGGGTAACGTAAGTCATGTGGATCATGCTGTGGGTGAATTGATTGACTGGCTTAAGGAAAATGATCTTGATGAGGATACTATCGTTATATATTCATCAGATCATGGAGACTACGCCTGTGAACATGGTGTATTGGAAAAAGCACCGGGGATATGTTCTGATGCCATAACCCGAGTGCCTATGATCTGGCGATGGCCGGGTGAATTTAAGACGGGTTATAAAGCCGATGAGATAGTTGAATCTGTGGATTTCTGTAATACCATCTGTAATCTGGTAGGTATTGACAACATGGAAACATCAGACGGCAAAGATATCTCTCATCTTCTACGAGGTGAGAAAGGTCAGGTGCATGAAATTGGTGTAACGGAATTTGCATGGAGTAAAAGCATTCGTAAAGGTAAATATCGTCTGATATATTATCCAGAGGAAATGTTTGCATCTGATTATCCCGATGGTTTTGGGGAACTTTATGATCTGGATGCAGACCCCTGGGAAATGAAAAATCTTTTCTTTGAACCGGATTATCAGGACGTGGTGCAGGAACTACAACAAGATTTACTGCACTGGCTTGTTACTACTACAAGACCTGCAACCGTGCATCCCCTGAATATACCCCAGACGGATCAGACATTTATGGCCTATGGAAAAACCGTCAACGCCGATGGTAAAATTAACCCTGAGAATATTAAATCCATAGCTGGCAGGAATTATGTTTAGATGTAAAAGAGTATTTTACATTGGCGGAGGATTCTCCTGCCTTTAAACTGGGCTTCAAGCCCATTGACTTTTCAAACGTAGTCCGCGACCAGCGGATAAGCTAACGATTAATAAGGAGAAATTTAATGGAAAAAATCCGACTTGCAATGATCGGTTGTGGTGGCAATTCATCAGGCCATGCCCGTAGAATGAAAGGTAAACCCGAGGTACAGATCGTGGCTGGCTGCGATGTAAATACTGATATTGTGGATGCTTATATTGAGCGCAATCTTCCGGAAGTTAAGCCAAAACCCAAGGCTTATGACGATCTGGATAAAATGCTGGAAGAAGTCAAGCCCGACGCTGTCCTTATTTCAACTCCTCACACATTGCACTTTGAACAGGGTATGAAATCCCTGGACGCCGGATGCCATGTATTCATGGAAAAACCCATGGTTACATCGGCAGAACATGCTTATAAAATTGCCGAAAAGGTTAAAGAGACTGGTAAAGTATTTGTCATCGGATATAATACATCCTGTTCGGCTAATTTCTATTATTTAAGAGAACAGATCCGAAGCGGCGCTTTTGGAAAGCTGGAACTGGTTATCGGTTATATTACCCAGAACTGGAAAAAGGGTACTGCGGGTAAATGGAGGCAGAATCCTGAATTATCCGGCGGCGGACAGACCTATGACAGCGGTGCTCATCTGTTAAACAGTCTTTGCTGGTCTGTAGAATCATCTGTAGAGGAAGTTTTTGCCTTTGTGGATAACGTGGGCACACCTGTTGACATAAACTCGTCCATAAACGTCAAGTTTGAAAACGGTGTTTTTGCCAGCATAGTTGTCAGTGGCAACTGCCCAAGCCCGGGCGGAACTCACATGGCCTTTATATTTGACGGTGGACGCATAGAAATTGACGGCTGGGGCGGCGGCTGGATTAAGGTATTCAAAGGCACAGAACTTCTTGAGCCTCCACCCATCACCCCGGAAATGTCTGGAGGCACACCTGACGATAATTTCATTGATGCCATTCTGGGCAAAGCCGAACCACGCACAAATCCGGTAAACGGTATTATCCAGTCGGAATTAATGGACGCTATTTACGAATCGGCTGAGACAGATAAACCCGCAAGGCCTAAACGTAGAGGCTAAGTAAATTAACGGGACGTTTTAAACGTCCCGTTATTCTTTTCTAAAAACTTAATTGATCTTTACCAAAAATTATGATATTTTATCTATAAATAATTGCCATTTTTATTTATCAATCAATTTTCAAGGAGGTATAGTTCAATGAAAAGTATATTTATAAGTTTTCTTGTTATTTTCGTGATAGTCACCCCATGTTTTGGTGCGTTGGATTTAACCGATCCAGAACTACTGCTTTACCTACCTTTCAATGACGATACGGAAGATTATTCAATCCATGGCAATCATGGTACATTGGCAGGTAATGCTGAATTTGTGGAAGGAAAATTCGGTCAGGCTATGGAATTTGAGGAATCCGGCGAAGTTAAATGTCCGTATATTCCCCTTAATAACAAGAGCTTTACCATCTGTATGTGGGTAAGACCTGAGTTATCAGGTGCTGCTGAACAGTGTGTATTCAGCCAGATGCAGGCGAATGCCACAAATACAAGTATGCACTACAGGATTTATACAAATGGAACAGTAAGGATGGGATTCTATAGTAACGATCTGGACGCTCCAGGAGTTGCCCAGGCCGGTGAATGGATGCATATTGCTTTCTGGCTTGATGTAGAAGGTAAATCGAGAAAGGTTTTCATCAACGGTGAGGAAGCTGTTACAGATGCTGGCAAGTCCGGAATAGAGTATCTAGGCACATCCGGCGATACTATTATTGGTTCATGGGGAACCAGTGGTCAGAGATTCAGAGGCGTTATAGATGAAGTCCAGATATGGGACAGACCTTTGACGGAAGATGAAATTCTCCAGAGCATGGAAGATATTACCGCTCTTGCTGTTGAACCTGTTGATAAATTAACATCAAGTTGGGGTGAATTAAAAGAGAAATAGATATATTTTATTGAATCAGCAAATCCAAAATGGATTTGCTGATTCCACATTTTTTAGGGTATTTTGTGAATTCCCGCTATTTCAACCTTATCAAATTCCAGGGCATTTCTTACACTATCAGCCAATTCCCAATCAAATCTTAATGATATACCGCAGTCGCTGGATAACTCCCTGGGAGTGGGTATCAGTTTTGCATATATATTACCATTTTCCAGAACTTTTTCTGCCCGGATAGCAGAGGATGTTGTATAAAACAATACTACCCCATAATTACTCATACCAATATCACCATCGTTCTTCCCTGCGAACTCCCGCTTCCTCGATTCTGGATGATCTGGGTGAATCTACGCTTTCTACATTGTAATATTGATCACCATTCATGGATTCCCCTGTATCTATAACATCCATACCTCTTTCCTTGTTTCCCTGGATAAAATTGCGGTTAAGTTTTCCTCCACCATATACAGCCCAGTCGCTGTTATACATTATATTGTTCTGGTTAATCTCAGGAGAAGAGCCGGAGTAGCATGATATGCCATTTCCCAGATTATTGCTTATAAGGTTATGGGATATTTTGGCAAAAGATGAGCGTTTACATTCTATACCATCTCTGAGATTTGCTGTAATAACGTTATAATTTATATTGGGAGAAGCTGAATCATCACAAAGTATTCCAATTCCATTTTTGGTAATTTTGTTGTCTTCAATTGTGGGTGAACAAGCCTTAAAAACTAAACCCACCTGGCTTGCCTGGCCTATAATACAACGATTGAGGCGGAGAGAATCACTCTGGCATACTATCAGTGTATGGAAATCTATCACACAATATTCTATACGCGTATCAAGGCTTAGATCGCTTATGAGTATGCCACCCCAGTCTCCCGGTTCAGGCTCTGATTCTGCGGAAGTCATAATTACAGCACGGTTTGGTTGTCCCTCTACATACAGATTACCGTCAACTAATAGTTTTTTGTCTTTTTCAAATTTTATTGTAGTTCCATCGGTTATAATAAGGGTAATATCCTCAGGAACAAGAATATCGTCTTTGACAATTATATTCCCAGTCCAGGTTTCATCCTTTGTCAATTCACCGGATTTTTCCACCGGCGCAGTGTTACCTGTCATGGCTCCCGGTTCACCTATTTCTATGGGTTGACAACCCATTTGCATAGAAACCAGAACGAATAAAGCTAAAGCGATTAATATTATAACGGGATAATATTTTACCATTTACACTTCCTTTCTCTTTTTTTATACAACACGAACTCCCTCAGGAACTTCAGTTTTAACCACGATCTGTCCGTCTTTTTTCCTTATCCAGGATACGCCAATAGGCCCCCTTGGCGTTGATACTGTACCCTCACACCTGTTAATACCGTCAGGAGTCCATATAGCTATTTCTACTTCACTGTAACCGGGAGTAACGGGATTTACACCCAACAATACCCGGGAGAACCATTCAACAGGTGTGCTGCTCCAGGCGTGGCAAAGACTTATACGATATTCGTCGTATGCCGTATACGTTGTAAGGTCTTTGTGAAAATCGCTTGAATATTTGCATCGGGCAGCTTCCCAAAAGGTAGTAGCTCCTCTTGCCAGCATGCCGCCCCACAGGGATCTTATTATGGAGAAACCCCGATGAGGTATATCAAGATCAACGTCAAGACATGCCAGAAGATAAGCCGAACAGGGGGTTATTGGGTCAGCAAGCCTATAACTGTCTGCAAATTCAAAAGCCTTTTTATTATCAACATAACCAGCCAAGATGCCCAAGACCTTTGTTACTACAGGGTCAACCTTAAGAAATGATTCCCCCGATATCTCAGGTCTGGACCAGTTGAAGTTAATATCCAGATCGGGTATAAATTCTTTTATATTAAACAGGGCCTGTCTGGCAATAGTATAAATGGCCTGGAGGGATAGATGGCGTTCATCTTCTTTAATAGGAACCCAGTCAATGAAGCTATTAGGTGCATTTAGAAAACCATTTTCATCAATGTTCTCAGTGACCCATTTTATATGACGCTGCATCAAAGGCTTAAGTTCATAGACAAATTCAAAATCTCCTCGCTGCATAAGGTATTCCCATATAGTTACAAACCACCACAACGTATAACTGGCAGTGCCATTCATCCATAAGCCATAGGGAGTTTCACCAAGTTCCACCAGGGAGCGGCGCAGTATGGAAAAATCGTTCCATATAGGATAAGCACCTCTGGCAGCCAGATAGAGATCATAAACCCAGGGAAGTCTGTCTCGTTTAATACCATCCCATAGGGCCAACTGATGGCACAGGTAGTTAGTATGGACAGCGGTTTCATATATCTTGTTGATTTGTTCATCATCACATTGAAAATTACCTGTTTTCGACAGCTTTGCCCCCACCGATTCAAAAACCAGGTCAAGATCAAACTCGGTTTCAACAGCTCCCATGACAAACAATCCTACATATTTCATACCTGTTGGAACTGAGTATACCGTTTCACCGGGATTTACTTCCAGTATCTCTGTAATGCAGTTATCATATTGAGTCATTTCCAGAAGGGATTCGGCGCCGTTCCAGAGAATTGTTATCTTCTTTGCGCTAAGATTGTGTATACATAGTCGGGCATTATATTCCCTTTGCAGGTCAAACAGAACGCTTGGGGTTTGCTCCTTCTGATTTTCCCACTGGATTTTGCGAAGCCTTTTCCAGTCGTCCTGCTTTCTCAGGTGATAAATAGGTATAAAGCTTTCATGCTCCAGGGATTCAGGTATATACCCGCTTTTTATTTTGCCTGATAATTTTATCAAACTACCTTTTCTCTGGCATTCTATTTCCCTTGTTCTCATAACCGCACCCTGGATAATATAGGCCTTTAGATCGCCAAAACCGGAACGGACAAAGTCATCGGGTGGATAATCCGGGTTACCAAAAGGCTCTTGACCCAACAAGCAGATTTCTTCGGCTAGATCGTCATCAGCCGACCATGTATCATCCGTAACCAGTCGGAAATCCTTCCCTTCCAGCCATGCCGCACATCCTACAGTTCTGTCATGGGCAAAGGAAATAGCGGGATGTTCTGGCACAGGTTCTTTACAATTAATCTGGATTTCCAGTAAATGCTCTCCTGCACCCAAAGGCATTACATTCATATAATTAAACTTACATATATTAGCAGGACTTTCGGGAATATCCATTATGGTAATACCATCAATCATTACTTTTGTGCTGCCGGTGAGAGCTATTCCAAATTTAGGTGATTTAAGATTCCTGTGTAATTCAAACCTTCTATACAATATTGTTTTAAGGCGATTTTTTCTTTGAGGGTGCCATATCCATCGGGGCAAAGATAAACTTTTGGAATTCATATGTTTCGCTCCTGAAATATGAGGTATTATGGAATGGCTAAATTAATCAAAAAAGTTAATTCTGGCTTATAATAACATCCAGGATAAACAGCGTCAACATAAAATTGATATAACTCTTGAATTACAAGAATTACTGCGCGATAATAAAATCTCAATAAATAATAGACAAAGGTATTCATAAAACGTAAAGGTTGTAAAAATATTGAAATCAGATACAAAAACTCAATTTTACCAGATATATAAAATAATAACAGGTAAAGAAGGTAGACTTTATACTGCCATAGTACTTGCCTGCGGTTTTTTGTTTGCTGTTGGTCTTTGTCTGGTTATTAAACCAACCTTTGAATATTCTGGCAATCGCGGTGTAGTTAGCTGGATTTCAGCTAATAAATATCCTAAACAACAGGAGATGTTTTATTATATCGGATCATTGATCTTTATTCCTATTATATCTATGTTGATTCTGGGTACGTGGGTAGTTTGCTTATGGATAGTATCAAGTCTCACTAGACTACCAGTTGAAAAAATGTTCAGAAAATACGCTTTTACATATATTCCATTTGTGCTGATCCTCTGGAAATTAAAAGAGCCAACTTTTTCCGGAACTTTACTCCTACCCATCATTCTTATTCCACTGTCCAAGATATTATTTCTTATACACGATCTGCTATATACCAGGCTTCAAAACATCCGGCATACAATTTTTTATAAAGGTTCAGCATATAACCATTGGAGCGTTATTACATGCGGTATATGTGCTGGTTTATTTGCTATTATTGTAGACATGCATCATACTAAAGATACCACAGCATGTATTATGATTATAGCGGCTTTTGCCATCTTTACATGGCTGTTCTGGTTGATATATTCCAGAATTATAAATACTTTCACCCAAGGGACCTACAGTGACATTATCAATTCCGATGCCATTACATATATACCAATTACGATGCTTTTGGCTTCAACTGTTCTGTATCAACATAAAAAATTACTATTGCTATTATCTATATTCCTGTTTTTGGTATTAAAAATTATAACATTGGCGAAGTCGAACTGTTTTAGTAGAAATGAAAACATACATAAATATTTTCTGGAATATCTTATACTTCCAGCTATTATATATGCATTCTTCTACAGTGGGGGAAATATTCACGGTAATGTTGACATGTTCCACGAAGGTGAACGACTCGCGCCGTTAAATGCCTTATTAAGAGGTAAAATTCCATACAGGGATATTTATCTTCAACATGGCCTTTTTCACAATGCCGGTCGGCCCCTGCTGGCAGCAAAATTATTCGGAACAAATCTGGCAGCAGACAGGATTCTAGGCCATTTACTAGACCCATTAAGACATGTGGCAATATATATACTATGCTTACAGGCTTTCAGAACAAAGCTCTTTGCAATTCTGGCTGTTTGGATTACTGCATCAGGTAAGACCTATGATCTAGCCCGGAGGGCATTATCAGCCCGAAATACTCTGGCTTATGCAAGTCTTGCTATTGTTTTGAGTTATGCATTAAAAGATCGAAGACGAAAGCTGTTTGGGCTGGATTTATATCCGTTTTTAGCCGGTACAATTGCTATGCTGAATGTCTTTTACAGTCTGGAGATGGGTTTCTATACCCTGGCTTCAGGATCAATATTTCTTCTGGTCTTTGCTCTTTATATCAGGGGGAATTTAAAAATACGCCTTAAACCTTTCATTAGCTATGCCGCAGGAGCTTTTGTAGCCTTTCTTCCCTTTGGGATATATTTTGTCTTGTATGGTGCTCTGGATGATATGCTGGTTAACTGGTTTATCCAGACCTATTACCATATTCCTACCTGGGGTTTACCTTTTCCGTCTATTACAACAGAGCTTGCAAAAGTCCAGTCTTTGGAAACCCTTAAAGCCTTCGTCCTTAGCCAGACTTTTGAATGGTACCTTCCGGTGATAATCTATATCATATCTCTAATATACCTGCTTTACAAACTTACAATAGGGAAATTTTGGGGTACTAGATCCAACGTTATTATTTTATTGCTTGTAATTAGTGGTGTAATATTTTTCAGAACACCTTTAGGCAGATCTGACCTCTGGCATTTATATGGCATATCCTTCGCGTGGCTTATAATCATCATTTTGTCTGAAAGACTCGCTGCAACTGCTTGCAGGGATTTTGGAACCAGAGCAGAACTTGTTCCGGCAGCCTTCTGGAAAGCGGTGCTGGTTTTGCTGGTTGTATGGCATGTTAATTCCCTGTATCATCCTCTGGATATGGCAAAGGACAGACTCGCAACTCTGGCTGAATATGAAAAAATAAAGCGGGATATACCGATACAGATCAAAAGGATTGGACCTATAGAAATATCCAAAGAGCAGGCAGACCATATCAAAGCCGTTATTGAATATATTCAAGAAAATACAAAACCTGATGAAGCCATATTTGATTTCAGCAACCAAGGTTCCTATTACTTTTTTGTTGACAGGCCTATGGTTTCCAGGTACCATCAGGTCTGTTACGCTTCTGCTGTTTCTATGCAGGAGGAAGTGGTCAGAGACCTGGAACGCGATAAGACAAGGATAATTATATCCAGATCAGGTACAAGCTATGATGGCATTGATGGTGTTCCCAATGATCAGAGACATGCTATAATAGCCAGATACCTAGATGAAAATTATGTAGAAACTGCAAAAGTAGGAAATGCGGTTATATTGATGCGAAAAGAGTAAACCTATTTAAATTCCCATTAAAAAAGGAGAAAAACATGCTGAAAGCAGCATTCTTAGGATGCGGAGGCCGTTCCAGAGGCCATGCCCATGCTTATCAACACGTTACAAAAGGTGAGTTAGTGGCTGTATGCGATCTGGACGAAACACGACTTAAAGAAAGAGGGGAAGAATACGGTATTCCCAAAGAGAAACGCTATACTGATATTCATGAGATGCTGGACAAGGAAAAGCCCGATGTCCTACACATAGTCACAGCCCCTATCTGGCGAGTTGAGCTTATGACCATTGCCGCAGATCATAAGGTTCCTGTGGCTATTGTAGAAAAACCTGTGGCTCTGCAAGGAGAAGATTGGAAGCAGATCAGGGATTTGAATGACAAATGTAAGACAAAGTTTGTCATAAATACCCAGCTTCATTTCCATCCCAACAACCTTATGTTGAAAAAAGACGTGGCCGACGGAAAAATCGGTGAAGTGCGTTTCATGGAAGCCAGTGCTCGTTCCACCATGGTAGATCAGGGTGTGCATGTCCTGGAACTGGCCCACTCATACAATGGTTTTGCAAAACCCATAAAGGTTTTTGGTAACGTATCCGGTGGAAAATCCATCAGTGGTCGTCAGCCGTCACCCAACACAGCCGAAGCTGCTGTTGAATTTGAAAACGGCGTAAGGTGTATGCTTTTAATCGGTTCTGTTGCGCCTGAAACAAACGACAGCGGAAGCATATATTCCCACAAGCGTATATCAGTATATGGAACAAAGGGATTTGTCCAGTGGACAATGCACTGGTGGGAGCGCAGCACTCCTGAAGGTGGTTACGAAAAGGGAACTCATAGCTACGGACAGCAGGATGTCCTGGCTCAAGCTGCTCTTACCGAAGCTGCATTTGACTGGGCTGTGGATGATTCCAAACCCCATCCCACAAGACTGGAACATGCCCTGGTAAAATCCAACATCATAATGGGAGCTTATACCAGCACCCTCATCCATGAACCTGTCGAACTACCTTTTGATCCACCTGACGGCCTTCTGGATGCCCTGAAAGAGAGAATAGCTGAGTAAATTGAGCAATGACCCGGGTTTGTGCACAAACCCGGGTCATTGTCATATATGGAGAATAAGATGCAAATTGAATTAATAAAAACTATAGAAGCGGGTCAAAACGGTGGTGAATGTCTGCATTTTTACGATATAGACAGCGATGGCCAAAAAGAACTTATATTTCGTCAGAGTTCGGGACTTCTAGGTCGGGAAGATGAACGAAATAGTCCATGTATGGACGACGAAGACAACCTTTATTTGCTGTGTTACACATGCTTTAAGCAGGATGGCTCTATGCTATGGCAATTTGGCAAACCCTGGTTAAAGGATAAGCCATACAGAAATCATGGAGAACCTAATCTGACAGCTATTTTTGATATTAACAGCGACGGCAAACCAGAACTTGTGTATCGCCATAAAAAGAGAATATTTATCCGGGATATCCAGACAACAGAATTGCTGGCTGAATTCCAGCTTCCCAATGATGATGTAAATAAAATTGTCCCGCAGAAAGTAGGAGATGATTTTAATATTATCACCCTGGGTTATAAACAGGTTCTGGCTTATTCCAGCGATTTTCAGCTTTTATGGGAAATTCATGGTGATGACGAATATAACGCTTTTAGATTTGCCGATATAGACAACGACGGCAAAGATGAGCTTTTTATTGCTGGTAGTCTATACGACCATGATGGCAGTCTGATATGGCAGCTTGATCATGAATCCCATGTAGATTTTGTAAACGTATCTGATATTAACGATGATGGAGAACTGGAAGTGCTTTATACCCTCTGTGGAAGGGATTTTTTGATTCTAGATAAAGATAGCAAAGAACTTTTCAGGGATACCAGTTTCACCCACCCTCAGGTTTTTCTTGTAGGTAATTTTATGCCTGAAGTTCCAGGTTCTCAGATATTTATTACTGAAAAGGCCAGTGTTGGTGGTTCCATCATGATGGATTATAAAGGAAACAGGCTCTGGGAATACCCATGCAATGGCTACTGTATGCTGGCTTCGGGAAATGAAAACCAGGCCGACATGATTATTCACAGTCCAAGCCCCGGGCGCATGTCTCAGGAATTACAGGAAAAATACTTGGCAAAAGCCAGTAGCCTTGGTTATGAAGACCTTCCCATCCAATCAGGTGATCCATCTGATCCTATAGTCCTGAGTGGTAATGGGAAAATATTAACCCGTTTCCCAAAACTGGAATCTGATAAACCTGTAAATCTGGACGAATGTCTTAAGATGTGGAATCTAGATGTCCGTATTCCCGGTGATTTTGGCCTGACTTACAACATCATCGTTGATGATATTGATCAGGACGGCAAAAATGAATGGATAGCCCATAACCGCCGCAAGGTTTGGATATTTAAACCCAATGAAATGAAACTATAGACAAATCTATCTCTTATTCCTGCAATTCATCGGTAAACCACGAACCACCGGCCAGAAAACCACCATCAACTGTGATATTTTCACCGGTAATATAAGACGAGGCATTCGATGACAGCATGATAGTAACCCCCACGAGTTCCTCAGGTGTTCCAGGGCGTCTTGCTCTTATACGCTTGCGGAACCACGGGGCTTTTTCATCATCTCGCCATAAATGCTCTGTCAATGGTGTTCTTATGAATCCCGGTGTTACACAGTTTACCTGGATATTATCCTTAGCCCATTCTACGGCCATGACCTTAGTCAATTGACCCACACCGCCTTTGCTTAGACCGTATACTGAAACCGTATCCAGGCCATAGAATATATTAATGGAACCGATATTCACTATCTTTCCGCCGCCCTGTTTGCACATAATTGGGTATACAGCCTGACTCAGGAAATAAATACTGCGAAGGTTTACAGCTACTATAGTGTCAAAATCATCCTCTGTAGCTTCAGTAATGGGTTTTCGACGGTTCATACCAGCGCAATTTATAAGTATATCTATCTTACCCAGGACTTTATTAGCATCAGCTACCAGTTTACGGCAAGTCTCAACTTTTCTCAAATCAGCCGGAAGGGCAACAGCGCGGCCTCCGTTGCTTTCTATTATGGATCTTGTCTCTTCCAGACGTTCCTGGTTCCGGCCGTTGATTGCTGCTTCCGCACCAGCACCGGTCAGGCCTATGGCAAGAGCCTGACCAATTCCGCTGGATGCACCGGTAACAAGGGCAGATTTACCTTCCAATGAAAAAAGCTTTTGTAGAATAGGTTGTTTATCATTCATAAATGATTTTCCTTTAGAAATTAATATTTTTTTACTTTAATCTACCTTTACAAAATCATGCTCTGGTTTTTTAACGCTCAAAACAGAGCATGGAGCATTCCTTACAACGGCTTCTGCTACACTCCCATGAATAAGTCGGGATAAACCTTTCCGTCCATGGGTGCCTATTGTTATCAAGTCTATATCTTCAGTCTTAGCAATTTCTACGATTTCGTGTCTTGCGTTTCCCGTTATAATTCTTGATGAAACCTCAATATCATGTTCATCAATCCGGGTGCATATTTCATCTGTAAGTTTTTGAACTGATTTGGACAGGTCATCATAATATACTGTCACGACCCCGTAACTCGGAACTTCACTTCCGGACATGGCTGAAAATTCCGCTACCCTCTCCATTACATGAAGAACCTCAATCTCAGCACCATATTCCTGTGCTAATGATATAGCATAATCAGCGGCAAGTCTTGAATACTCAGAGAAATCCGTTGGTAATAATATCTTGCGTTTTTCATCTTCCCCTGGTTCGACAATTTCATGCATGGATCGGATTTTTTCACCGTTTTGGGATTCCGAAGGAACATGAACAGACAAAACCGGACACGGAGATAACCTGATAACTCTTTCTGTAGTATGACCCAGAACATATTCCAAACCTGTTTCATTACTAGCCAGCATTATGATCATGTCTGTTTGGGATTCCCGGGCGAATTTTGCTATTTTGTCATAGGGAACACCTTCTTTAAAGACTATATCCAGATTGACGGCGAGGGCTTTATCATGCTGAAGCACATCAATTATTTCTTCCTCTTTTTCTTCTCTATACAGATCCACAAGTTCACCAAAGCTAAAAGCTCCGGTTTCGCCTCCGGGAATATCCATATGGGGATTTTCCAGAACATGTATAACTGTAAGAGATGCTCTGTAACGTCCTGCCAAATTATGAGCAAAGACAAGGGCATCCATAGAATTCTTTGTAAGGTCTACTGGACAGAGAATCTTATTTAGATTTATCAATATTAACACCTCCTTGTATTTGGTTTTCAACAAATCTTTTCAACTTTCTCCTAATGGGCAAAGCCCATTATTCACCCTTAATAAGGGGGAAAAGGCTTCGCCTATTAAGTGAAAGATTGAATAGATTTTCTTGAAATTGCTTAAATTTTTAAATACTACTGAGAATTCTAAAAAATCTCTAAAACCAATTTTTATAAGGATTCAGCATGAAGAAACAGATGAAAATGCTCAAAGAATATAGTTCTATGTCATTCCTGCGAAAGCAGGAATGACAGCCTGATAGCATTTTCATTTGCTAGTGTCTCTTTAAGCATTGCAACATCTGATTTTAGTTAATTTTAGAAATATCAATACTATTCCTCTACTTCCCATTCTTTAAGACCCAAAGGCATAGGCGCGGGTTGTTCTATCAACGTTTCCATATACACATGTTCGCCAGATTCTGAGGATTTATCAAAAGCCGTCAT
>WJIO01000250.1 GCA_014730235.1 Candidatus Poribacteria bacterium
GCTCCTGGATTACTGCTTTCGCAGGAATGAAAAGTTGAGAAAATTTCAATTATAACCATACTAAACCCGACTAAACACGAAAGAGTTATAATGGTTGATGATATGGGGTATTGAGGTGTTGGATGTCTGATAAATGCCATTAATGCTCTAAAGATGCTGGTGTAGTGCCAAAACCGGGCTAATAGGTAATAAGATGAATTATTACTTTAAAGACAATTTCTGGTTAATTTTGTCTTAAAATTTAAATTTATTTTCTTTACTGATTGACATTTTTTTTCAGTAATGTTATAATTTTAATGGCAACATGTTTTTAACTAAAAAAAAGCGGTTTGATTCTCTAAGAATAAATTTATCAAGTTGCCTGATATAAATTATAAAAAAAAAGAATCCTCACCCCGGGCAGCTACCCTTAATTTGCTTGGGATACTTCGTGCGCTAATCTTATTTTCAGGTAATCTACACTGTATCTGAAAATCTGAAGTGGATAAACTAACCAGTTATCCAATTTAACTGCATATGAAAAGAGATATTCACATCTATCTACTTCACACACTAACAATCAACTCTATAACAACAAATCCTTTAATAAAACTTAGTCTATTTTAAAAAATGGAGGAAAATTTATGCCAGACGAAAAAAGCACCGGTATTGACTCTATGATGGTCGAAGAGCGGAAAGTTCCACCTCCCAAGGAATTTTCTGAAAAAGCTCATATTAAGTCAGAAGAACAATACCAGGAAATGTATGATGAGTCAATCAACGATCCTGACGGTTTCTGGTTAAAACATACCAAAGAACTGCTGGATTGGTTTAAAGAACCCACAAAGGGTTGCGAATACACATGGGATACAGCCGATAATAATATAGACATCAAGTGGTTTGAAGATGGTGAGCTTAACCTGTCTTACAACTGCCTGGATCGTCACCTTGAGACATGGCGAAAAAACAAAGCCGCTATTATATGGCAGGGAGAACCTGAAGAAGACGTAAGGATATTCACATATCAGGAACTCCATAGAGAAGTTTGCAAGTTTGCCAACGTTCTTAAGAGCAAAGGCCTGAAAAAGGGTGATCGTATTGCCCTTTATATGCCCATGATTCCTGAACTGGCCATCGCAATGCTGGCCTGCACACGGATCGGTGTTATCCATTCAATAGTTTTTGGTGGTTTCAGCGCAGAAGCCCTGGCTAATCGTATACAGGACTCAGACTGCAAAGCCCTGATTACCAGCAACGTCTCCCTGAGAGCCGGTAAAACTATTCCTTTGAAAGATACTGCTGATGAAGCCGTAAAAGATTGCCCCACCATTGAAAACGTTATCGTTGTAAAACGTACCGATGATCCTGTTGAAATGTTAGAAGGTCGCGACACATGGTGGCATGATGAAATGGTTGATGTTTCGGCTGATTGTGAACCGGAAGTCATGAAGGCTGAGGATACCCTGTTTATCCTTTACACCTCTGGCTCAACTGGCAAACCCAAAGGTGTTCAACATACCACCGGCGGTTATTTGACTTATGTAACCATGACTCATAAGCTGGTATTCGACATCCATGATGAAGACACTTACTGGTGTACCGCCGATATCGGCTGGATTACCGGACACAGCTACATTGTATATGGCCCTCTGGCCAATGGTGCAACCTCTGTTATGTTTGAGGGTGTTCCCACATATCCGGATGCCAGTCGTTTTTGGCAGATTGTTGACAAATTCCAGATTAATATATTCTATACTGCTCCTACAGCTATCCGCGCTCTGGCAAGACTTGGTGAAGAATGGATCGAAAAATGCGATCTCTCAAGCCTGCGTCTGCTTGGTACAGTTGGTGAACCTATCAACCCGGAAGCCTGGATGTGGTATTATAATCACATTGGCAAGGGCAAATGCCCCGTTGTTGATACATGGTGGCAGACTGAAACTGGCGGAATCCTGATTACACCGCTCCCCGGTGCTCATACCCTTAAACCGGCCAGCGCATCAAAACCATTCTTCGGCGTTGAACCCGTTATCCTTCGGGAAGACGGTTCTGAATGTGATACTAACGAAGGTGGAAAGCTGTGCATTAAGAAACCCTGGCCCGGTATTCTGAGAACTACCTGGGGTGATCATGATAGATTCATCCAGACTTATTTCAGCATGTATAACGACCTTTACTTCACCGGTGATGGTTGCCGTAAAGATGAAGAAGGCGACTACTGGTTGATGGGTCGTATTGATGACGTCGTTAATGTTTCCGGTCACAGGATCGGTACTGCTGAAGTTGAAAGCGCTTTAGTCAGTCATGATGCTGTCGCTGAGGCTGCTGTTGTTGGTAGACCACACGATGTCAAAGGTCAGGCTCTCTACGCTTATGTTACAGTAAGACAGGGTGTAGAAAAAACTGAAGACCTTATTAAGGAACTTATGAATCACGTTCGCAAGGAGATTGGCCCAATTTCCAGACCCGACGCGATTCAGTTCGCTGATGCTCTGCCCAAGACCCGAAGCGGTAAGATCATGAGACGTATTCTCCGTAAGATCGCCGAAGGTACAACCGACACTCTCGGTGATACCAGTACATTGGCTGATCCTAGCGTCGTTGATACACTTATCGAAGGTCGTGTAGAATAGACAACTATCCAGACAGAAAAGCGCTCGTACTGTTCCTTAATTCCCGGATGGTGCGAGCGCATTTTGTTTACGTTGCCAACTCCATCACTCATTATTACAAAAGAGGATATTTGTTATGCAAGATTCATCTCAAGAAAAAGTAATGAATCGGTCGTTGGTTGTTGTTGGTGCTCTCCTTATCCAGCTTTGTCTCGGTGCTATTTACGCATGGAGCGTTTTTACCCCTTACCTTAAAAAAGCCCCCTTTAATTTTTCCAATACCCAAACACAGGTTATATTTTCCGTCGGTCTGGCCGTATTTGCTGTAGTCATGGTACTTGCAGGACGATGGCAGGCAAAAGCCGGCCCTCGCAAAGTCGCCCTTATAGGTGGTGTTGTGTTGGGTGCTGGATATATTCTGGCGGGGTTATTTGGTAAAAACTTTATCAGTCAGGTTATATTCATCGGTGTTATCGGCGGCACAGGTATTGGATTTGCCTACGTTTGCCCCATCGCTGTAGGTATGAAATGGTTCCCGGATAAAAAAGGCCTTATAACCGGTCTGGCTGTAGCAGGCTTTGGTTTTGGTGCTCTTATATGGGTCAAACTGGCTGGTAGCTGGGGTCATCTGCTGGAAAATATGGGTGTTTCCAATGTTTTCCTGATATACGGTATTATATTTGCCGCTGCTGTTATTATTGGCTCTATATGGATGGTCAATCCTCCTAGGGGATGGAAACCTGCTGGATGGAAACCACCAGAAGAAAGCCCCGATGGCGGCGGTGGTTCAGGAACAACTAATTTTCTACCGGCAGAAATGCTCAAAACCCCTCAATTCTACGGTATTTGGCTAATGTTTATATTCTCAGCCATGGCCGGTTTGATGGTCATTGGTATAATCAAGCTGTTTGGAATTGATGCTCTTCAGAAGAGCGGCCTTACTGCTGAGCAAGCCAGCGCAGCCGCCGGAACAGCTATGGCTGTTTTCTATTCTATTGCCAACGGTCTTGGTCGTATCATATGGGGAACTCTTTCCGATAAAATCGGCAGAAAAACATCTTTAATCCTTATGTGTTTCTTCCAGGGGATAATGATGCTGATATTCTTCTGGATGGGTGGAAATACATACCTGCTTTATCTTGGTGCAGCCATCATAGGATTTAACTTTGGCGGAAACTTCTCATTATTCCCGGCTGCAACTTCCGACTTCTTTGGAACGGAAAACGTAGGCAGAAATTACGGTTGGGTATTTACAGCCTACGGTGTAGGCGGAATTGTGGGCCCGATTATGGCCGGTGCTATACGTGACGCAGCAGCAGGTTCTGGAAGCGGAAGCGGAGCATGGCTAACAGCTTTTATCGTTTCAGGTGTCGCCTGTTTGGTAGCGGCTGTTATCGGATTAATCATAAAACCACCCAGAAAAGCGTAGTGTTTGATTTATCATAGGACATGATAATATCAGAATAAAATATTGTAGGTTGGGTTGAGCCTGCGAAACCCAACCTACTTTTAGCCGCAAATATATAATGATCGTAAATAATCACAAAAAGGGGATGAGGTACAATGCCATCGGAAAAAGATTGGCAAAATGTCTTTGCAGAGCGTAAGATGAGCGCAAGAGAAGCTCTTTCCAAAATACGAAGTGGTAGCCGTATTTTCCTGAGTCCGGGATGCGGAGAACCCCAGCATCTGCTGGATGAGCTTGTAAAACTCGGTGGCACTGATAGGCGTTTAAATGATGTAGAAGTTGTCCATATGCTCACAGTCGGTTCTGCTCCTCATGCCCAGAAACGCTATGATCGGCACTTCCGGCATAATTCATTGTTTGTTGGGCCGGGTGTAAGAACTGCCGTTACTGAGGGAATAGCTGATTATACACCTATATTCCTTTCTGAAATTCCCGCCTTATTCACCAGTGGGCGTATGCCTTTGGATGTGGCCCTTATACAGGTTACGCCACCTGATAACTTCGGATTTTGCTCTCTGGGTGTATCTGTAGAAGCCGTAAAAGCAGCCGCTCAGGCTGCTGAATTGATAATAGCCCAGGTAAATCCTCAGATGCCCAGAACACTGGGTGACAGCTTTATACATGTAAGCAATCTAGATATCATCGTAGAATATGACGAACCCATCTTGGAGGTTTTCCCTCCCGAACCCGATGACGTAGCAAGGGCTATAGCAAGACATGCTACCCGCTTGGTGGAAAATGGTTCTACTATCCAGATTGGTATTGGTCGTGTGCCAAACGCGGTACTTTATGGATTGGCTGACAAGAAAGATTTAGGTGTACATACTGAGATGTTCTCCGACGGGCTTATTGACCTGATAGAAGCCGGAGTAGTAAATAACACCAGAAAAACCTTCCATCCCGGAAAGATACTTGCCACCTTCTGCATCGGCACTCGCAGGTTGTATGATTACGTTGATAACAACCCCATGTTTGAGTTCCGACCTGTGGATTATAATTCATCCCCTATAAATATCGCCAAAAATGAAAAGATGGTAGCAATCAATACAGCCTTACAGGTTGATATTACCGGCCAAGTATGCGCCGATTCATTGGGATATAAGATATACAGCGGCATAGGCGGTCAGGCAGACTTTATCCGGGGAGCGGCTTTAGCACCCCAGGGTAAACCCATAATAGTTTTACCGTCAACAGCCAAAGACGGCACAGTTTCCCGTATAGTACCAAGACTCAGCGATGGTGCAGGTGTTGTTACCACAAGGGGTGATGTTCACTACATAGTCACAGAATATGGTGTAGCTTATCTGCACGGAAAAAGCCTGAGAGAACGAGCAACAGCCCTTATTCAAATAGCCCATCCCAAGTTCCGGGAACAACTGCTGAATGAAGCCAAGTCAATGAAATACCTGTTTGAGGATCAGATTATACCTGAAGGCGCTTATCCTGTGGAATTAGAGCACACTCAGGAATTTAATGGTATTGAGTTGTTCTTCAGACCCGTTAAAGCCAGCGATGAAAGGCTTTTCCAGGAATATCTTTACAGAATGTCAGAAAGGTCTGTATACCTGAGATTCTTCCAGATCCGCAGGGATTTCCCAAGACAACTGGCCCAGGAACTTGTGGCTGTGGATTACAATGAAAATCTGGGTATCGTAGCAACTCTGGGTAACTCTGACACAGCACCCATTGTTGCCGCCGGACACTGGATGCGTGATTATAACGAGAACAGAGCCGAAGTGGCCTTTTCTGTTGCTGATGAATACCAGAAGAAAGGAATAGGAAGCCATCTGCTTCGCTTCCTTATGAGGGTTGCCAGAGAAAGAGGATTGAAAGGTTTTACAGCTACAGTAATTGCATCAAATACAGGTATGATAAAGGTTTTCCAGAAAAGTGGATGTATACTGCATACTGATTATGACAGCGGCGAGGTATATCTCTGGTTTAACTTTGACGAAAAGGCAGAGCCGAAATCCATCAATCCATAGTATTAATAAATTAATGGATCCCGGCTATATGTGTTTTGGTTTGATAACCTGAGTCAGTGTAGAGTTTTTCTGTCTCTGGAATTATACCTATACGACTAACTATAATATAAGATAATCCCTCCTTTTGACTCAATTCCTTCGCCGCATCAAGGGCTTTCTGTCTGCTTTCAAAATGTCCTACCAAAACTCGATACCATTTATCATTGTTTGATCTGGGAGATTCTATGCGTACTGTATAATTATTTTTATCAATGGTATCTCTAAGTTTTTCTGCCTTATCGAGACTATCCCGGGTAAAAGCCCCAATCTGTATCGTAAAGAATTGAGATTCCTTTTGCGTATATTCTTCTTTTGAAAAACCAGAAATTGAAGCTTTTGTCACTTTGGAGTTATTTGTTTCTTTTTCTTTTTGTAGCTCATCTTCTATAAGGGCTGTTTTATTTTCTTCTGATTTTTTTACCATGTCTTTTTTGATTTCAGGTTTTTCCAGCATGCTTCTGAAATCTCTTTGGGTATCGACTGGTCTTGGTTGGAGCCATAGAACCATCAAAACAATTATAACACCGGATATTATCCCGAAAGAGGATATATTCAAAGCTTCTCTGAATTTCATATATCTATCAGGTAAAAATGCATTTTCTTGATTGTTGAAACGGGCATCAGCAATACCCATTAGCCAGAAAATAACAATGGCAAAAATGCGTATAAAGCCAAGTATAGGCGAAGATATTTTTATAGAGAGAGAAGCCAGCAGCGCGGTATAAATGAGAACATAATCCAGACCCTTTAATATTTCACCGGAATATATCTGACCAAAACCGCAATATACAAAAGAAAGTATGGGAGCTATTCTATTCCTTTCCAATTTATTTTCACCCCTGTATGCTATCCTTTAAATACAATCATGGACATAACTCATTACTTATTGTCGCTATAAGTGGATATTTCCGGTCTTTAAGTTTAAATTCTGAGCTTTAGACATCCGCAGGTACGACAATAAGTTATATTCATTTTTCAGCAATTACAAATCAGATGAAAATCCCTTGCTAAAAATATCAATAATTGTTATAGTTGTTATCAAAATTTAATCCTGAAAAGCCCAAAAAGTGAATATTATAAACATATCTTTCATTTTTGGCTCTTCCGGGCTTAGTGTAGTTATAATTGAAAATTCTCTCAGCTTGTCATTCCTGCGAAATTCTTATTCCTTTTTGAAAAAGCTTGAGGAAGGAATACAGTTTTCCAAAATAACGTGTTTTTTGGTTTCCTGACTTCGTGGGAATGACGAATTCTATAGACAACAATAGAAAAAAGGTAAATACTATTTAGGTGCTGTCATTTTCTACAAACTTGGTAAATACGATATTAGGGAATTGAATCAAACAGGAGTATATTTATAGAATGACATCAAAAGATAGAATTAAAGCAGCTATAGAGGGTAAGGAAGTGGATCACATCCCCTTTTCTCCCTTTCTTGCCTATGTTTGGGAGCATTTCCCGGAGGAAATACGCAGCAAGGGGCAACTGGCCTTTCATAAGGAAATCGGGGCCGATCCCTTGTGGAGGGGTGCTCCGTGTCCGGTGACGGCAATTCCTCCCAAGCTGGAAACCCGAAGCTTTAACGAGGACAACCGGGCTGTTACTGAAACCATAACACCGGTAGGAAAACTCAGGCAAGCCCATATCCACAGCAGCGAAGGTAATACAAGCTTTCTGGTGGAGCATCAGCTAAAAACCGAGGAAGATTACAAGACATTTCTGTGGATAGAAGAAAATACAAAGTATGAATTGCGTATGGAAAATGTGGAAAATCATTTCAAAGGTACTAATTATCAGGGCTTTTCCATAGGTATGCTCATCCCCCGGGGGAAGTCGGCTTTTCAACAGATGGTGGAAAATTATGTGGGAACGGTAGAGCTTATATATGCCCTGGAGGATTACCCTGATACGGTGGAAACCTTATGGCAAACCATGGTGGAAAATGACCTGAAAGCTTTGCGAATGGTGGCAGAGACGGAAAGTTATAAATATTTCCTTACTTGGGAGGATTCAGGCACTCAGAACTACTCCCCAAAGCTTTTTGAAAAATATATCGCCTCTGAGATCGGCCAATGGTGCGATATGCTCGAAGCAAACGGAAAAGCTTATTTTCAGCACGCATGCGGACATGTTAAAGCAATACTTAAGCCTATGAAAAAATGTGGCGCGTATGGAATCGAAAGCATACCCGCGCCACCTACCGGAGATGTCACATTAAAAGAAGCACGGGATATAGTCGGTTCGGATTTCTGCATTATAGGCGGAATAGAACCAACGGATTTCCTTAATCTGTCTATAGAACAACTGGAACCTTATGTTGAACAGGTAATTACCGATGGTTCAGGAGGGCCTTTCGTCCTGGCCAATTCAGATTCATGCCCTCCCGGTGTTACAGTGGAAAAATTTAGGCTTGTGGCTGATATTGCCAGACGCAGGCGTTAAAACAGGAGAATAAATTATGGCAAAAATGTCAGGCAGGGAAAGACTCCTGAGAGTATTTCGACAGCAGGAAACTGACCGTATGCCTATATGGTTATGGGGTGTTGATCCCATGTTTAAGTCAAATCGTCCATCCTGGGCCCCTTTATACGAAATGGTGGAAAAATACGATCTGGAGATTATGCGTTCATGGTCACCCAGACCCAAACCCAGGCCAAAAGACGTACCGCCGCCTCCTCCAGGCCCGGAGAGGATGCAGGCGGAAAGACCGGATATGTGGGAATATCACCGGAAAATCAAAACACCAAAAGGTGATCTAACACAGATATATTATGCACCAAAAGACGGCAGTCCGGGATATGTTGTTAAGGATTACATTAAAACCCCTGAGGATGCTGAAAAATGGCTTTCCTTACCCCACAAAATAACCGAACCGGATATTGAAACCGATTCATATTTTGAACTGCTGGAAAAAACCGGAGACAGGACTATCATCATGATAGGTGTTGGCGAGGCTATGTATTCCATAGAGGCCATGATGGGTTCCGAATCCTTCGGGATATTTATAATGGATGAACCGGAACTTCTGCATGAGATGATCGGTCGTGCTTATGAAAGGGTGGAAAATCTCGTTAAGTTTTACCTCGCCCATGATGTAGGAGATTATTACGGATGGGTAGGCCCTGAGCTATGTATTCCCCCCCTGGCTTCACCTAAACACTTCCGGGATTTCGTGTCCAGATACGACAAACCTATAATAGATTTAGTCCACGATGCAGGAAAGCTTGTATGGGTTCATTGTCACGGTGACATGAAGCCGGTTCTGGAGGATTTTGTCCAGATGGGTGTTGACTGCCTCAATCCCATAGAACCCCCGCCTATAGGTGGATTAACCCTGGCCGAAGCAAAAGAGGTTGTCAATGGACGCATGACCCTTGACGGTGGCGTGCAAAACGGCTGGTTCGATACTATGGAACCCCACGAAATGGAAGAAGCCGTAGAGGAAATCATATCAATGGGAAAACCCGGCGGATGCTACATATACGGTCAAACCAGTGACCCCGGAACATGGGTATCTCTAAGCGAAAAGCACCTGGCCAATTTTAAGGTTTTTGTGGAAACGGCAGTAAGGTTAAGGGAGTATGACTGAATCTTCAAGAAGGAAATATAATGGACAAACAGGATATAAAAGCGAAGAGATGGGAAAGCATTGCCGAATGGTATGCACAAAGCAGAAGATGGAGAAATGAAAAGCCAGTAGACGGGAAAGTATGGATAGAGCCAAACCATGCTAAAGCATGTGAACCCAATATATGGGAGATAATCTATCAGGTTGGTCATACACCTCTAAAAGCTGGCGCTCATTTATCTGTAGAAGTCTCATCTGAATGGAAAATGGATCTGGGACGCATTTATCCAGCACCACACCTTGTTCCTGCCGGTTCTTCAAGCAACGGATACGGCGTACCTGTGCAGGTAAAAACATCCAGGGATGATATAGAAATTGATCTGGCCATTTCTCAACCTTCAAGATTTAGTATAATAGATGTGGCTATAACCAGAGGTATACTTCAGAAGGATGATATTATAAAAATAATACTGGGTAGATCTGATGGATCAAAGATCCGGGCCCAGAAGTATTCTCAGGACGCGGTATTTACTATGGGGGTAGATTTAACCGGAAACGGAGAGTATCGCAGAATTTCTCCGTTACCCTTTGTTTCAGTTTCCGGCAGTTGGGCAACCGCTTTAAAAATAATCGCACCGGCTACAGTAGATACGGATGAATTATTTGACATAAAAGTTATGCCCATTGATTCTTACGCCCACAATCCAGCATCGGATTACACCAGCGAAGTTGAACTTAAAGCTTCTAATGCTTTGGAGATACCTTCCACAATAAAATTTGACCAAAATCCCATATCATCTGTAAAAGCAAGGGTTAAAAGTAATGGTATATATCGCATCACTGGTGTTGATATGGGTAACGCCCTGATAGGAAGAAGTAACCCAATTGGCGCAGGATTTTCCAGCGATGGGAACATATATTTTGGCGATATACACGGACAGGTATACGAAAGTATAGGTACTGGAACTTCTGACGAATATTTTTCATGGGGAAGAGATGTGGAAAGGCTGGATTTCTGCGCACTGGCGAATCATTACGGAGGCAGGTACAACGCAACACCAGATGTGTGGAATATTGTACTGGATACCACCAATAAATACAACCAACCCGGTAAATTCGCCGCTATTATAGGCTATGAATGGGGAGGACGATCCGGCCACAGGAACGTATACTATAGAGGCGATACAGGCTTATTATATCCAGGATTTGAGGATAGATCAAATTCTCTGGATAAGTTATGGAATCTCCTTGACAGTCAGGATGTATTGACAATACCGCATCATTCCAGATACTGCACACCTACCGACTGGTCTTTGAGAAACGACAAAATGCAGAGGCTGGTAGAGATTTGCTCCCAATGGGGAATATCCGAATCCGGCGGCTCCCATTCAGTGCAGTATGCCCTGTCAAAGGGCCATAGGCTTGGATTTATCGGCGGCACAGACACTCACTTCGGTCAACCCGGACACGGCGCTCATGGCATAAACGAAGGTCGCGGCCTGACGGCTGTTTATGCAAAAGAACTCACCAGAGAAGCCGTTTTTGATGCTCTTAAAGATAGATTCTGCTACGCAACCACCGGTGACAGAATACTGCTGGATTTCAGGCTAAACAACCTGAGAATGGGTCAGGGAGCTGAATATTCAACGGAATATAATACAAGGAAAATATTTGTAAAAGCAGAGGGTACAGCCAACATAACAAAAGCTGAAATTATAAGGAATAACAAAGTTATTCATTGCCACACCGGAAAGGGTTTATCAGTAAGTTTCGATTGGGAAGACAAAGAATCCTTAGATGATATTGCTTTCAAACCATCTTATGATGGTGATTCACCCTTTGTATATTATTACTGTCGGATAACTCAGGAGAACGGACAGATGGCATGGAGTAGTCCTATTTGGATTAATCTGTAGAAAGGATAAAGATCGATGAAAACGAGGATAGTAACACGGGGTGATGACAGCGGAAGCTGCCCGGATGTATAAGGATATGGAAGGTTTATGCATGGGTTTGCATGGTACTGTTACTGATGAATGGAACACCCTCGCTGGGGCCCGGTTCTTGGCCCGGCTAAGGTTCCGTCATTGGTGATGAAAGACAGTACTTTTTTCAAAACTACACAGACCCTATGGGAAAACAATCCTGATAATCATGAGATTATAGCAGAACTAAAATCCCAATTGGATACAGCCCGTTTGGAAGGTTTGAATATAGAATACATGGACACCCATATGGGTTTTAGCTGGTTTTAGGGACTGAAACCTATGCTGCCTTCGCAGGAATAACAGGTAAACGATATTCATTTAATAATGACGGGTAAATGATATTCATTTAATATGGAGGAAAATAATGTCTAAATTAGCATTGGATGGAGGAAAACCTGTAAGGACAAAAGCTTTTCCCGGATGGCCAATCTGGGATGAAACAGAGAAGAAATCTCTTATGGAAACACTAGAGAGTGGACAATGGGGTTTGTATAACTCAAAAATTTCTGAATTTGAGAAAAAATATGCCGACTTTGTTGGTGTTAATCACTGTATTCTCGTTACCAGCGGTACTACAGCCCTGGTAATATCGCTAATTGCTGGGGGCATAGGTGAAGGTGACGAGGTTATTATCCCCCCATATACCTTTACCGCTACGGCAGCAGCGGTTCTGATGATGAATGCTGTTCCTGTATTTGTTGATGTTGACCCGGGAACTTATAACATGGCCCCGGAGGAATTTGAAAAAGCTATTACCGAACGCACAAAAGCCGTTATTCCCGTTCATATCGCCGGTGGACCGGCTGATATGGATGCTATAATGGCAGTTGCAAAAAAGCATGATATTTTTGTTATCGAGGATGCTTGCCAGGCCCATGCGGCTGAATGGAAAGACCAGAAAGTAGGTGGTATTGGTAATATGGGATGCTTCAGCTTCCAGGCCAGTAAGAACCTGTGCGCTGGCGAGGGTGGGGCCATAACCACAAATGACCCGGAACTTGCTGATAGAGCATGGGCTTATCACAACTGCGGCAGGTCTCAGGATGCTTCCCGATATGAAACTTACGGCCTTGGCGCAAATTTCAGGATGACCGCATGGCAGGCTGCTATTTTATTATCTCAGATGACAAGATTGGAAGAGCAAACAAAGACAAGAAATGAAAATGGTGTTTATCTTTCAGAAAAACTGGCTGAGATAGAGGGAATAACTCCGGCCCGGAGAGATGAAGCTATAACGTGTCATGCCTATCATCTATACATGTTCCAGTATGATTCCAGCAAATTCAATAACAAACCCAGGGAGAAATTCCTGGAAGCCCTTTCGGCTGAGGGGATTCCATGTTCCCGGGGATACCATCCTCTCTATAAACACGATATGTTCCGGAAACCTATCGGAGGTATAGATTACTCCAAAATAAACCTTCCTGTAACAGAAAAAGCCTGTAACGAAGAGGCTGTCTGGCTCAAACAATCTACACTTTTGGGTACTAAAGAGGATATGGACGATATTATAACAGCGGTTAAGAAAATTAAAGACAACTTCTAAAAATTGATGGTTCCTCCGGGTTTAGTCCGAAGGAACCAATTTCATTTATTCGGTTTTTCCGGTTTTAGTGTGGTAAAGAATCTTCAATTATAATCACACTAAAACCGAAAGAGCCATTTATTTTACTATTTAACTATATGGATTAACCGCCGGCATGATAATTGCGCTTTTAGTAACTGATGATCACGCTTTTTTAGGAATATATTAACAATTTATCTACTTATACATTATAAATATGGTTCTTCCGGGTTTAGTGTGGTGAAGATAAGAGACTTCTTCATGCTGTCATTACTGCTTTCGCAGGAATGACAAGCTGAGAAGATTTTCAAATTATTACCACACTCAAGCCGGAAGAGCCATAAATATATTATAAAATTATCAGAAATCCGATAAACAGTGTCAGAAATTTGACTTTTTACACATCAAGGGGGTGTAGAATTTGGGCAGAATAAAACTTTCAGTCCATATTCCTTCTTTTGTTACATTTTCACTAATTTTATTAATCTTTTCAATATATATTGTCAATATTGCCAATGCAGCAGCTAATGTTCCCTATCCAACTCCCGACCTTATACTTATTGTCTCAGGAAACGAACAGGAAGGTGTCGTCGGTCAGCCTTTGGATGAACCATTTGTAGTTAAGATTCTGGATAACAATAAATCTCCAGTAGCGGCTGCATCGGTGAAATTTGAGGTTACAAGCGGGGATGGTAAGTTAACTAAAAACCCAATTACCGATCCTACAGGGAAAACCAGTATCAAAGTCTTGACAAATAACACCGGTAAAGCAGGTATCAGGTTTATAATGGGTCAAAGCAAAGACCCGCATATAGTCAGAGTTACTGCTGGGGATGCTGATCCTGTGCAATTTGTAGCCACTATAGGCAATTCTCCTCCTCAGCTTGCCGCTATAGGTAATAAAACCGTTGAGGAAGGCAAGAATATCAATTTTTTGGTTACTGCAACTGATCCAGATGATGGTGATACAGTGACGCTTTCGGTTGAATCCCTTCCTGCCAATGCCAGCTTTAATCCCAATACAGGTGTATTTAATTTTAATCCTAACTTTGATCAGGCGGGTACATACGCGGTTAAATTTATCGCCAGTGATGGCCATCTGACTGATTCCGAAACTGTAAATATTACCGTCCAGAACGTAAACCGTCCACCCAGCTTTGATATTACTGAAAATTGGACTGTGGACGAAAACAGCCAGCTAACCATAGCTCTAAACCCAAATGATCCCGACGCTGAAACCCTTTCTTTCTCCGCTTCCTATATGCCACCTGGTGCTACTTTAGATCGGCAAGGGCCTCAGCAATCGGTATTTAACTGGAAGCCGGATTATAATACTGTAATATCATCCTCACAAAAAGAATTTAATATAACCTTTACAGTAACAGATCCAGCAGGATTAACGGTATCTGCTACCACAACCATAACTGTAAATAACGTGGAGCCGCCTCCTTCTGCTGATATAGACGTTGTTCCTCTGGAACTGGATTATGGTTCTGTAGGACTTGATTCCTCTAAAGACAGGATTTTCAGAATATTTAATCAGGGCAACGCATTATTAAATATCCAGAGTATCTTTTCAAATAATTCCCAGTTTGCTCTTATTGCCTATTCAGAGGAAGATGAACAGTTTGTTTCTGTGACCTATTCTGACGCCAAGGCTAACTTTGTTGCAAATATTTATGCTGAAGACGATCCCAGGTATGCGTCAATAGTTATGCCACCAGATAGTATGGCACCAGTAATTATAACCAATTCTAATGATCCCCGATATATGGTTGAAATGTATTCTGAATATCTTGGTGTTATACCCCGGGTTCAGTATATTAAAAATAACGACAATATAGTAGATGTAAATTATCCAGGGATCGCGCCGGCAGGAAATCTGCTCCTGGTAACCAGATTTACCCCTACATTAGAGGGTATCCATGAAGGCAAGCTGGAAATAAACAGCAATGATCCTGATGAGCCATTAGTAACAGTTGATGTAAGAGGTGCAGGTGTTCCTGAACCAATCATAAGCATTTCACCTCTAAATCTGGATTTTGGCCAGGTAGAGATCGGTCAATCTTCTGTCAGAAATTTAAATGTAAGTAACAAAGGCAGCAAAGTTCTAAATATCCAGAACATAACATCAAGCAATAACCAGTTTACCGCGCCAAAACCTTCAGGTATTATCCCTGGTGAAACTAAAGGTGTAATTGTAACATACAAACCAACAACTCTGGGTCCTGTTACCGGTGAGTTATCAATAGTTAGTGATGATCCTAAAGCACCTGTGGTTACGGTTTCAGTTCAGGGAACGGGTTTAAAGCCGCCTGAACCGGATATAAGGATAGAAACGTTAAGCCTTAACTTCGGACAGGTATATACAAACAGTTCACTGGAAAAAACTTTCCGTATATACAACGACGGTGAAGCAAATCTTGATATTGCAGACATTACATCGAATAACTCTCAATTCACAGTTCCTGCATATTCAGATATACTGCCCGGTGAAAATGCAGATGTAACCGTTAATTATCAACCAACTACAGCAGGCAGTCATAACGCTTTAATTACAGTAAAAAGTAATGATCCCGATGAACCGCAGAAAACTATAACAGTTCAGGGTGAAGGTGTTGCTCCTCCTAAACCAATTATACGCATTGAACCTATGGAAATTAACTTTGGTGATGTAGAAATTGGTGAACATAAGGACGAAACATTTGCTATACATAATGATGGTAACGACATTTTGAATGTGTCCAGTATAGCTTCCAATAACAGCCAATTTCAGGTTTCCGGTAGCCCGAATATAGATCCGGGTGAAGTAACCTATATAAATATACAATTTGTTCCGGTTTCAGCAGGTGCAAAGACCGGTTTGGTTACCGTACAAAGCAATGATACTGACAATTCCACAAAAACCATAGATGTTCAGGGTGAAGGAATAGTAGTCCCAAGACCTGATATAAGAATTTATCCCGCTTCTGTGGATTATAGTCAGGTAGACGTGGGTAGTTCTCAGACCCGAAACATTCGTATATACAATGACGGTGATGCAAAGTTATGGATTTCAACTATAACCTCCAGCAGTAGTCAGTTTATCATACTGGATAATCCGGATGTGGAAGCGGGAGAGATGAAACAGTTGAGAGTTAGGTTTACCCCTGTTTCAGCCGGAAATAAACAGGCGACCATAACCATAAACAGCAATGATCCTGATGAATCTGTTGTAAATGTAGAGCTTATGGGTGAAGGCGTTGTTCCTCCTGCTCCCGAAATTCGTATAAATCCTGCAAGTCTGGATTTTGGTGATGTGGATTTATCTCAATCAGTAACCAAGAAATTCCGTATCTATAATGATGGTGAAGCTGCATTGAATATAACCAGCATAACATCCAGTAACAGTCAATTCACAATATTGGATAATCCAAGCACTATAGCAGTAGATGGTCTTTCTGATGTGCGGGTGAAATTTATACCTTCATCAGCAGGAACAAAGACAGCATCTGTGGTTATAGCCAGCAACGATCCTGACGAATCCAGCAAAGTCGTTCCTGTGCAGGGGGTAGGAATTCCTGCACCTGTTCCTGACATAAATGTTTCTCCTGTTAGTCTGAATTTTGGTCAGGTGGGAGTTGGCGCACAAATGGATAAGGCTTTGCGCATATATAACGAAGGTGATGCTGTATTAAATATTTCCAGCATAACATCCAATAGCAATCACTTTACAATATTAAATGAGCCGGATATAGAACCGGATTCCTTTGCTGATATTAATGTTCGCTTTAAGCCTTTCACAACTGGAGTCAAGACCGGATCACTAACCATATCCAGTAATGATCCGGATGAAAATACCGTTTCAGTTCCACTTGAAGGTGAAGGTATACATCAGGAATTCCCGGATATATATGTGACTACCAATATACTGGAATTTGGGGATGTTGAAATAGGCAGTTCGTCTCAGCAGTCATTCCAGATATACAATTTGGGTGATGCTGTATTACAAATATCCGATATAACATCCTTCGATAGTCGTTTTGTGGTGCTTAATAAACCAAATGTAGCTGCCGGCTATAGCGCTGTGATACAGGTTAGATTCTCGCCTGTTGCCTATGGCACAAGAAGCGGAACGCTGACGATTAAAAGCAATGATCCGGATGAGTCTGAAGTATACATTACCGTTGTCGGTAATGGTATATACCCCGGATATGCCGATGTTGGTGTCTGGAACAAAGTTGATATACAGAATATATCTCAGACTATGAGGGATGTTTTCTTTATTAATAATGACACCGGCTGGCTTGTAGGAGATAACGGACTTATCGCCAGCAGTGATGACAGTGGTGATACATGGTCGTTACAGAACAGTAACATAACAAAATCTCTAAGAGGAATACATTTCACAAGCCAGAACAACGGCTGGGCTGTTGGACAGAATGGCACTATTCTTTATACAAATAACGGTGGAACATTCTGGAGCACCTACAGCGCAGGTGGAAACAACACGTTAAACGATGTATACTTTATGTCAAATCGTGGATGTATAGTTGGCGATGACGGCATGATTCTGACATCATATGGAAGTAATGACTGGATTGTACGGGATTCAGATACAGGGAGAGATCTAAACGCGGTATGCTTTGCAAGTGCCTATCGCGGTTGGATTGTAGGAAATTCAGGGACAATACTCCATACTACAAATGGTGGTAATACATGGACCCAGCAATATACCGGCACTAACGCTGCCCTTAACGGTGTAGATTTTGTGAATACGCAGATCGGCTGGGCTGTGGGTAGTTTCGGTAAGATATTACACACTACAAATGCAGGTCAGACATGGACATCCCAGGATGGGGGCATTGGTTTCATAACACTGCATGATGTGGACTTTATTAATTCCAATGAAGGCTGGATTGTTGGGCAGAATGGAATTATCCTTTATACAGATGATGGTGGCGAAACATGGATAAATGTAGACAGCAAGATCAGCAATACCATAAACGCCGTCCATTTCAATGATACCGAAAACGGTTGGGCTGTAGGCTATTACGCCTCTATTCTCAAGCACTACATGACAGATCAGCCAGTTATAACATCTGTAAGCGTTACAGGTTCTCCCGCTGGTGCTGGTGATGTGATTACTATAATCGCCCAGGGAACACCGGGAAATACATGCAGTTTCTCCATCGCAGGGGTTGTATGGAATAGACTTATGACTGAAAATCCATCTGGAACCTACAGGGGAACATATACAGTTTCCCAGGGGGTAAATGTCACATCTGCAACAGTAACAGTGGTTATGACTGATGAAAATAGCAACGTGGACACAGACAGCAGTAAGAAGGTGACTATTGATACCCAGGCGGGTATTACGTCTATAAGTGTAACAGGAAGCCCGGCGAGGTCGGGAGATAATATATCTATTACTATAGAAGCCGATCCCGATGGTAGTGCGAGATTCTCCATCGCAGGGGTTGTCTCAAACCTGGTAATGACGGAAGGTGCAAACGGTATCTATTCTGCAAATTACACCACACCATCATGGGCTTATGTAAAAGATGCTGTTTTAACCATAAGCTTTACCGATGAGTCGGCCAATACCATAAATAATACCAACAGAAAAGTTAGCATTTATCCCAACTGGGATGTAAATATGGACGGTATTGTAGATATATCCGACCTGACCATAGTTGCGTCAAAATTTGGTAATCAGGTTGCAACAGGTGATCCATCGGATATAAATGAAGATGGAACAGTGGATATTTTCGATCTGACGACTGTATCCAGTCACATGGGTGAATCGGCGGCAAACGCCTCACCAGCAGTCCGGTTGCCTGTCACAGATAAATCTCAATTGGCTGTGTTGCGGGATGTCTATAATTCAATAGACTGGTCTGGTAATGATCCTTCTCTGAATTCCCTGGAAAATCTGTTTACCGATATATTGGGATTAAGAACAGCGAAGTTCCAGCTTATGCAGAACTATCCCAACCCATGTAATCCCGAAACATGGATACCATACAGCTTATCAGAAGCCGGTGATGTTGTAGTTAAAATATACGATTCTATGGGTAAGTTGATCCGAACCCTGGATATAGGTCATAAAAATCCCGGTGTGTATTATAATAAGGGAGACGCTGTATACTGGGATGGTAAAAACGAATATGGAGAAAGCATATCCAGCGGATTGTATTTCTACAGCATTAAATGTGGGGAATTCAATGCAATGCGTAAGATGATGGTTAGGAAATAGTATCATATGACCCTATAAGGATCTTATATACTATAAACAGTAATCTCTAAAAATGATATAAAATCCATAATGCCAAAGTATACTTTGGCATTATGGATTTTAAAGTATTAGCTTCCTTTGGGCTTTATGAACAGAGTTTCTGCATAGGCGATCCATCCTGATCGCAGATCCACCCTGAACCATCCTTCATCATTTTTCTCATGGAAGCGAGTAGGTGAACGTTTGCCAAACTCCTTGAGATCGTATTGTTCCCATGTTTCACCCAAATCCAATGACACGATAATTCCTGTGTTTAATGGTGATGCAGGGGCGCAATGGGATGCCAGGATCACGTTATCCTGAATAATCATGTTTCCAGATTCCACGCCCGGATTAAAAAGCATGGTATGAGCATCAATATTGGTTATATCGTCAGGAGAGCATCTGAAAACACCCCGGTCATGGGGTTCGGGACCGTTGGCATCACTGATCCAGTAAAGCTGACCATCAACAAAGCTTATACCTCCGGATTTGTAGCGGGTGTTTAGCTTGTTTGATATTATAACCTTCCAATCCCATTCATCTTTTATAGCATCATAAGTGCCTCTCAGCCAATGACATTCATATCCCTCTTCCCTGTCCATGTCACCTGTGCAGGCATAAAAAGCATTTTCGACGGTATTATAGGATACAATGTGAATATGGCGGCATAATACCGGGTTATCGGGATTACCAAGAAGTTGTCCTGTTGACCCTCCACCGGCTGAACCGTTGTCCCTGTAGTAGGGGTTTTGACCGAAGGTGTAGGCAATTTTTACAGTATAACCATTATCCGTTGAGTAGTAGATATTTACAGGAGCTGCGCCACCTAAAACGTTACAGTAATTTCCCCACACAAGCATTTCCACGCCATTTATATCCCATGAGTTAATACCAGAAAGGGTGTGGAAGTACCAACCCGGATAGTCTGGATTTTGCGGCTTATGGGGTTTGTAATCAGAACCGTCAATATCTATCAATTTAACTTGCTTATATGACTTTAGATTATCTGTGCTGAGGTACAGGTTTGAACCTGTGCCAAATATTACATTTCCGTTTTTCAGAATATGACTGAACGTTATACTATCTGCGTCAGGAAATGGTATGCTGTATGGCCATGTATTACTGTTGTCTTCAGAAAGAAAAATCTTACCATCCCCAAAGCCAAAGGCCCTATTATCTCGCTGGGAATCTATATAAGGAATTCCCGACGGCTGATAATACCAGAAATGATCCGTTGAAAACATGTTATTTTCTCCTTGTATTTTGGATTTTTAATCGCTATTATCAAGTCCGAAAAATGAGACTATTAAAATAAAAATCAATAATACATTGGTATTGTAATAGCTAAGTGAAGAAAAGATTTACCAAAAGGGAAAAATGCTATAGATCACCAAATTGGTAAACGAAAAGAGGTAATTCTATGGCATTGGAAATACAGGAAAAAAATAACAGATTTTGAGTAATATGGCAAGGATATTTTGTCATAGATGCCGTTGATGCAGAAAAAACAAGCTTTGGTTTAAATTCAGAACGTTTGTTTCCCAATAGAAAAGACATAACCCCACGACTTTCAGAAAGTCGTGGGGTTATGAAATTGTGGTTAATTACTCTCCCTGTAAAAACGGGTTTTGGCTTCCGGATACAGCCTCTTGAATTTATTCAGATACTGCTTCAGAGAACCCGGAAGCTGGTCATATGGTCTGTCAAGATAACGGGTACCTGAGGCATACATCCTTATACTCTTTTCCAGACTTCCTGTAGATCTGATATTATCTTTCATAATTTTAACTGTTACTTCGCATGCATCATTTATATCAAAGGGGTTATATGGTGAGCCATCGGCTTTTCGGTAATGTTTATAATGCTCCGGTTGATGCTGCCAGGGCCCCAGACACTTGGTTCTTCGCTGGATAACCACTGGATCTTCCGAGAAGTTGGACTCGATAGCCAGTAGCGTCCATATAACCGCTGGTTCAAAATTCATCCTCCGACATGTTTCCGAAATTACCCTTTCATATCGTTCAATACTGCTTTCAGATTTATTATAGATTTCAGATTCAGGTTTTTCTGGTTTCTGGTAAATATATTCTGTCTCCTGTTGAACTGCTCTGGTTTGGGTAATTCGGTTTTTTTCATCCATGTAGGAGATCCTCTCATCAAGCTCAACCATCTCCCCCAATAAGACTTTGGCCTTTGTCAATTTCCCTTCGGCTATAAGCTTATCCATCTGGGCTTTCAGGGTTTCAATCTGCAAGCGCATCATGGCCTCTTCCAGGCTTATGGCGTATATTCGCTGGACAATTACCGTAATAAACATTATGGCGATTATTGATGAAATTAAGATTTTCTTAAACATTCATAACTCTCCTTTCTATTATGATTTTCTACGGTTAATATTATATCTCTGTTTATTGATCCTATACCTCTGGGTATTGAAACTGTAAAAACAACATCTTTACCTCTGGTGGTAAAAATTGCCTTGTAACTCTTATACTGGCTGTAATCACCGTCAATCTTTCCGTTAATACCCTTATCAATAGAACCCAGGATCAAGTCAACTATATCATAGGTTGGAACTACGGCTAAATATGCGTGGGGGTTGTCTGAAGCATCTCTGGCAATTTTTCTGTAGCGACTGCCAGTTATAACCGATCCATAATTCCAGGCCAATCCATCCTGGCTGTTGGGATTTGAAATTATTCCCTTGTCCATATCTATCTTGCCGATGATATAGTTGATCATACCGGATTTCATCTCTACAGCAAAGAATCCATAACCCTTTGCCTTGTAAAAATTCAGTTGATCCTTCATGTTTACATCTTTATATGTTATATGTATCCTGGGAAAAGCTCTTGGTTTTTTGTTGTTTGTCTGAGTTCTTATAAACACATCCAACTCTTCGTCACTCAGTTCTATAGACTTTTCCTCTTTTGCAATATAGGGGCTGCCGGCTGAATCTTTGACTTCCTTGGGTTCTGGTATGTATTCAGCCGGCAGCTTCGGAGGAGGAGATTGAGGAGGCAAAGCTTCCTCCAGTTCCACAGCCGCACTTTCCATTTTGGGTTCTTCCTGCTCCACAGACTGTTTTATTTCGGTTTTCGTCACGGGAGCTTCTTGAGTTTTGGTTTCCGCAGCTATTGTTTCTATTTTTTCAGGGACGACTGGTTCGGGTATTTTTTCTATCACAGGTATTTCCACAACCTCCACAAGTTCTATGAATACCTCTTCTTTTTCCTGAATTTCTTCCTTTACTTCTTCTTCAGGTTTCAATTCCTGTTTTGTTTTCGCTTCGGGTAGAAATCGGATCAGGGTCACAGCCATGATAATACCTATGATACACGAAATACCTATTTTAGCGGGAGTTTCCATCCTCAACATCCTTTTTCTCCATGTTAGATTTTATCCACATAACCCAGGCTTTTCAGCATAGCGTCCACTTTTTCTTTGGCTTCCTGGTAGGCCTGACGTTCAAGAACAGCTTTTTCCCGGGCTTTTATATCCTTCTGCTGTTTGCTTTCCACTGATGTTTTTACTGATGATAGGCCGTGATCTCTTTCTGATGCGGATACCAGCATATCATCGTCTTTTTCAACCTTATTAGAAAACAGACCGCTTCTTTCCACAATACGGCCGGCTTCCTGACGCACCTTTTGAATTTCAGCTTCTGAATCAACAGATTTTGCTACCGATTGAGATTTTTCAGGTTTCATGAATGATTTTGTGGTTTCCTGTTCTGTTTTTTCTTTGGTTGATTCATCTGTTTTTGTATTAGCAAAAAACTCTTTTTCCAGTTTTTCAAAGTAAGGATCTATATAAGGTTTTTTCTGCTTTTTTGATTCTGGCATAGGTATATCTTCATTTTGCTGGCTTTCTGAATCAACTAAAACATCTGGTTGTTGTATTTTCTGTTCAGAATCTACTATTGGTTCTGAGACTTTATTTTTATGTCTGGAAGTTACAACCCAGGCAGTAGCTACCAGCATAATAGTTACAGCAACGACAATACAAAGAACTGCGGCTCTACCTGTTTTTTTATTCATCATTTTGATCCTCCATTTACCTTTGAATAGGCTATTCCCATATTCATATTATTTTCTTTAAATTTTTGGGACATTTTAATAAAAAAATCCTGCTTGTGAATGGGTAATGACAAGTCAATAACGGGTTTGCCATCCAGGGATGATAAGTTTAGGTTATCAATTGAAGTTCTTGAAATTTCTACGCCATCGGCTGTTGTGATAATACATTCATCCCCGTCATTACCCATTCGTATTATATAAATAGTTCCATTTCCCTGACTTGACTGCTCTTCTGGCATCTGGATTTCCTGAATTTCCGCATTCTCCCCCTGTGCTTCATTTTCCATGACTGCGCCAAAGTGGGCTACACTCAAAGCCAGTATCAAATGGCTGATAATTATCCAGGGTAAATCCGATGGGCTTTGCAGGTATTTCAGAATCTTCATCCCGGACTACTCCTCTCTTTCATCCCGCTTGTGGATGGCGAACATGTAGGCCACCAGCAGTATGCTAAAAGCTGCGTATCCTCCAATGGTACTGATTAACGCCTCGGAAATCTTTGCCCCTACCAATGATGCGTTTTCCAGACCAGCGCCCAATCCCCCGCACATAGCCGTGTATGTATTCACCTGCCCCAGCAGGGGTGTTTCTATTAACATGGCTGCGCTTACCTTTGACAATACGGAAGTATAACGGGGCCAATCCTCGATCCTGATCCCCTGAAGACGGGAGTATACAGCAATCCCGGTGATTAATACGGCAAAACCAATTCCCAACCCGGAAGAATACGCGCTCCATCCAACTTTATCCACCAGCATACTCATCAAATTGACGCCGTATCTGTAGATACCCACTAACTGGATCAGGGCCAGGACAGCTATCTCAATCAGCATCATGGTTGCAGTAAAGAATGCCAGTTTTGATTTTTCATCCATCGTCAGGACATAGTTGTTATCGTTCATTTTCTCCCGCCTTATGGGTATCGCCACCGCACCACCCTCTCCCTTTGCGTTAAATCTATACGCGTCCTGGTTTTCTATAATTACATCTTCCATCTTAACACTCCAAAAAATAACTGATCACGAATTACGGATCAGTGTTTTATATCTGAAATTTCAACATTTTTCCCGATATAATGGAATTTTCAGCCGGATTTACTCCGTGTTTGTATATCCTGCCTTCGATTACCACAAATCCCAGACCTGAGGCTTTATAATCCACCACTTCTATTACATCCGAGTTAAGACGGAAAGGGCAAAAAGGAAGTCTTTGTTCAAACCATCGCATATCATCGGTTGTCTTAGGCCTGCGTCGGGCCACCACATTGGTTATCTGGTAAGTTGCGTCGAATACATCCCGCTGATACATTATGGGATCCTGAGTTATAAACAGGGATGCAGTTGCACTTTCACATGATGTAACCAGCTTAATCAGTGATTCCTGGATTACCTGTTCCCTGAGTTTTTCCACGTTTATTCTCATGGATTCCGGTGTGTTAATTGTCTCTGCGTTTACGTTTGAAGATACAAACATTATGGTTATCAATGCAGCGGTAAATATGATTCTCATTTGCTTCCACTCTCCTTCCTACGGGCTTTTACCTGTCGGTCTATCCTCTCTACTCTATCCCTCCAGCTTTCGCCGGGTGTGGTTGTCAGGTTGGCCGAATTTACTTTGCTTGATCTGGTGTTCTTGGATATTATGTCACCGATCTTCGGGAGTTTTTTTACCTTTGGAGGTCTTTTGAGATTGCCCATACGGTTGTGAGCTTTGGTTAATTTGGCTGAAAGAAGCTCCAGAGCCACTGTAAGGCCTTTCTGTCTCAGTCTATCCTCCCAGGCCAGGGATTCATCCAACATCAGGAAGGCTTCATTCAGTGTATAGGAAACGTTGTTCTGTATCTCCTGGTAATAGTCAACTATCCACTCCATATCAACCGTCTCTTCGTCATGATCCATGAAATCCTCAAGCTGAGACTGGAACAACTCCCAGCTATATTTTATAGTCTCACGCTTCTGGGCCATGTTGGGATCGATGGCGGCTATTTCGTCGAAAAGGTCGCCGCTGATAACGTCCTCCAGTCCGGTGAAGGCCTTGGCAAAGCCTATCATGCTGTCCTGGTACTTATACATGGCCTCTTTATCCACATCACCCCGCTTGTCCAGCATTTCCTTATGTTCCAGCAGATCCCCCAGCTTGCTGTTAAGGTCGATTACCTGGGAGATTGTATTGATGCGCTTATACAGCATCTTTTTGTAAAGGTTTATGGCCTGTTCCTGAAGCTGTACGATATTGGCGTTATCGCCGATCATCTGGTATATCTCGATCTTGTTGGGTTTACTGCCGGGTCTTAATCCCTGGGCTATTTTTTGGGCTTCAGCGTCGATCTGCTTCTGAAGTTCCTGAATCCTGATCTCGATACCCTCTTCAGAGTCCTTTAAATCCTCAAACGCGTTGTCAATATCGCTGATGGTTTCATCCAGGGCTTTCATAAGGTCAATTCCCATTATCTCATCGGGAAAGTCGTTAGCAGTAACAGGAAGAACGAAAAGTGTAACAACCGTACAAATCGCCAAAAATCTCATCTTTATCATGTCCTTATCCTCCTATCTGGTTCTGTGCTGAATCTACCCACGATACCAACTGGTATGGAACCTTTGTCCAGTAGCTTTGCTCTTTACGACCTATGGATATATCACCCAGGTAGAGCAGTACGGATTCTTCCTTTGAAATAACCCTCTCGGATATATCCGAGACATTACGAGCAAATTCGGTGCATCCTGCAATCTGCTTTACCATGTCCACCGCTTCCTGGGGTGAAGAAGCCTTTTTACCGGCGATAAAATACATCCTGGCCCCTTCCATGGCCAGAAGATAAGCCGCTTCGCTGTCGGGCTTGGGCCCATAATGACCCCTTGCCAGCTTCATATACTGTTCGGCGGCATCGGCATACTGACCGGCTGCGACCAATCCAGCAGCAAACCGCATAATATCCTCCGGATCGGATTTGTCACCAATACGATGGCTTGGTTCAAGCCCCGATTCCGGGACATATACCTTCTGATATTCTACAGTATAAGGCTCTTCCGGAACGTTGCTGGAACAGGCCGTCAAAATAACCGGCACAAACAAAATGACTAATAAAACATAGCTTCCTTTCAATATTTTTGGTCTTAACATCTTGATACCTCCTCATGGAATTGTTATTATTTTCTTGCTGTCGTCTGTAAAGACGGCGTTAATGGCTGTAAATATTCTGGAATATTTTTTACCCTTAAATACGTCTTAATTGGTTTATACGCTTTTAGAGATTGTCTATTATGGAATCCCAGCGCAATGACAAATATAAAACACTTAGATCTACCTAAACGGATTTAGATCTCAAGTAATTAATATATAAGAGAAATTGTTTTCGACTTGGGGAAAGAATAAAAGTAAGAGTTCTTCCGAGTTCAGTGTGGTAATAATTGAAAATTTTCTCAGCTTGTCATTCCTGCTTTCGCAGGAATGACAGCATAAATAAGTCTCTTATCTTTACCACACTGAACCCGGAAAAGCCAAAGTAAGTAATATATTCTATATACCACATACCACCTGCACAATATATGGTAAAATATACGTTATTGGAGGGAGTTCTGGATTTCTTTATGCCCTTGGTGCTGTCCCACAAATCCTTACAGTCATTGAAGCATATAATACAGGAGTTGAATCTTACGGTGTTGAATTAAATGGAAAAAACATCCACATGGGGGAGTATGAAAAAATAGCTAATTGTGGGTTGAGTCTGGGAAACTCAACCCTTAACTCTTTAAAAAGTAAGAAACTATAGCTCTGAGAAAGCTTGAGATACTTTTCTCAGGTTATTAATATAGTCTTTTTTCAGAGGATCGATGAGCACCATATGTCCTTTAATCTCTTTGGCGATAACCTCTGCGCTTTTTGTGCTGAATTGCGGCGATGCGAAGATAACCTTTGCATTATATTCTTTAGCCTGATTGATAAGATTTTGTATTCCCCTGGCTGTGGGATTTTTACCACCTTCTTCGATAGGCATCTGCTCAAGATTATAAGACCTCGCGAAATATCCCCAGGCGGGATGGAAAACCATAAAAGTCTTAACTTTCTTACTTGATAAAGCCTTTTTTATTTCACTATCAAGTTTATTAAGTTCCTTGATATATGCCTCTTTGTTGCTGGTATAATATTCCTTATTTTTGGGGTCAAGAGAAATCAGAGCTTTATGAATATTTTCAACCATTATTATGGCATTCTTGGGTGAAAGCCATATGTGAGGGTCATAACCCTTGTTTTTGTGATCATCAGAATTCTTCTCCTGGTCATGTTCTTTTTCATGGTCGTGTTTGTCATTCATCCTGTGTAATTTTACATTCTTAGAAGCATCAACCACGACCATATTTACATTTGTTGAAATTATTTTATCCAGCCATACCAGCTCAAATTCCACAGGAGTACCAACTTTTACATACATCTTCGCCTTGCTGACATTGACCAACTGGTTAGGGGTAGGCTCATAAGAATGTGGTGAAGCACCTGGTGGCACCATAACGTTGACAGTAACCTTATCACCACCTATTTTTTCTGTAAATTCCTGAAGAGGTACTATGCTTACCACAATTCCCAGTTTATTAGAATCTCTTTCCTCCTTTGAACACCCATATACTATTGTTAGAATTATAAACAAACTAATAAGTATCAATCTTTTCTTTGGCATAATATCCTCCAAAAGCAATGCGTAGATAGTTTTGTATGATTATGGATATATTATATCAGAATTTAGTCAGATTAGCACGATAATTTCTTTCAATAACAACCTGAATAATTGATGAATTCTTCAATAAGCCAATAGGTTTAGAAAATTTGGTTTTTCCGAGTTTAGTATGGTAAAGATAAGAGACTTATTTATGCTGTCATTCCTGCGAAAGCAGGAATGACAAGCTGAGAGAATTTTCAACTATTACCACACTGAACCCGGAAGAGCCAAAGTGTTCACGGACATAAATTTTATGCTTCGAGAGTCGAAAATTTGAAATATAGGTGTTTTTATGATAATATTATCAGGAATTATAATATCTCGATAATAATACGGAGGATAAATCATGGAAAATCAAACATCCCACCCTTCAGGTCTTATGTGCGAACTAATGGAACACCCAAAGAATACAAGTATAACAAATAAATACCCATCATTTAGCTGGATCGTTAACGATGAGAAGAAAAATTCAATTCAAACAGCATATCAGATAATTGTAGCGTCTAATCCGGATTTAATAAGCGAAAACAAAGGTGATATGTGGGATACTGGTCAAGTGGAATCTTCTGAATCCATCAACATTAAATATAACGGACATCCACTACAGTCACATAAATATTATTACTGGAAAGTTAAAACCTGGAACCATGAATCAGTTGCCAGCGATTATTCCAAAGTCCAGAAGTTTTACACAGGTGAATTAAGCCATGAATATAAGACGGCTGTATACACTCTGGAGAAAAGCAGAATATCACCTGTGAATATAGTAGAAAAAGGAAAAGGGCATTATTTTGTTGATTTTGGTAAAGATGCCTTCGGAACTGTTGAATTGATCCTTGAAAGTACTATAAATACAGATATTGTATTACATCTGGGAGAAATGGCTAATGAAGATTTTACCGTTAATCGTAATCCCGGCGGCACTATAAGATACCGGGAAATCAAACTACCTGTTAAAAAGGGAAAACATACATATCAGGTTGAAATACCACCTGACAAGCGAAATACAGGCCCAAAAGCCATAAAAATGCCGCCGGAAGTCGGCGAGGTTTTACCCTTTAGATACTGCGAAATAGCAGGAACACCAGGTAAAATAACCCCTCACAATATAAGTCAAATAGCTGTCAATTACCCTTTCAATGAAGATGCCTCCCACTTTGAATCCAGCAATGAAACCCTTAACGCAGTATGGGATATTTGTAAATACAGTATAAAAGCCACATCCTTTTGCGGTGTTTACATTGACGGCGACAGGGAAAGGATTCCATACGAAGCCGATGCTTATATTAACCAGTTAGGTCATTACTGCGTAGACCGGGAGTTCACCCTGGCACGGCAAAGTCATGAATATCTTATATATAATCCCACCTGGCCCACCGAGTGGTTTTTGCATTCTGTCCTGATGGCCTGGGCTGATTATATGTATACCGGAAACACCCGATCTCTGGAGTATTTTTACACCGATCTGAAAGCAAAAACCCTAATTGCATTGGAGCGGGAAGATGGCCTTATAAGCACCAGAACTGGTCTGGTGACTGATGAAGTTCTGAAATCATTGCATTTTGACGGCAATATAAGGGATATTGTGGACTGGCCTCCCGGATCGTTTACAAAAAGCGGCGAGGTTGGCGAACAGGATGGCTACGTCTTTACAGATATAAACACCGTTGTAAATTCTTTTCACTATATGACCCTGAATCTTGCATCCCGGATGGCCAGTGTTTTAGGTAAGAATGAGGATGAAAGCCTGCTTTTTCAAAAGTCAGAATTGGTAAAGGAATCAATAAACGAAAAACTTCTGGATAAAGATAAAGGTATATATATTGATGGTGAGGGAACTGACCATTCCGCTCTCCATGCC
>WJIO01000022.1 GCA_014730235.1 Candidatus Poribacteria bacterium
ATACCTTTGTCAAGAATGCGATCTACAACTTCTGCCAAACTACTTGAATCCATTGTCTTCTGTACTGAAGCCATTAGTAAATACCTCCTTCTAAAGGTTAAACAAAAAATATATTAACATAATTGTTTCATAATATGTTAGAGCAATATTTATACCAAATGGCTTAATATTAGACAATTTATCCAAAACCTTTATTTACAGGCTTTTAGAAATTCCCAAATTGTAAGATGTGTTTATTTTAATTTAAATTAGGGAATGAATTCCCTAAAGTGTTAGGGAATTCATTCCCTAATGATTAATAATTTTTTTCAGACACTCAATAAGGGAATTATTATCAAAAGGTTTATCAAAATAGCTGTTGAAACCAATTTTTTCAGCTTTTTCCTTAAGCCTGGTTGAACCGTATGAAGTTATAAGTATGGAAGGTAAATCAGCATATTTTTTTCTTAACTCTATCAGCAGATCAAATCCATTTTTATCTGGCAGACGGTAATCTATAACAGCCGCAGACAGGTTCACCTTTTCTGCTATAGAGATTGCTTCCCGGGCTGTATTGGCAATCTCAACCGAAAAGCCAGCTTCAGAAAGCACTTTGGATAATATCCAACACATATTTTCCTGATCATCTACTATAAGAATAGTCATTTCTTTACTAAAAAACCTCATAAGTTATCCAAGGCTTTTATCTTTGCCCGTAAGGTTTTTGGGTCCAGGTTTAAAAACTTTGCCAGTTCCAGTTGAGTCATAGAGTTATTTCTCATGATCGCAGAAATAACTGCCATTTCAGCCTCTGTCGCCATCTTTTTACCCAAATCTTTAATATCTATCGGTCTGGAAATATCACAACTAAAATTCAGATCAAAATCCAGTTTATTGTCCTCTCTTTTACTGGGAATAAATACCCCTTTCTGGATATTTGCCGGTAGATGTCCGGGTAATATTATCCTGTCTGCCGCAACCACTGCCCCTCCTACAGCGTATTCCAGTTCTCTGACGTTACCAGGCCAGGAATATAAACAAATTAAATCCATTGCTTCATCAGATATTTCCATAGCTGGTTTGTCATATTTTTGAGAGTATTTGCTTATAAAGTTGTGGGTGAGAAGCTCTATATCACCCTTGCGATCCCTCAGAGGAGGTAATTCTATACAAACCCCTGAAATACGATAATACAAATCATCCCGAAAAGTCTTATTGGCGATAGCTTGTGTAAGGTCAACATTACTGGCACTAATAAATCTTACATCAACGTCCTTGGCTGTTTTACCACCCAAAGGTACATATTGACGCTCCTGAATAACTCGAAGAAGCTTAGCCTGATATTGTAGAGATAAGTTAGATATTTCATCCAGGAAAAATGTACCTTTATGGGCCCAATCAAGCTGTCCTGGTTTTGAAGTGTCCGCTCCGGTAAATGCACCTTTTTCATAACCAAATATTTCACTTTCAAATAGAGTTTCCGGAAGCGTAGAACAGTCAACAGGCGCAAATGCCTTTTGACTTCTCTTGCTTATTTCGTGTATAGCCCTGGCAAAAAGTTCTTTTCCTGTTCCTGTTTCTCCATATAAAAGTATAGGTAAATCCGTTGGTCCATATTTTTCTATCATTTTCCATACTTTTTTTATTTGAGGGCTTTTACCTATTATTTTATGTTTGCTTTGAAGTTCCTTATACCTTCTTCGTCCTTTAAGGATTTCGGATACGTTTTTTTTCAAACGTGGTATTTCAAAAGGTTTTTCAATATAATCAATAGCACCAAGTTTTATAGACTGAACCGCTGAATCAATACTCCCAAAGCCTGTAAAAACAATTACAGGGGTATTTCTTTGGTTTTGTGATAGACGTCTTAATACCGTCATACCACTCATGCGTGGCATTATAATATCTAAAAGAACCAGGTCAGGGGACACCGCATCAATTTTTCGAAGACCGTCCTCTCCACACATGGCGTCGTATACAGTAAAATCCGGTTGAAATGCAGAATTTAATACTTGGTGAATACCCGGCTCATCGTCAATTATCAATATTTTGGTTTGTTGATTATCCTCCATATTAATCATATATCTTCCTCCTGACTTATGGGAAGAATTATAGTAAATACGCTTCCTTTGCCGGGTTTGCTTTCAACGTTAATCTCTCCGCCGTGTTCTTCTACAACCCTTCTACAAAAAGGTAATCCAAGACCTGTACCCGAGGGTTTTGTGGAATAAAAAGGCCTGAAAATGGATCGTAATTCACTTTCAGTTAGTCCTTGACCGGTATCGGAAATCTCGATAAACATGGAATCTTTTCCCTCATTTAAATATGTTTTAACATTCAACAATCCACCCTGAGGCATGGCTTCAATAGCGTTTTTTAATAAATTTAAAAGCAATTGCTTTATTTCCCTGACATCAATTTCACATTCAGGCATATTCTCAACAAATTGATAACTTACACTTATATTATGAATCTCAGCTTCTTTATGTATAAATGTAAGCATCTGGGACAAAACTGGACGAAGGTCTGTAAATTCAAATCGCGGTCTTTGAGAACCGGTAAAACCTGATAGTATCCTCAAAAGATCGTGCATTTGTCTTATACTATCCATTATGGTTTCGAAAGGGGTAATTATCTCCGAATTATCTTTCTCTGAATCCATCAGTACTTTTTGTATATATTGAAGGGTTGAATTCATAATGCTGAGAGGATTACCTAATTCGTGGGCGATTGTAGAAGCCAGGAGACCCATGCCGGCCAGCTTTTCCGATTGTAAAAGTTGAGATTCCAAACGTGCCCTTTCGCTTATATCTTCAAGAGTAATTAAACACAGCGCGTTTTCATTTTTTTCTAAATTGTTTAGGGATGTTACTGTAGCTCTGAGAATTTTGGGATTTTCTGTCTCCAAATTCAGTTCGACCAGCTTTGTATTGCTGCCTTTTAAGACCAGATCAGCCTGTGTTCTAAGTTCTTTATGGGGTATTATTTCTGAAAGATCTTTACCTTCTATTTCTTCTTGAGGTCTTGAAAATAAAGTTTGACATATACGATTACATTTAATTATCCGGAAATTTTTATCCAGCACAAGGAAGGCATATGGTAAGGAATCTATAATATTTTTATAAATCTTTTCATTCATTTTTCATATATATATTGAATTATAAATTACCTGTTGCTCAATAATTATACTAAAAATATGTGACAAGAGTATGTCACCGGCTGGAATTTAGTATTTGAATGAATTGAAATTTTAATATAGGTGAAAAAGTAAACACCAAAAATAATCAGACGCAATTAGCTTGCCATATAAAAAATTTATATATTTATAATAAGTTTAGCCCAATAATATATAGTTTTTATAGCTATTATATTTTGTCGCGAATGGATTGAATATGGTCGGTAAGAGCGGTTCAGGATAGTTATTGTATAGAAAAATATTCATTAGAATGGAAATTTTTTCTTTGAGGTGATCACTTTTTTATATGTTTCTTCCTGTTTTAGTGTTATATAATAAGAAAAATCTATAAACCTGTCATTTCTGCGAAATCAGGAATCTAGTCTTTCAAGATAATCTTTTTCTGGATTCCAGTCTTAGCTGGAATGACGCGGGACAATATTTGTTGAGAATTTTCATACTGTTCTTCAATCTAAATCCTCTTAATACTTGCTATAAGAACCTTTTTTAATTCTCAGTTTCTATATTTAATTATGCAATAAAAAATTGCAGTGCCTCAGCCCATTATGGCACTGCAGAAATTATTCCTACCGGTTTTAATTTCTTACTCATATTCCCATTTATGAATCCAGGGATCATTTGTCTTTTTCTGAAAGTTCTTAATTTTTAGACAAAATTCCTCCACAAGTTCTGCATATTCGGTTTTATCTGCCAGATTATTTACTTCAAAGGGATCTTTCTCAAGATCATATAACTCAAATTTGGAGCGATGTAGATATGACTGGAGACTCCTTTCACCGTATTTTTCCAATCTGTCTTTTAGCACTCCCTGCCAGGTGGCTGAGATCCATAAATCCGAAGCAGAAGAATATGTGAGGGGATGAGCGATATTCCATATGAATTTATATCTCTTTTGCCGCACTACCCGCATTGGATAGTAATTGGTTATTTCGTGGAAAGTATGAGCTGCATATACTTCATCTCGCCAATCTTCAGGCGATTCCTGGTCTACAATGTCTTTAAATGATCTTCCATGAAAATCTTCCGGATTTTTGTAAGCACCAGCAAAGTCTAAGACTGTAGGAGTCAAATCCGCCCATGTAACCAGACCATCACAGCGAGTTCCCTTGCTCTGATGCAACGGGCTTTTGACTATACAGGGAAGATTCATGCCCGGTTCATATAGGGTGGTCTTGGCCCCATGAAAGGCCGGGCCATTGTCGGAGATGTAAATCATAACGGTGTTCTCGTATTTTCCCTCTTCTTTAAGTATATCCATCAAACGTCCAACACCTCGATCCAGTCGTGATACAGATTGGCAATATTGAACCAGTTCCGCCCGGGTTTCAGGTGTGTTGGGAAGATATGGAGGAACATATACTTCATCGTCGCTATATACCATTTCTTCATCATTGGGAAAATTCTGCTTAGGATTACCAAACCTGTCGGGTCTGCATGGATGCTCTTCTATTATCCCGCCGCCTCGATGGGGATTCATGGAACACCAGTAAAGGAAGAATGGAGCATCCCCGGTGATGAATTCCCGGCAGTTCTCTGACATAAGCACATCATTTCGCCCGAATTTTCCCTGGGGATGTCCATGCTGAAAAGGGAATATCCTCTCCGGTGCATAGTGTTTTTTCCCTACTCTGGCTGTGCGATAACCTGCCTCATTGAGTAAAGCCGGTAATGTGGTTACATTATCAAAGCATGCAAAATGGTGACAACCATGAGTATGTCCATAAGTTCCGTTTGTATGATTATATATGCCCGTTAAAATAACGCTGCGGCTTGCGGCACATGATGCTGTGGTACAGAAAGCATTGTCAAAAACAACACCTTCCTGAGCAATTGCATCCAAATTCGGCGTTTTTATACCGGGATTGCCATAACATCCTGTATCCAAACCATGATCATCAGCTACCATTAGCACAATATTAGGTTTTTTATCCTGCATTTTTTCTCCATTATAGTAATAAATACTGTTTCAATCCTGTCATTCCTGCAAAAGCAGGAATGACATAGGACTATATTTATTGAGTATTTTCAGCCATTTCTTTATGCTGAATAATTATAATTATTGTTTTTAGAAGTCATTTATTATATCTCCACTAATAGATGGTATAAATATGGGATCTCATCCGGGGGAAAAATATGTCCGTAATATATTGATAACGAGGCGGCATCCATATATCGGGCCAATTTGGCTCAAGTTCTTCGCGACAACAATAACCCAATACCATCATCGTAGCCGCTCTGGGTGGTATCCTCATAGGTCCATCCGAAGGCCCCCTGGATTCTACTTTTACGATTTTACCATTATCAAAAATTATGGCGATAGTTTCTATATAAAGATTCATCAAAACATCCTCTGTAAGACCGGCAAAGGGTGATTGGGCTATGCGTTTTTCCAGCACAGGACTGATCTTTCTTATAAATCGAGTCATATTGGGAATATGTATCTGCCATGCGTAATGACCTACATCCCGACCGCCATGATAATTGGCAATTTTTACAAGGGTTGAATCATCAGGCAGGTTAAGCCTTATGTTTGGCTTATTTCGTTCCTCAGCCAGATTTTTAAGATACCTCAATACATCCAGAGACATGTCATAATTTAATTTTGAAACTTCATATACTATTAATCCCTGGGTGAATCCTCGTCTTTTTACCCTGAAATATCCGACTATGTTAGATTCTGAATCCTCAACAACCCAGCTATCAAATCCTATGTGATTATTGTCAGAATTTTCATATAGATAATTCCATATATCGCCATCCCTACAAGCATATATTTGCAGTTTACATGCAGCCTGATTATATAAACCCTCAAGAACTGGAAGGTCTGAACGTTTTTCCCGTCGTATGTTGTATTTCGGATCTTCATCTTCCTTTAGACCGGGTATCTGATGCAACTCTATATCATAACCACCCTCCAAGGGTATTGTATATTCATAATCAAATTGACGGTAAAAATATGGTATTCCCTGGATTTTTGATATGTCAAATTCCCGTTGGTTAAGCTTTTCTTTGAAATAATCAACCTGAGCGCGTATCAATCCCTTCCTTCGGTATGGTTTTCTTGTACCTACAATACCTAATTCCCCTACATCAATAATTACGTCTTCATATTTCCATTTCCAGGGAATAAGGCATAATGTAGAAACCACCTGCCCAGTTTTTTCATCCTCTATATATATCAGATCGTCTATGTTTGTTTTTGGGTGCTTGGTAAACAGTTTTATACATAGTTCATCAACACATTCATCCTTACCAAAAACTTCTGTATCGCAATCAGCAATGCGTCTTATATCCTCTTCATTTGCTGCTGTCTTTAATACAAGTTTATCACCAAGTTTCTTTTTGTATAATTCATTTTTATCCATTAAAATTTCCTTCAAAATATTAGCGAGATTTTAAGATAACTAATGAGATTGCCAGACACATAACAATTATAAGTCATAACTAATAATTGTCAAGATTATATAACTGAAGTTTAGAAAAAAGATCGGACATAAAAATCTCACGTATTATGATGAATATGTTAAAAAACCTGATTCACCATCAGTTTTTTGTGATGTCAGATATTACGAGTCTTTGGTATCATGTAAGAAAATCTTGAGAATACAGAGATAAAATGGTATACCTCCCCTGAGTGAATGATATAAGACATAAATGAAAAGCTTATCAAGAAAATTAATATTTTGATATATACTTTATCAGGCGCATTTATGCGAGATGAATTTTTATTCTCCATCTGGATCATATCCTCATGTCTAAGGTGAAGTTTTAAACTGAATATTATCAGCCCTGCCTATGAAATCCCATCCTCCACCGAAGATCAGGATTCTCGTTATGGCTTTAGGAACCACTGGCGGATTGTATTCGTGGTATCCTTTGCCGTATCTGCGTCCATCTTCCACCAATACCGCATCGGCACATACAGGGATCATCTCTTTCAGATTGGGTGATATGTATGTATGCCACTGTTTCTGCCCAACCTTCGTGGAACTGCTGGGATATTTACTCTCACCTTTGTAATAAACCCCATGTAGCCACCTGTAACCAATTCCTTTTTCATCTACAAAGGTCAATTCCACATTTACAGGATACTCACCACCTCCTGCCCATCCAGTACCCTCAAGGCTTTGATAGATGGGTTTCATATCCATCTGCAGGTATAGCTCATTATATTTTGACAGGTCAATGTATACATCATGGGCTAATCCTATCTGAGACCCGCTGCTGCCTCCATTTGTGCGCTTAAATTCCACAACGTTGGATTTTTTCTCTTCGTCATAAATTATTTCACAGGTCTGGGTGCTTATTTCGTCCTCGATATTCCATTTTATCCATCCTTCGAAACCGTCCTCAAAATCAGTGAGTTTCGGGTATTTTTCTGTGGTTTCTTCGGGCAGGATTATCTTTTTGCCCGATGAATCTATATCAGGGGGAGCGTATTTTTCCGGCACTTTAGGAGTAGGAAATCCACCGCTGGTCAGCTTAATATTCTGCTCTATTTCTTCAGCACCTTCAGAAACTTCCACAGTGCCAGTATAGCGCATGGGCATTGGACAGGCTTCACCGGGTAAACATCGCTCAATTTTCATAGCACTTAATTGATGTATTCCCATTGGTAAATCCCGGATTTCATAGTTACCGTCCGAGTCGGTTATATCGGCCCCGCCTGAATGTAATAGGTCATCTTCAATACGCACACTGACAGTAGCGTCTTTTATCGGTTTCCCGTCTTCACCTGTAACCACACCATGAAGTTTAACACCACCACCCCCGCCCAGTGTAACGGAAGTAGTTTCACCTTCGGATACCTGGATTTCGGTAATTCTTACACTGGTGGCAAAGCCTTCTCCGCTCATCATCTGGGAAAGACGGTATTTGCCCGGTATAAGGTTTTCTATTTCAAAGTAACCTTCGTCGTCTGTTGTTGTAATTTTCATATAAGCAAAAAGACCTTTTCCTTGCATTACCTCATGGTCTTCCTTTACTTTAATATTTGGTATCCCCTCCAGCAGTCTGAGTTTTATGCTGTGGCCTGATATTGGCTCTGTGCCTTTACGGGCATGGCCGCTGACTTTTCCTCCTTTATTAAGCTTTGCGATGACTGAGGGTTTCCCCTCAAAGGGGCCGATTACCATAGGCGCATACCGGATATGATCAACGTACAGGAAGTTTTCTCCCGGTACTGCACCAATAGAGAACGAACCATCAGTACCACTCAGAGTTGAGCCAGTACCGCTTTTTCCCGCGTTGGAATACGGTGATGAGATCATGGGATATTCGGCGTTGAAGTGATGTATGGTGGCATTTTCCAGTGGTCTTCCGGTTTCTGCGTCGGTAACTATACCCTTGACGATAATTTCCCTTTCCATACTGATCACCAGATCATCAAAATCCGTTTTTTCTGTGGCAGTGACACGGGCTACAGTAGCAGGGGCATATCCATCAGCTATGGCTGTAAGTTTGTATATGCTTCCAACAGGAAAACCCGGGGCCACAAACTCACCTTCATCCGAAACATAACTCACCCCGCTGCGGTTCCAATCGCAGGACATACCGTATCTAGGAACATCCTCACCGGGTTCCAGTTTCGGAAAGTCCAGCTTGATAATAAAGTGGGTGATGGGTTTTGAAGTCTCCGCGTCTACAACTCTACCCGCAAGTTTTCCCGATTGTTTCATGACAAATTCCAGATTGGTATCCCCCGGTGTTACAGACACTCCACGAATATCAGTATATCCATCCCTCATAACAGCAGCGTCAATATGTGTTCCTTCTATATCCGGGATATTTTCGGCTTCAAATTTACCATCAGCGTCGGTCTTAGTCCATGTAACTATATGGTGTATTCTCATACGGTCTTTAAATAGACCAAAGGCTATACTAACTCCCTGAATAGGCTTGCCGTCCTGTTCTGTTACCTTCCCTGCCAGGATTTTACCCTGGTTTAACACAATATCCAGTTCCATGTTCCTTTTACCAACATCAATGCTTTTTAGACCAGAAGCATAACCTTCTGCTTTAGCTATGACGCAATTATCACCTTCAGGTAAATATTTAACTGTGTATCGCCCGGTTTCATCTGTTTTCGCAGTTAAGTTTTCACTCATATAGGGCATTTTGCCTGCTATGACTTCCGCTCCTGATATTGGCTCTCCGGCTTCGTTTGTAACTTTACCAGTAACATTAATTCCGGCTCGCGGTTTAAGCATAATGTCCGGGACATTCGTCTTGCCTGTTTTTGTTACTTCAATTTCCACCTGTCCATATTTATAATCTTGGTGTTCGGCTGTTATTTTATATATATGAGACTGTTCCAGGCCTTTCAGGGTGTATTGACCCTGTAAATCAGTCCTGGCAGGTCCTATTCTCTTACCACTATTACCACTAATAGGTGTCCGCACCTCTGCATTTTCAATAGGATTTCCCTTGTCATCTATAACCCTACCGATTACATCTGTTCCGGGTATCAAGGCAAAATCAATATTTTCCAGCTTTTGCCCTCGGGATATTGCAACCATTTTGAACTGAGTGGCAAAGCCATCGGCTGCAACCCAGACGCTTATATCCCCATAATTTTTCAATTCAAATTCATAATTTCCATCCTGATCCGTTGTCGCAGAGCCATGTCTGAGTAGGCCGGGACGGACTTCCGCCCCGGATATAGGCCTTCCGTTTTCCGCTTTTGTAATCTTACCGGAGACGGTTGTTTTCTGCTGCATGTTCCCTTCCGGTGTTCCCGATGCCATGAGGTAATCCTGTGCATCCCCCATTCCTGATGAGTTTTCACCACTTGACATCTCCGTAAGGAATACAGGTATATTTTTAGAGCTTACCGGGGTTTTTACATGACGCTGAGATGCAATCTTATCTTCTTTTATCCCCCGGGGAGTAGATTCTTTTACCATTCGCTTTTCCACCGGAACTGACGAGGTAATATTGTTAAAAGCCGCAACTTTAGGTATATTAGATGATAAATTCATGCTTATTAATGTAAAAAGGACGCATACGGCTGTTGATAATCCCCAGGGTATCCAGGGGTTACGGGGTAATGGTTTTACCCGTATTTTCCTTACGGTTTCTACAATCTTAAAGGTGAAATTGGCGTTTAGCTTGTGCTGTTGATATGATTCTGACATCATCGTGACCATCTCCTTTTTTAATCTGGCCCTGGCCATGCTCAATCTGTGGGTAACAGTCCGGGTGGAAACACCGAGAAATCGGGCTATTTCGCGTCTTTTCAGACCGCCCAGGTAATGAAGGGTTAATATCAATCGGTAATTTTCAGGAAGGGAGTTAAGAGCTTCGTCCAGGGATTCCACCATTGAATCCTGTCGATAAGAATTCATGGATGATTTTTTCATGAAATCATCCGGTTGGTCTTCGATGTAATCACCATCAGGACGGCTGGACTGTGAGCGAACCCAGTCCTTGCAGAGGTTGGATGTAATGGAATAAAGCCACGCCAGGAAGTTGTCCCAGTATCTTAAGGTATGTAGTTTCTGATAGGCCTTTATAAAGGCTTCCTGGACAACATCTTCAGCATCGTGGAAGTTGTGCAGCTTTGAATAGGCCAGAGCATATATACTGGCCTTGTATTTGTCCACCAGCAGGCCAAAGGCTGCCTTATCGCCATTAAGACATTTGCTGACTATATATCCGTCTTCTGTCCTCATTGCTCTCCACCTTCTTTAATAATTTATTGGTTTCATTTATTAAGACGGAGCAAAAGGCATAAAGTGGAAGAAAAAATGTTATTCCGATTTTATTAAGTGGTTCATACAACAGGCTATTATGCCAGAATTGCATAATCTCTTTATGTTTATCAGGAGACGGGATGCCTATCCTGAGATAGTTTTTTGATGGTTTATCATCTTCTGCGGCTACCTCTAACCTTCCGCTCCATGAACCCTGTTGCAGGCCTTGCATTTTATCCAGTATATGCCTTTTATAGCTATTATCCGGCTGGAGCTTTGATATTATGGTGGTCAATTTGGCTTCGTTGAGATATGTCTTCAGTATGCATTCTGTAAGATCACTTATCTCATTTTTGCAGAAATTGATATATCTCTCTGTAATCCTTACAGCTTCAGCCACCTGTGCGTCTGTTGCTTCAGAATGCTCCTGTCGGTATCTTATTATCCGGATCTGGGTATTAACTTTTGAGATTTTCTTACCTCCTGAATATATATTATCATATAAAACAGGTAATTGTAGTCGAAAAAAAATGACAACTTGAACTATTGGTTCAAAATGCTGTTTTTTTATTTAACTGACAGAAAGATTGTGGTATAAATTGTAATATGGGCTATAGCTCCTGCGATGAAGGAAAGATAGCCGATGAATGTGCTTTATCGAAAGAACGGTTGCGATAGTTGCGATAAAGGTCATCCATAAGACCATAAGAGATGTTTTTTTTTATTGACTTTGCAGATGACCTTCTGTAAAATGCCGCTGTGGGTCTGTCAAATTTCAATTATTGCCATTATTAAACCATTAAAATTTATTATGAATAATGTTATCAGAACAGAAAATTTAACGAAGAGTTTTGGCAAGATAAAAGCCGTTAATAATATTTCTCTGGCTTCCGGTCTTATTATCGGAAAGATTATCCAGCTTTCAGGGTGGTCAGATGATATGTCTTTCCGTAGGGCTTATACATACTTGATAACCTCTCTTATTTCAATGCTACTCAGTACACCAGTAGCATTTTTCGCAAGTTACGGTCGCGGATACTTACCTCCTTTAGGTTTTGTGATTCTTACCCTTATTATAGCCCAGTTTATAAGTTTGGTAGGTCTAGGTCCCTATTTTCCATGGGCAATCCCGGCGTTATATACAGAAAACGCGCAGTTAGGGGTGATAAGCTATATTATTCTTTTCCTGACAATTATTTACGGATTGATCGCCACCCTTGCATGGTGGCGTTTCGCGGATCAGTAATCCCGATAAGTAGACATTTATAGAGGATATACAAGGAGATCAATTAATGTCAAAAACAGTTGTTCTGGATCCAGCATTTCGCAGGCTTGAAAACATATTTTATTCTGAAGACTTAAAACGCCTGTATTCCATGGCAAATGTAGTATGGGGTAAAAATGAGCAGATACCCGAAGCTGAATTGGAAGCAGCCAGGAATGATGTAGTGGGTTTTATCACTGGATATTGGCGATATGGCGATGTTTCGAAATATCCAAAGTTAAAGGTCATTATGGAAGTTAGCGGCGGTTTTCCTTCACCCAAACATCTGGATTATGATACATGTTTTTCAAAAGGAATTCGTGTTATGAGTTGTGCTCCGGCCTTTGGTCCGGCTGTGGCTGAGATGGGATTGCTTTTGGCCCTGGCGGCATCTCGACAGATAGTCTGGAATGATGCAGCCTTTCGTGTAGGTGAAGCCCAGTGGAGTCATACGGAATTCGGAGGTACATTTACGCTTTATGGGAAAAAGGTGGGTTTTATCGGTTTTGGAGGTATAGCCCGTTCTCTTAAACCTTTGATAGAACCATTTGGCTGCCCAATTCAGGTTTATGACCCCTGGCTTACGAATACTTATCTCCGCACCCAAGGTGTAAAACCTGTGGATCTGGAAACCCTTATGTCCACATCCCGATTCATCTTTGTGCTGGCTGTACCTACTGCGTCCAACAGAGCCCTGATTGACCGGAAATATCTCAGTAAAATAAAATCCGATTCTGTATTTGTGTTGCTGAGTCGTTCCCACGTGGTGGATTTTGAAGTCCTGACGGAGATGCTTGTGGAAAACCGTTTTAAAGCGGCTATTGACGTTTATCCTAAAGAGCCTTTTCCGGCAGATCACCCTATATGCAGGCTAAATAATGTTATCCTTTCTTCTCACAGGGCTGGTGCTATTGGTGAGGCACTGCTCAATATTGGCCGTATTGTGGTAAATGATATGGAAGCGATACTGGCTGGTCTGGTCCCCCAGGAAATGCAGATCGCCCAACCGGAATATATCCGAAATCGGGAGAAAGAAACTTAGAGCTATTATTCAAACAATTGGAGATTATCATGCCAGAAACAGCAATCCAAATTTATAAGGAACATTACGTTAAGCCACCAGACAAAGAGAAATCCGAAGGTTTAAGCCAGCGAGTTGTAAAGCTGAGAAAACTTAACATTATGTTTACCAACAAACCTGATCCTACAGAACGAGGTCAGGCCCTAATGGATTCCTATGATGAAACCAGGGCTGAATCTGTTATCATTCGCAGGGCCAAAACGGTAGCCAAGATACTTGAAACAAAATCCCTGCTGTTGGATGACTGAGCTACAGGAGTATGTTATAGAAAGAGGAAATCAAGATGAGATTCAGAGCTATTAATTTAGTTGCCATAGTATTTATGATGATCTTTACGTATTCTGTAATTGCTGTTGATATAGATGAAAACACAATGGCCCTATGGTCTTTCAACGATGCCAAAGATGACATTATAAAAGACTTATCGGGCCGAGGACATGATCTGGAAATACAGGGAGGCCATGAGTGGATAGCCGGGAAATTTGGCACGGCTCTGTTCTTCGAAATCGATGCCTTTATTGAATATGAAGCACATCCGGATTTAAGTTTTGAAGATGGTTTGACAATCGAGCTATGGTTAAATCTGGAAGATATTGATCCCCAGGAAGTGGTGGGAATACCCCGAAAAGAAAACGAGTATGTTCTGGCTGCCTATGAACAGGGGGATGGATTTTATATGGGCCCCTGGCTGAATAACGGGGCATGGGTAGGGCCAGCTAATTCAACGGTTGTCGTTCCTTACGGCGAATGGCATTATCATGCCATCACCTATGACGGAAATGAAATCAAGGTTTATGTGGACGGTGAAGAAACAGGATCAATGGAGATACCCGGCCCCTTAAATGCCACAGATGCACCTTTTAAAATTTCCAATAGCTGCTGTGGTGGAAGGTTCTTTATCGGTGCAATTGATGATATGCGCATATCCAATGTCCCTCGCACAGAGGAAGAGATTAACAATTTGATGATAAGCGGTATAGATGGTATGCTTTCTGTAAACCCATCTGACGCTTTGCCTTCTGTCTGGGGATATATCAAAAACAAGTAGAATTTCCAGAACACCACCAGAATAATAATAATCAAATTGATGTTTATCCTATGTTCCGCACCTTTAAGTAGCGTTTGAGATAATATTGTGTTATCCTCTTTGTTCATGGAGGATAGCATATGTATGAAGAAACCTATAGCACACAACGATTGGATCATCTTGGTATTGTTGCTGGCATTTGCCAGCAA
>WJIO01000251.1 GCA_014730235.1 Candidatus Poribacteria bacterium
CTGCTGAACGCCTGTGGGCATAACGACATAACCGTGGAGAACCTGTTAGGCGCCATGACAGTAGTAAACGGCAGCACTATCTGGAAAGACGGTATACTGCCCCGGGCCATGAAAAGCGGTTACTGGCTTCTGCTGGATGAGATCAATTCGGTGGATCCTGGCGTCATGAAGGTAATAAATGAAGCACTGGACAGCAGGAAGATCACCATCACCGTAGCCGGAGAACCCAGGTTGGTAAAAGCCCACAGGGATTTCAGGTTCATCTGCACCATGAATCCTCCCGACTCTCCCATATACAAGGGCATAGAGACCATGAGCTTTGAGTTCATGGATCGTTTCGATACAGTGGTTTCGTTGGACTATCTATCTCCTGAGACCGAAGCCAGGTTGATAATGGACATGTCTGGATACTCAGATGAAAAAGTCGCAAAGAACATGGTTCAGTTTGCCAATACCATAAGAAAAGCCATGAAGGAAGGCGAAACATTTGGAACAGTTACCACCCGAAGCCTTATATCTTTCTGCCGGAAAGCCCAGGTGATGGATGTCAGGACTTCTGCTGAGACTTCCATCCTGGGGAAGATGTCAAAGGCCGACCGGGACAAGGCCCGGGATATTTTCAACGCCATATTCAAATGAGAGGAGGTGCATTTTTGATGTCAAAATTCCACATAGAGGACAGGTTGAGGAGCTTCGCCCGGATGGTCACCGGGGATTATGACCTGAAGGTTATCTTCACAGGCTCTACGGCGTCCATTACAGTCGGAGAAATGCGCATTCCACCATTGGAGAACACAAAGGACGCTTTCAGTTTGGCTAAATTCCTGGTGGCCCACGAGTCAGGACACAACTTATTCTCCATTATGGATCTGAAGGAGAAGGCGTCAAAGGAGTCAGCGCTCCTTGCTGACATCCTGAATTCCCTGGAGGACGCCAGGATAGAGGGGTTAATGACCAGAAGATATGAGGGATTAGACGCCCTGTTTGAGGCCGAGATAGGGAAGATAATAGGGGAGAAAGATTATTCCCGTATACCTTTATCCACACAGACGCTTCACGGGTTATACATGATGGGCAAGGGCTACGATACATCTCCTATCCCAAAAGAAGCCCGGGACCTGATATACAGCATGGGAAAACTAGTAGATAAAGCCGTAAAGGCAAAGGACAGTCACGGAGTGTTGCAGGTATCCCGGGAGATATATGGGAAGCTGAAGCGCCTGGAGGACGGTCATAAAGCCCAAAAATCCCGGAGCTTAGTTCCAGGTTCAGATAATGTAAACGGCAAAAGCCTTCCCGATGAAGTCATAGATTCCCTGGAGGAGTATAAGCTGGACCCGGACTATGACGACATGGGTGATTACCCCCACATGAAGGACGAGAACGTGGATGAAGGCGAAACAGAGATTATCCCGGACAAGCGCCCCCTGTCGCAATATCTGGACCTCATCAGGCATCACACCCGACACCAGGGCTATCTTATCCAGCATCTGAAAAGCCTGGTGGAGACAAAGCGGAGGCGCAGCAGGAGGAAGTCTGTCCAGACCATGCTGACTTCCGGTTCCCCTGACATGAAAAGACTGTGGAAGATTGCCGCTGGCGATGATCGGGTGATGAAGCAGAGACTTAACAGGCCCAATATGAATAGAGAAACAGATCCCGATAGTCTGGCTGTATATATTCTCCTGGATGAATCTCATTCCATGAGAACCGGTGACAGGATCGGGTATTCAAAGGAAGCCGTGGCTGTCCTGGGTGAAGTCCTGCATGAACTGAGTATATCCTTTGCCGTCACAGGATATTCCACCAACCCGGGCCTGAAGCGGTACCTGTATAAGCAGTTTCATGAAGACTATTATGACGTCAGGACAAGGTTGGTAAGCGCCACCAACCGCAACGGCACATACACCCAGGAACATATACCATATGTGTTGAGAAAATTAGAAGGTCGCAAGGAGAGGAAAAAGATACTTATCACAGCCACAGATGCCGAAGATATAGAATCCGAGATAAGATTCAAAAGGGCTGTAGAACTTGCCAGAGACGCAGGTGTGGAGCTTCTGGGTCTGGGCATCAATACCAGTTTCATGGCGGAACACTTCCACAGGTTCATCGAATTGACCGATTTAAACAGGTTTGGAGAAGAACTTCTCAGAGTTTTGAGTAGTGCGCTCCAAAGTTAAACATCCCTTACCTATACATTTTGATTCTTATTTGTTTGTGGGTGAATTTATTTGTTTCACAATACATGACACAGCCTTAACCTGGATTTACAGGTTAAGACATTCTATCGGTTGTAACGGAGGTGTGAGTTATGGATATAGATATCCTGGAACAGGAGTTTAAACCTAAGGAGATCAAGAAGCGCAAAGGCCCTGGCGGAAAATATCTTGATTATGTAGAAACCCACAGCGTCATAAAGCGGCTAAACACGGCATTTTCTCACAACTGGTCCTTCAGTATAGAGAAATATGAGATCGTTGACGGTCACGTTATCGTCCTGGGTAAGCTTACAGCGGAAGGGATTGTCAAATCCCAGTTTGGTTCGAAAAAGCTTGCCAGGGACAAACAGGGAGAACCTGTTTCTATTGGCGATGACCTTAAAAGCGCCGCATCGGATAGTCTCAAAAAGACATCTACTTTAATGGGTGTTGGACTGCACTTATACCAGGATGATACGGATAACAGCATGGATTCTATGTCGCCCAACAAGGGCAACGGTCGGATCACAAAGGAGCAGCTCAATGCCATCAAAGCCCTGAGGACAAAAGCCGGCATGGTCTCCCACGATGTGCTGGATCTGACGGAACGCATGTTCCAGACCCGGGATCCTATGAATCTCAACAAGGAGATGGCCTCTGCGGTTATCGCAGTCCTGGAATATATGCAGAAGGGGAATGGGAAGCCGGATGAGTCCAGTCAGGAGGTGGTCTGATGTTGAAGCTAAACGAGGAAAGAATTCATCTTTCATATAACCAGATTGCCACAATGCTCTCGTGTCCATACAAATATTATCTACAATATCGGGAAAACCGGAAATGGGATTATATCCCCTCGGCTGTTTCCTTCGGCAGCGCGATACACGACTCCATCAGCCATTTCCACAGGGCCCTGATGAACGGTGGGGTGGAGGACATAAGCAAATTTACCGAGATATTCAGCGTGGGGTTCAGACGGGAGGTAAATGACAGAAATGTTTTATTCCGGGACGATGCCGAACCGGACGAACTTATGGAAAAAGGAAAGGCTTTGATAAACGAATACGTCAGCAGCTTCGAACATCTTTCACCTGGGGAAGTGGAGATGGAGTTCCGGCTGCCATTGGTGGACATACCTTCAGGTCTCCTTCTGCCCAAGGACCTGGTGGGGAGAATTGACATGGTATCCCATGATGATGTGGTTTATGAGTTCAAGACCAGTTCCTCCAGGCTTCCGGAATCCAGTGCTGACGGCAACCTTCAGCTTATCCTCTACGGGTGGGCCTTCAGAATGCTATATGGCAGGATGCCGGAGAAGCTGGTGCTGGTGAACCTGGTGAAGACAAAGAAGCCCGGTATCCAGGTGCTGGAATCTGTCCCGGACATTCGCAGGGAACAGAAGCTTATGAAGCTGATATTCAGAATAAACGAGGCTATAGACAGAGACAGCTTTTATCCCAATCCCAGAGGTACTTATGGGTGCGGTTGCTGTCCATATTCATTAAGCTGTGAATATACTATTTGAAGAGGAAATTATTTATTTGGGAAGGGAAGGTTTTTCACCATTATATTAATACTATTACGCATCCCTTTCCTTCCTATCCTTTCTGAGAAATGGTTATTTTATATTTGTTTTAGAATTTCTTGCAGATATATGTCTTTTTGAAAAACACAATTTCATTTTTTCATTACATGATTTAATTTCAATATTTTGGCTTTATGGTTTTCATGCCGCTTAATACATGCAAAATCTTGACGAATAAGAAATTAGATATTTTGAATCAGAAATTCCGCTTTTCGCCAAGTATTATATTTATCGAGACAATCATTGTCAATAGTTTTTTGCTAATCCACCCCAAATGCCTTAAACACTGCATCTATGGGATCAGCATAAAAACTGGTCTGAAATTTTGCAAATAACTCTCCGGGGATAGTAGGGATGTCCCCTACGCTGCTGGTGGGCATAAGAACGCGTTTTGCCCCTGAGTCAAAGGCGACACTCATGGTTTCAGATAGGCTTTCCACAGGTACAATATTACCCCCTAGGCTCATCCCGCCTAATGCAACGAGTTGGGATTGAATTGGTTTCTTCATCAATGCTGAAGCCAGAGCAATAACACTGGCCAGAGTCAGATCTTTTGATGAACCTGAGTTATGCAACTCAACAATATGGATATGGTAATTATGGTCGCCGGCCTTTGGTGAGGTGCTAATCCTGCGCGCATTGGCTTTGAAGTAGTCGAAGGCGACTCTCAGAGATTCTTTGGCGATGGAATTGGAACCAAGACCGGAGAATCGGGCTGAACCATTACCCTGGGTCACCTGCGTTTCAATACGATATAGACCGATATGACCATTACTGCCTCTGGCAATTGTATGAATTATCCCCGGATTCATCGGCCCTTCTGGAATGAGTTTACCGCCCCCCTGTTCCGGCACTGAGATGAATATCTCCTCCCCATCTTCGCTGTCAATAAAGCTGAAATGCACATCATAGAATTCCATGCCGCCGATTTTCTTGAGCTGTTCCTTTACTCTACGACGCTTTTCCAGAGCATACTCTAAGCACCTTCGAACGGCTTCTTTATCATATTCTCCATGGGGATAAAGTAGTTTCAGCAGACCTGAAACGGTCTTCCGAACAGCTATAGTATCACGCTGGTTCAGATCCCGACCCAGCCTGAAATATTTATCTATAGCATCCGAGAAGTTCCGCTTTCTCATCTCTCGCAGATATTCTGCCAGATAATCCACTATCAAACCATAGTTATTGGTAAAAAACTCTGGACGCATCTTGGGAATTTCCCATCCAGGGATATATGCGTGGAATCTATCAAAAAAAGCAGAATCTATCATACCATCGGGAAATGGCGAAAATAGATGACTCGTTTTGACCAGTGTGTCAACCGGTTGATTTATATTGCCCACAAAAACCATTGAGGCATAAGCGCTCATCTGGTCCCGACCACGGGCAAAGGAACCTGATGCCATATAGTCCTTCATTATCTGAACGCCGTTTTTGTTCGTAAAGGATATGCCAGCAACTTCATCGAAAGCCACAATATCCCATAGACCGACCAGGCCCATAGTCCTTCGCGCAAGGTTATAGAAG
>WJIO01000252.1 GCA_014730235.1 Candidatus Poribacteria bacterium
CATATCCAGCGTCTCTTCAATTTCAGTCCATAATTTCTGAAACTTCATAAAATTAAAAACAATCTCTTCTTTTTCACCCTTGTCATTTGTAATAAAACGGGTGTCTAACTTTTTAATAATGGGGTGTTCTAAGAATTCAATTTTTTTCATGATTTCCCCCTCTTAATTCTGCTTATGGAATTTGCCAAGAAAAACTTCAGAGGATATATCGTATATCCCTAGACTATATCCGCAAAAGTCCGTTCCGTCCTCCGAAAGTATACCAATCCCCCTATAAGCAAAACCAGCACCACACCGGCTGAGATTAATACCATAGTCATGGAAGGCGGCGCTTTGCCCAGCAATCCCCACCGGAAGCCCTCTACAACCCCCACCATAGGATTCAATCCATACAATGCCCGCCATCTCTCCGGCACAATGCTGGACGAATAGGCGATAGGTGTAGAAAAAAGCCACAACTGGGTCAAAAAGGGTATGGTGTATCGGACATCCCGGTATTTTACGTTTAAGGCTGAAAGCCATGTACCCACAGCCAAAGCCGTCATCATGGCCAGTATCGTCCACAGAGGTAAAGCCAGTATGCCGATAGTGGGTTTTATTCCGTACCATATCATCATGGCAATTAAAAGTATAAAGGCGATGGCAAAGTCCACCAGTCCGCTGAACATGGGAGCTAAGGGTATTACCAGCCGGGGAAAATAGACCTTGGTTATAAGCCGCTGTTCCCGCACAAGGCTTTGTCCGGATTGGGACAGGGCATGGGCAAAGTAGTGCCAGGGTATAAGGGCCGAATAGGCGAATATGGGATACGGCAGACCGTCGGTGGGCACTTTGGCAAACCTGCCGAAGAATATGCTGAATACCACCATGGTAAAAAACGGCTGGATAACAGCCCAGGCCGCGCCTAAAATCGTCTGTTTATACCTTACCTTAACGTCCCGCCATACCAGAAAATACAGCAGTTCCCGGTATTTCCACACCTCCCGAAAGCTGGGAAAGCTCCACTTCCCGGAGGGCTTGATAACGGTTATGGGAGTTGATTCAATTACATCGGACATCTTTTATACCAGTGACTTATTTTTTGTTTAACCAAATATTCAAAAATTATTCGGGCATTTAAATTCAAGGTTAAGCATCAGTATTACCTATATAAGACCTGAATTTTGATACTGAGTTCTTCTGGTGTCATCAATCGGCAAAGAGTAGCGTTCATAAATTCCGCAGTAGTAGGTTTCCATCCTTTAACTTTCATATTCCCTCACAGATATTCCCACAGGCAAACCTTGTTCCTCAAAATCATCAGACAGAAGATGACTTAGCTTTAAAATCTCTGTTAAATCCCGTTTACTTTTAATATAAACAACCACTTCATAATTTGAGGGATATTTACCTATATATATTTTCTTGACAAATCCTGCCCCAAATCTCTCGGTAAAAGCTTCATATACTTTCTTTTCTATATTTTCTTCATCAATTTCCAAGTATCTTGAATTACATATTCTCATCAAAATCCAGCTCCCTTTCTTGAAAACAACAGACCATAAGCTCAATGGAAGTCTTAGTTTCTACTAATATATGCTCTGATATTTCTCTCAGGGATCTATCAACCTCTGGATAAGGTGAGTATTCAACTTCGTTCCTAATACCGCGAAATCTCTCTAATTTATCAATAAATTCGGCATATTCTGTAGATAGAATTTTACCAAGATTTTTAGGTAATTTTTCGTGTTTGTCAATATCATCTCGCGAAATCCAGAAAATCATTGCTCTTGCAAGGTGATAATGACAATAATAGCATCTCGATATTATACTACGATAGTCACCATCCTTTTTGTCTTTATGTTCATCAAGACTTATGGCACAAGTATACAAAGAAAACGCGAGTTTTATTCTATCAATGGTAACTTCTCTAATATAACTTTCTAATCTTTCTTGAGTTAAACCTTCACCTCTACATATATATCTCAAATCACCGTATAATCTCGATGATATACGAGATATTCTTCTCATTATCCCATGTTCTTCAGCCAAATTGGTTTCCCCTGTCAATCCTTGGATTATTTAACAGATGATTTCCCTATTCCACTACCTGGCTATCCCGGTTCCGGTGGTGATCAGAATATAGGCGATAAACACGGTGGATATCTCGGCAGCGGTTTTGACTATAGTGCTCCAGAGCTCCCGCTTGGACTTGGTGGTGGGGACGAATATGGTATCGTCCTCCTGTAAGGGTATCATCTGGTCTATATCGCTCTCTGTCAGCACCTTTTCCATGTCTACTTCCAGGCGTTTTCCATCTCCCTTGCGCACAACCGTTACACCTTCTAAGTCTGCGTCAGCCGTAGGCCCTCCGGCCAGCTTTAAGACATCCAGGATGCTGGAATCCGCCGATACCTTGTATGTGCTGGGCTTGCTAACCGAGCCGATTATACTTACGGTGATCCGGGAGCGGAAAGGCTGATGTATAGACGGGATCAGTTTCGATTCGTCCATTATAGGCACAAACACCGTATCGCCTTCTTTAAGCTCCGGGTTGTTGCTCAGATCCCCCTCTTTGAGGTACTTGTCCAGGTTAAATTCATATTTCGTGGGGCTCTGGGATTTTCTATGTATGATGGCCACGTTTCTTATAGATGCATCGTCGGTAAGCCCACCGGCGGTGGATATGGCGTCAAAGAGGCGATCCCCCTCTTTGACCGGAACTATCCCCGGCTGTAGGACCTGTCCTACCACGTTCACCGAAAAGCTGGGTAACCGCAGGTCTTCCAAAGACTCCAGCTTGGGCACGAATACCATCTCACCGGGTGAAATCCGTGGATTGCCGGAGACATTACCGTCGGCCATAAAGCTCTTAAAGTCCACCTTCGCCCAGTTCTGTCTGCCGTCGGTGACGCTCATAACGGATATGCTTTCTGTATCCGCGTCGTCAGTCGGCCAGCCGGCCAGAGAAAGCACCTCCACCAAGGACATGGAGTCTGGCATCTCAAAGGTTCCCGGGGTGTTTACTGCTCCGGTAACGGCTATAGTCTGGGCTGCCCGTTGTTCTCTGGACAAACGGGGGATAACGATCACGTCGTTGGGATTTAGCTCCGGGTTTGCTGATATATCCGCGTTCTCTATGAATTTTGTAAAATCTATTATGGCTTCTTTGGAGTCCTCCCGGATCATCTTGATGCGCTTAAGGTCCGCCATATCGGTAAATCCACCGGCCCTGGTGACTGCCTCCTGCATACTGGTTCCCACCGGTATCTGGTAAAAATCCGGCTGCTTTACCTCGCCCAATACATGTACTGTAAACCCCTGAGCCGGGATAACTGAGACAAATACCGTGGGATTTTTGACATATTCTTCCAGACGCTGGGTCAGCATATTGGTGATTTCCGGGGCAGTCTGACCCTCAATCTTCATGCTGCCCACTGGCGGCGGCAGGGATATAAACCCGTTGGCGTCCACCACCAGAGTTCCCGACAGGGAATCCCGCTCCCATACCGTTATGTTTATGGTATCCCCGGGTTTAACTTTGTATTCCTGACCTAAAGCGACCTGAGGGATCAGGGCGAAACACAGTAATATAAGTAAAAATCTCATAAGGCTTTCCTATCTATTGTTCCTCGCTGTCATGGGAATAGTAATATTGGTAATAATAACGGTAGTAATAATAAGAGCCGTATTGCTTCGAATAGTCAACGGTGTTTAATACCACACCGAATATATTGGCGTCCACCTTATCCAGCAGTTCCTGAGCCCGTTGGGCCACCTCCCGCTTAGTCTGGCCTGAGCGTACCACCAGCAAAACCGTATCAGCCAGGTCTGAGGCTAATAAGGCAGCATCGGTGACAGGAACTATAGGCGGCGTGTCAAATACTATTATATCGTAATCCCTCTTAAGCTTCTCTATCAATTGCCGCATCTTTTCAGAACCCAGCATTTCTGCTGGGTTAGGGGGCCTTTTCCCGCTGGTAAGTAGATAAAGGTTTTCCATCTCTGTGGGTATTACAATATGATTCGGATCCAATTCGCCGTCTTCGCCGCCTATTATCAGGTCGCTTAAACCCGGTTCCCGGGCAACCTGAAACAGCCGGTGTAACCGGGGACGCCGCAGGTCAGAGTCGATTAACAGGGTCTTTACCCCCATCCGGGCCATGGTTATGCCCAAGTTGGTAACGGTTATGGTCTTACCTTCCCCGGGGGCTGAACTGCTTACTAATATGGTCTCTATCTTTTCATCCACCTTGGCAAACTGGATGTTAGTCCACAGGGTCCTGTAGCTCTCGGTAACCGGGGATTTTGAATCCAGATTGGTTATCTTTCTGGAGAGCAAGTTGGCTATAGACTGCTTGTAATCACTGCCATGTTTTCTTACCTTTACCGGAAGCTGTTTTTCCTCAATCCCGTTATCATCCACAATGGTTTCTTCCGGTATCTTTATATTCTGTTCTATAGCTTCCAACTCCGCATGAGAGGGTTTTATCATAGGTATTATCCCCACGATAGGCAGACCAAGGTAACGCTCTATATCCCCCTCCAGCTTTAAGGAGTTATCCATATATTCCAAAAAGAAGGCTGCCCCAAAGCCGGCCATTAGACCAATCAACATGCCCAGGGTTATGGTCAGCCGCTTGTTAGGGGCCACCGGTGATTTAGGCTCTGTAGCCTTGTCAACAACGGTGTAGCCGGCGGTTTTAATCTGCTTTAGGAGCCGCGTCTCCTCGTATTTATCCGTGAGGAGCATATAGGTCTGTTCAAGCTGTCGAGCAGTTCGCTCTAAACGTGTAAGTTCTACTTCTTTGCTGATAAGCTTCGGGTGGTCCTCTTTGAATTTCTGAATCCTGTTTTTTACCAATTCCTCGTTTTGTTCCAAGCCCTTAAGCTGTATGTCCAGTTGGACGTATTCCTGGGACAGGTTCTGCCACTCGGATAAGGGGTCTATGGAAACCCCCTGGGCCTTGAGATCCTGAAAATATACGTCCAGTTGGCTTTGGGCTTCGGCAATTTTTTCCTTTAAGTCTATTACCTCTTGTGCCTTATCCGTCAGGGTCTGGCGAAGCCGAACCAGTTCTGCCTGCCAGCTTGATATCATGGATCGGAGGGATTCTATCTGGGCCACCAGATTGTTATTCTCCAGGGAGGCCATCTCCTGTTTCTTCTCATCCAGGAGCTGCTTGGCGGCGTCCCGCTTTGCCTTGGTATATTCTCTTTCGTTTTGTAACCGACTTAGTTCAGCGTATAGATTACCTAGCTGCTTTAACAGTCCTGAACTACCTTCCGAGCTGTAGGTGCTAACTATTCCGGAACTCTCCCTAAAGGCGTTAAGGGCCTCCTCCGCGTCCCGCAGGTTATCGTCCACCACCGTCATCTGCTCTGACAAAAAGACCTGGGCCTTATCCAGGTCTGAGGACTTAAGCTTTGACATCTTATTTATATAAACATCGGATGTCAGGTTTGCCAGCATCATGGCCTTGGTTGGGGTATCTGCTGTGGCCTTTATCCGCAGTATATCGCTCTCGCTGGTTACTGAACTCAGGGATATGTTCCTGCGTATCTCGCCCGGGGTTATCTGCAAGCCCTGGGCTATTATCTGATTTTGTATTTCCTGGACAATCAGGTTGCTCTTCAGCAATATCTGTTGTCGTTGTATAGACGGACCGGACATGAACGTGACACCTCTACCGGCAAAAAGCAACTCGGAAGCCCCAACTTCACTGGCTTCCCGCATAATGGTGGTAGATGCCTCGTAAATAGGGGTTTTCACCTGTAGATATACCATAGTGGCCGTCATTATGATTATAAACCCTGATACAATAACCCACTTGTGGGTAAATATAATGCGCCAGTAATCCCGTAAATTTACCTGGGATATCTGTCTTTGAGCTTTATCTTGAGCCTGTAAATTCTCTTTCATGCTAAGTTAATTGACCTTATAATAAAGTGATTCACCTCTTGACTTATTTATATTCCCTCTATTATACACAAACAGGGCTTGCAATCATACTCCGGATAATATCGTCCAGCTCGTATTCCGGTTTCCAGCCTATATATTCGTATATCTTGCTTATATCCGGTACCCGGCGTCTCATGTCCTCAAAGCCCTCTTCGTAGACCTGTTCGTAGGGTATATGCTGGACGAGGGAACTGCTGCCGGATATCTCGATAATCCTGTTGGCCAGGTGGTTTATACTTACCTCCTGATTGTTGCCAATATTGAATATCTCCCCTTGGGCATCTTCACATTGGGACAGGGATATTATAGCACGGATAGCGTCGCCAACAAAGGTAAAACATCTTGTCTGGTTGCCATCTCCGTAGATTGTCAAGGGCTTGTTATTTAACGCGAAACTTACAAACCTGGGTAGTACCATGCCGTAGCAGCCCAACTGCCGGGGGCCCACCGTGTTAAAGAAACGCATGATAATAACCGGTAGTTCCTTTTCCTTGTGATAGGCCAGAGACAGAAATTCGTCCAATGCCTTGGTGCATGAATAGCTCCAGCGATGATATATGGTAGAGCCCATTACTCGGTCGCTGTCCTCCTTATAGGGAATTTTACCGTTTTTACCGTATACCTCCGAGGAGGAGGCTATCATAACCTTTTTATTACCTTTGCTGGCAGCTTCCAGGACGTTTTCGGTTCCCTGAACGTTTATCTTAAAAGATTTAATGCGGTTTTCCATTATATATTTAACACCTACGGCGGCAGCCAGGTGATATACTATATCGCATTCATCAATAATTCTGTCCATCAACTCTTTGTCCAATAGACTGCCGTTTACCAGACTAAAGTTATGATAATCCTGTAGATGTAAAATATTTTCGTTTAACCCGGTGGAAAAATCATCAATAACACATACATAATCACCTTTATCTATAAGGGCTTCGGTTAAATGCGAACCGATAAACCCCGCCCCTCCCGTTATCAGAGCTTTCATCTTTTTTCTTCCTCTCCCCAAGTTATGCCTTCCGGATCAGAAATTTAATCCCTTCTCCTGGATGCCTATCCTCTTAGCTTATGAGATATAAATAAAAACATAATTATCCCTTTATTTCGTAAAAGTTGTAATGTAGACTCAGATTTCCAGAATTATCAATTGTTGGAGGATTATACCCTGGGTTACCTCTATAATTATCTACTTTATCCATATTTACCAAAACGTTAATAAACCACATTAACGTATGCCCTTATATTAATAGACACCAAAATTTAACCGTTTGTGACAAAAAAATAGGCTTTTTAGTGAGAAATTTTCAATTTTATGAAAGGCAATGATTTTAAAACCATTATTTTGCAACAAATCAAGCTTAAGCCGATTGCGACACATAAATTCCTGTGTCTTGTTTTTATCAGCCACGTTATCAGGGGTTTCCACAAGCTTTATGACGCTTTATTTCTATCTCAGAACATTTATAAACCCATACAGCTTCATTTAAAGCCGTTTGAATGAAGCTGTTTTCTTTATTCAGTTCTCCCTCTGTATAAACCATCAAGTCTACAGGAACAGGTATTTCGCTTGTATCCCAACCCAATGTTCGCTTTTCAAAAGGCAATTGGGAGTTTCTTAATATTACTATAAGGTCCAAATCGCTTCCTACTCCCCAATCACCCCGAGCATAGGATCCAAAATAGCCTATTTGAGTTATATCATCCCTGTCATTCGCAGCAGCAGATGCCCATTTGCGGACAGCAGAATCCACCATTTTAGCATCAGGCCACTTCATAATGGGTGAATTTAGATACCTTACAGGCATTTATAACGCCTACTTGTTTTTATAGCCAAAAGTCTAAAGCTTGTTTTCCAATCGCACTAAAGCATGATAATCATCAACAGTAAAATTCATTAAATGACCTAAGTCTTGATAAAAGAGCGAACAAAATCAAAAATTTCCTGGACGTATTCTATGGCTTTGTGGCTCTGTAATGGGCCATAGTGTTCAAAAGGAGCACCTTCCGGATGACCATTTGGATAGCGCGTAGGTATATAAAAATTGTCAAGTATTCTGGCTTTTTCAGTTAGTTCACTTGAAACAACAACACTTTTTGGCAGCTCATCCAATAATTTGGTTAAAACATGTCCCCATGCATCCTGACCCATATAAAGGTGTAAAGCCTTGATAGCTTTTTCAGCAGCTTGATGGGAAGCAAAGCAGGCCCATTCATGCCGTCCCGAATCCTGGGAATCTCTGGCCTGTTCTATATCCCTTGAACTTTGTCTTAACCAGTCAATTGAACGATCCGGCAAATTATACCTCAATCATATCAAAACTAAGTTGATGACATTCAATACATTCTAAAGGTTTTGTTTTATCTGCCACGTTGGTAGCTGTATCAAATTGAAATTCTCTCAACAGATTTCTCAATTTTGTCTCTGTGCTACCCAGGTTGTGATAATGGGTCAACCTGATACGAAGGGGTAATTCTAACCTGGGATGTCCCGGATCAAGCTCCCAGGGGTGAAGGTAAACTACAGCGGGATATCCCTCGCTGTTTATGGACTTTATTGCCCTTTTAATAACATAATACGGAAAAAATCTCAAGTAAAATCCACCGGTAAAAGCCAAATTTCCACCCATAGCCCGGACTGTTGATACGGGTATCTCTGTAATTATACCGTTTTTGGTTTTTATTGAATGTATATATCTCCTGGCCCTGGGTATACCGTAGCGATAATTGCTGATTGGAAATACGCTGGAATCGTATTCTATACCGTGTCTGGTCAGTATATCTATTGCCCAGGTGGATTTATTCGTTATAGAGAAATATGGAGCCCTGTAAATTTTTACGGGATAATTTACAATATCTTCAAGAATTTCCATAGACCGTCTTAAATCATCGGAAAACTCCCCGGGAGTTAGCTCGTAAACAAAGTCATGTCCATAGCCGTGAGTTCCTACCTCATGACCCATCAGGGATATTTCTCTAACCAGGTCAGGAAATCTTTCAGCCACGTGTCCTAAAATAAAGAAAGTTGCTTTAGTGTTTTCTTCCTTTAGCATTTTCAACAGCAAATCTACGCTGTATTCTATCCTGTCCTTGCAATTGCTCCACTGACAATTGGGCAGCTCGATTCCATGATACCAGTCCTCCAGGTCAATGGTCAGCATATTGCATATCCGGCCCGTCAAGATTCTCTCCCTTTAATGTATTTTTGGGCAAACTAATACCTATAAGACTCAAAAACATATTAAACTTTACCGAGTCCAATAACACTTGATCACCCATTTAGGAAACGGGAATATCACAAAAGACAGCTTCACAAATGCCATATTCTCAAACACCACATATTACAAGTCGTTCCTCAGGGCAAAATATGGTTTACAAATTTTATTTCTTGGAATGAAGACTAACTACGGAGCTTTTCTTTATAATATGCAAATAAGTTATGCATCGTATTTTGTTGTACCGCTTTTTATCCCTTGGAGGATTCTAACAAATTTTATTTTTTAAGTCAAGGACAAAATTTGACGGTTGTCGCATAATTTTTAAAGGTAACATCACAGATCTCTATATTTACCTTTTCTTATCATAATTTTTACCATATCCTCACCGAAAAGCCCACAATTTGCATGAAGAAAATGAAGCTTCTTGACACTTATGCAATTTAGAAAAAGCCAGCCATCTTGTTAAAATCCAGTGGCTTGACCCCAGATAAACCACATTTAGCCATGTAATTGGATCAAAGGACATTTACCCTCAGACCTTCATAATCTACCTGAAAATCAAAAAACCTGGCCCGATTGTTGGGGGGATTTTCTATCAATATTTTTCTGATCTTCTCCGATTTCTTTGCCCCTTTAGTCACTATAAACAAAAATCCGCCGCCGCCGGCTCCCAGTAACTTGGCCCCATATATCAAATCTTCTATCCTATCAAATATGGCTTCAATATCGCCGTTGCTGGTACCAGGGTCCAGGGCCTTGTTTAACTCCCATACCCGGGATATATTTTCCCCAAAGCTTTCTATATCCCTGGCGTCAAGCTGTTCTTTCATTTCCATGGATATTTGTTTTAGTTGGTGGATAGTCTTTATCACATTTGGCTCCCGGTCAAGATACCCACCAACGATATTCTGCAATATATTCTTGGCTGTGCGCCGCATGCCTGTGTAGTAGAGCAAAAACCTTTTACCCGTATTATCATCATTACAGACTAAATCCGTCCAGGAAATTAGGGGGTTCTGATAATATCCGGGTTGAGTGCTGATAAGTTTTACCCCGCCTATAACTCCCCCCACCTGATCCTGCCACCCGCCTCCGGTGGTCATCAACTGCTCCATATACATAGTACGGTTAAAAAGTTCAACCTGGGTCAATTCCCGGTCAAACATCCGGGATAAACAGGCTATTACAGCCGAACCTAAAATACTGCTGGTTCCCAGTCCCGATCCGGCAGGAACTGCGCTGAAGGTTGTCAATTCAATACCACAACCTATCTCAGCAAGTATATCTTCCAGACGACAACCTATATCTTCAGGGATAACTCCAGATGCCACAAAGGCAGCCTTGGGAAGACATTGCCAGTTACCCGGGTTCTGACACGACAACATTTCGTCCATCTGGTATACCACAGCCTGCTGGCTCAGGTCAATTGAGTTGATCTTAATAGCTCTATCTTTACAGCATTTACCTATGGCTTGTATGGGATATTGACCGTTTAGCTTTACCGACGCATTTAACACATTGCCGCCGTATTCCAGACAATAAGGTGGGGTATCGGACCAACCGCCGGCAAAATCCAGCCTGGATGGTACACAGACCCATACTACCTCGTCGGAGCGTATACTCATTTTTTGCGATGTGTAGCCCAGATCCAGGCCGGTTTTTACGGCTTTCCGAACAGAATCAAAGGCCATGCTTTCATATTCCTGGGCCGAAGATAGGCCCACAAAATCAGTCTCAGGTGAAGACTTTATTATACTGCCTAAAAGCTTATATAAACGTCCTTTTAAGATCAGATCACCTGTATTATCTACTTTATGCAAAATCCTCCCGGCGGCTTTCAGGTAATCCTGAGGGTTTTTACACCAGAAAAGTATATCTTCCGTCGGTATCTCCTTTTCTGAAACCACAATATCATCCAGTTTTTCCAGATTTGTCCTTTCAATGATCCTGATACGACTTTCCCACAAGCGGCTGTAATCCACAGACGAGAGAACCTGGGACATGGAAATACGCTCAGAACTTAACCATCCCTGTGTTATCCCATCCTGCAATTCCAGAACCAGAGATAGGGTTTCATCCAGGTCATGGCTGACAGGAAATAACCAGGCCTCCCATATATCATGTATATCATGTGATTTGCCTTTGTCCCATAGTTCATCAATTTTTACCCCTTTATCTCCTATCCAATCCCTGAGCGGCTGATTCATAAAAGTTGTCCCATCTTCCAGATCACCCTTGAAGCTGTCTTTTACACCGTATATCAACGAAACCCAATTCCCTTTACCCACTGGTATACACGACAGACAAGTATCCCTCTTGAGCTTCAAAGGCTCATCGCATCCGATCACACCTGTAACAATATTACCCCCTTTCAGGGAAATATCCCTCAGGTCGCAGCCCTCAATAATGCACATACCGCCAATTTCATACTTGCTACCGGTGAGGTTGGTGTTGTATACAAAGGCCTTCCTGAAATTCTCAAAATCACTTACATTGGTTCGGGTGAAATTTTGAAAATTATATGCCGAACTGGTATAGCTGGTGGTATGAAACTCCTGTAGAAATTGTTGACTTGTGCCCAGGTGAAAGAACTCGCAGTATGACAGGACACAAACATGATAGGGTATCCTCCTCAGAACATCCCAAAGGCCTCTATCATGAAAATTGCCATTCTTACCCAGCAGCATAAAGGGTATCTCCCGGTAGATGTCCAGTTCCGCTTCGCCCTTCATTATTCCTTCGCATAAACTTCCCGCTTTCAGACAGGGTTTTCCATTCCCTAGGTATACCCCTGAACCATGTAGCAAAGCGGATATTGAATCCAGGTTGAAGTTTATAATCCCTGTATCCACCAGGGCTTTACCGGCAATATCAACGGAGCTTTTAAGTTCATCAGGGGATGGTTTCTGCAAAAAATCCATCACTTCCCGAAGGTTATCACCCCACTTCCTGTGTTCTGTTATGTAAACACCGTGTCTTGAGGCCACATCCACAGCACCCGGATAGGCAACCCCTGTTATTCCGGAATGAGAAAAAACTAGTTCATTATTATTATAGCTCAACAGCACATCCCCGGATGCTATAACCATCTGTCCTTTATCCTGTATGGGAAGTCGGATCAAATTCTCCAGGATCAGGTCAAACAGGGCAACAGGACGATCAAATTCTCGCTCCACCGGCAGCGGTATAAACACCTTGCCAAAGGGCGAATAGGCCGGCAGCCTTTTACTGTCTCCCCCGGAGTGTAATATCCATATTCTTTTACCCACAAAAGCGTCTTCAATTGAGTCAAAGTTATCATCCCGACAGAAATCCTCCAGCAACCTGTAAAGGGTGTAGATGGTGCTGCCGCCGGAACCAACCCGCCGTCCTTTAGGGTCGTGGATTACATGAAAATCAAAGTCCGGCGGCAAATATCCCCTCTCTTTGCGCCACTGAATCTGTCTTTTATATCCATCAGCTTGATACTCATTGGCGGCTGTGATTACAAATATATCCCTTTTGATAAATGATGAATTCATGTTTCTTTTATCCTCGTTGCTTAATTCTAAATATATACTTTTTGGTTCGGTTCTACCGCACTATATATTGGCAATTCTAAAAAATGCATCCCTTTAAGTCAAGGACTAAATTTACCCATCAGGCATAAATTGCAAAATGACAAACAAAATATTGATTTTTATGCTTTTGTTCTGTTATACTAGACTAATATTGATAATAGGTCATCTACATAGGGGTAAGAAGAATGAAAAACATCTATATAAAGCTGGCAGAGAAACTCAATAATAATTCTCTTGCTCTTGCTACAGTTATTGAAAAGCGAGGTTCAGCACCTCAAATTCCAGGGTCTTCAGCTCTGTTTTCCTCCAAGAGGTTACTCACAGGTACTGTGGGCGGTGGTCTTTTAGAGGTTAATACCCAGAAGAGAGCATATCGTGCACTACATAAGAAGACCTCAATTATTTATAAATTCAGTTTGACTGCCGACATATCTTCATCGGAGGAACCAATATGCGGCGGAGAAGCCACCATCCTGATAGATGGGTGTCCGCAAGACCATATAGAAATATTTCAGGATATTGCCGACTCCATGGATAAAAGGCAGCCAGGTGTTTTATTAACACATATAACAAAGACCGAAGTAGATGCTTCCCTTGATCGCTATTGGATAGAAGCTGAAGGAAAAGAAAAGAATGCTGTTTTTGTCAAATTCCGTGAAGAAATCAGTAATTCTTTGCTGAGTAAAAAACCGGAGCTGATCAAGACAAAGGAGGATGAGCTTATATTTCTGGAACCTATATACCCCCTACCGAATTTGATTATAGCCGGTGCAGGACATATCGGTCAGGCTCTATCCCATCTGGCAAGACTTCTGGATTTTGAGGTTACAGTTATAGACGACAGGTGGGAATTTGCCAATAAAGACAGATTCCCTGAAGCACATAATATCATCGTAGATGACATTGGAAGGGCTATGGCATCTGTTGAAATATATCCTGACTCATATATAGTTATAGTTACCAGAGATCATAAGAACGACGCCGATGCCCTCAGGCAATGCATAGATTCTGAAGCGGCTTATGTGGGTATGATAGGCAGCAAACGAAAGATAGAGCTTATGAGGGAGAAATTCCTACAGGAGGGCTGGGCTACCCCTGATCAATGGGAGCAGGTTTATGCCCCCATTGGTATTGATATTCATTCCAAGACAGTGCAGGAGATCGCCATCAGCATAGCCGCCCAGCTTGTACTGATACGTCGGCAGATAAACTCAGGGGAAAAACTATGATCAGTGCCGTTATACTGGCAGCCGGGGAATCCAGAAGGATGGGCGGAATAAAACTCCTTCTTCCCTTCGGCGAGAAGACAATAATTGAGACAGTAGCGGATAGTGCTTTGCAATCAAAATTAGATAATGTATTGGTAATTCTTGGTTCCAGTGCTAAAAAGATAAGTGAAAAGATCAGGGATATGCCTGTGGAAATTTCTGTTAATCCGAATTTCAGCCGGGGGATGCTTTCGTCGATCCTGTGGGGATTTCGACATTTGCCCGATAGTACAGATGCAGTTTTGATTATGCTTGGGGATCAACCTATGGTTTCCAGTTCGGTAATTGATGCAATAATTAATGGCTACAGCGAAACAGAAAAAGGTATTATTTTGCCTGTATACAACAAAAAACGAGGGCACCCGGTTCTTATTGATGTGAAATACAGTGATGATCTGAAAAGACTTGATCCCGAAAAGGGTTTGCGGGAACTTATGCACAAATATACCGGAGACATAATGGAAGTCCATGTGAATACCCCCACAATTCTCAGAGATATAGATACACCGGAGGACTACAGCGAGGAGATCAAATACCGGAGGTAAATGTAAAAATGGAAACTATTAATTTTCAACTTAATGATAAACCTGTAGAAATAACAATAGATGATGCGCGGATGCTATTGTGGGTACTACGGACTGATCTGGAACTTACAGGAACCAGGTTCGGATGCGGAGAGGGTATCTGCGGGGCCTGCACCGTCCTGGTGGATAATTATCCTGTCCGATCGTGTCAGTTCCCGGCTGTAAACGCCGATGGAAAGGAAATTGTAACAATTGAAGGATTGGCTAAGAACGGAGAACTTCACCCACTGCAAAAGGCATTTATGAGCCATGATGCTCTGCAATGTGGGTTTTGCACATCGGGGATGATCCTCACCGCCTACAGCCTGTTGCTGGATAATCCTGAACCCACAAGGGAAGAGATCATTGAAGGGATGGAGGACAATCTGTGCAGGTGCGGCTCTTACGGCAGGATAATAAAGGCCGTCCAGACTGCCGCTCAAGAAATGAAGGAGGCGCGATAGATATGAAAGAGAAGGAATATTTGGACCTTGATTTTAGTGATATAAAAACTCCTTTTACCCTTAATCGTCGGGAATTTATCAAAGCTGTCGGCGGTGGGATATTTATTTTTCTCACCATAGGTGATCCCCTCGATGCCGAAGCACAGAGACGTGGTGGACGATTGCCTACAGATTTTAACGCTTTCCTTCAGATAAAGGAAGATGGCAGAGTAAACTGCTTTACCGGTAAGATCGAAATGGGCCAGGGTGTCATAAACTCTATACCCCAGTCCCTGGCTGACGAACTGGACGTGCCGCTGGATTCGGTTGATATGGTTATGGGAGATACGGACCTGTGTCCCTGGGATATGGGTACTTTTGGCTCCATGACCACCCGGTTCTTTGTGCCGCCCCTCAGGGAAGCTGCCGCCGAAGCCAGAGCTGTCCTGATAGAACTGGCGGCTGAACGTTTGGAATTGCCAGTCGAAAAGTTAAGAACAGAGGGCGGCGCGGTTATTGAAAAAAACAACAGCAAAAATCGGGTGACCTACGCTCAATTGACAGAAGGGAAACGCATCGAAAGACATCTGGAGGAAAAGCCCCCGGTAAAGGATTTCTTGGAATTTAAGATAGTCGGCAAACCTGTCTTGCGTCGGGATTCACTGGAAAAAGTCACCGGTGAAGCCAAGTTTGCAGGGGATATTCGTCTACCTGGTATGCTGTATGCAAAAATTCTGAGACCACCGGCTTATGGGGCAAGGTTGAAGAGCGTGGACACCTCCGCTGCGGAAAAAATTGAAGGTGTAAAGGTTGTCAGGGACGGTGACCTTGTTGCTGTTTTACATACACTGCCTGATGTTGCTGAAAAGGCAGTATCAAAAATCAAAGCTGATTATGATCTGCCGGAAAGCGATGTGGATGATAAGAGTATTTTCGATCATTTACTTAAGACTGCATCCGAGAGCAATATAGAAGCGAACGGCGGAGATCTTGAGGAAGGGAGAGAGCTATCCCATCATATCTTTGAAGAAAAATATCTGAACTCTTACGTCGCTCATGCCCCTATTGAAAACCATACAGCAATAGCCAATATTGAAGGGAATAAAGTGACGGTATGGGCATCCACTCAAGCACCTTTCAGGGTTAAGGATCAGGTCGCAGAGGCCCTGGGCGTTTCTGCTGAAAATGTCCGCATTATTGCGCCATTTGTAGGTGGAGGGTTCGGCGGTAAAACCCGATGTCAGCAGGGAATAGAAGCAGCGCGTCTGGCAAAACTCACCGGGAAGCCCGTTCAGGTTGCATGGGGTCGCGCTGAGGAATTTTTATACGACACCTTTCGTCCTGCCGCAGTTGTAAAAATAACCTCGGGAATCACTGATGATGGCAAAATTTCTCTATGGGATTACGGTGTATATTACGCCGGCGGAAGGGGTTCCCAACAATTTTATGATATCCCCCATCACCGAACAATGACACATAGCGGTGGCTACCCCCACCCCTTTGGCACAGGGGCTTGGCGCGCACCCGCCAACAACACCAATACCTTTGCCCGAGAGTCACAGATCGACATCATGGCTGCCAAAGCAGGTATAGATCCCCTGGAATTTCGCCTGAAAAACCTGAAGAATAATCAGGTGATCAGGATACTAAAAGCCGCTGCGGATAAATTCGGCTGGACGCCAGCAAAAGGTCCAAGTGGCCGGGGGTACGGTATAGCCTGTGGAACCGATGCGGGTACCTGGGTTGCACACATGGCCGAGGTGGAAGTAAATGATGACGGTCATGTTCAGGTAAAGCGCGTCGTATGCGCCCAGGACATGGGATTGGTAGTAAACCCTCAGGGGGCAAAATTGCAGGTGGAAGGTTGTATAATAATGGGTTTAGGGTATGCCCTGTCTGAGGAGGTTCATTTTAAAGGCGGGGAGATACTTGACACCAATTTCGATACATACCAAATCACACGCTTTTCCTGGACACCAGAGATCGAGACGGTGCTGATTGAATCGGATGCTCCGCCGCAAGGTGGTGGCGAACCGGCAATTATCTGCATGGGTGGTGTAATAGCAAACGCAATTTTCGATGCAACTGGCGCTAGATTATATCAGCTACCCATGACTCCTGATAGAATTATGCAGGCGCGCCGATAACGAGCCAGAGCTAAATCTCTCAAAGAAAGGTATTAAACTTGGCTCTTCCGGGTTCAGTGTGGTAAAGATAAGAAACTTTTTTATGCTGTCATTCCTGCTTCAAGCTTTTTAAAAAGCTTGAAGCAGGAATGACAAGCTGAGGGGATTTTCAATTATAACCACAGTAAACCCGGAAGAACCTTAAACTTATTGAGTTTGATCTCAGTGTAGAAGGAAAATTACATGAACAGATGGGTGAAGGATATTGACTCCAATTGGAAAAACGCGCGGCCACGATTGTTTTTTACCTCCAAAAGAATAGAGAGGTTTCGCGATCATATCAAGCGACAAGGGAAGTTGAGGGAGGCGTGGTTAAAACTGATACAACGGGCGGAGGGCTTACTTGAAGCGGAGTTTGTCCCGGAGGAATACGCGGAGAAAGGAAGCGGACAGCATGGAAACTACGGCAGGCCAAGCTCACAGGTACGGGATATAGGCGGAACCCTTGGCTTGGTCTATCATATAACCGGTGATAAACGTTATGCCGAAAAACTCCAGGAAACTCTATTCTATTACGGCAATTACAGACGATGGTGCGGCTTGCAGTTTACTACATGGGATCCACCCTGGCACTCAGAGCTTAACACCGCCAGGTTCTGCTATGGATACGCCGTAGGATACGACTGTATATATGACTTCCTCTCGCCAGAAGATAGAGTCAGGATCGGTGATTCCATGATTCGTCTGGGCATCTTACCAACACTGGAAGACTGGTTGCTCCCGGAAAATCGCGTTCATGCCCTGGATTCCATGGGACATAATTGGTGGAGTGTATGCGTTGCTATGGCAGGATTGGCTGTACTCTCGATCCTGGGGGATGAACCCCGGGCGAAGGGCTGGATATCCCGGATTTCCCGGGGGTTCTCCCAATGGTTCTATTATGAGGGTAATGTCCTTCAGAGCAAACCGAAGAACTTTGACCGTGAGGGCGCATTCTATGAGTCGGTTAACTACACAAACTATGCGCTGTCCGAGTATCTGTTATATCGACTTGCCTGGGTAAATACCTTCCCTGACTCATCGCCGCCCCGTATTGATCTGCTGGATAAAGCAGGGGGGTTCTTCCTCCATACATGCTATCCCACTTCAGATGGCCTGCTATCGGTAAATTTCGGGGATAGCGGCGTTGAATCAGACGGTTCAAGAACAATAAGTATGCTGCTGGCCAACGGATATGATAACGAGCAATATAGATGGTACCTGGAACGAACCCATCCGGACCTGCGGGATCCGGTTGCGCTGGTTTACTGCGAACCGGAAGCCGAAGTCTCTTCGCCGAAGGATTGGCCAAGATCGGTTATATATACTGATATAGGGTGGGGGAGCATGCGATCCTCGTGGGAGGATGACGCCACCTTTCTGGCGGTGAAGTCCGGGTTTACCTGGAACCACGCCCACGCTGACGCCGGTTCGTTTATACTCCTTCATAAAGGAAAACCGCTGATTATAGATTCCGGAAGTTGTTCCTATAGCCGTCCTGAGTATACCCGATACTACTGTCAGAGTCAGGCTCATAACGTGATTTTGTTTAATGGCCAGGGCCAAAGCCGGGAGGACATTCCCAGAGGTGTAAAGACTTCTGGAACGTTGCACCACTTGATGGATATGGACGGACTCAAATACATATTTGCCGATGCTACCGGTCCTATGTCACATCATCTTTCCCGTAATTATCGTCATTTTCTATGGCTCGGTGGTGTTATACTTGTTATTGATGACCTGCGCGCTCACTCCGAAGGGAGATTCGATTGGCTACTGCACTACGAAGGCGAGGCGCAAATTCACGATTCCAAAATTTGCCTGGATAACGGTCAGGCTAAGGCCATTATCCATACCATGTTTCCCGAAGCGTCCATCATAGTTGAAAAAGAGGGGTTAAAAGACCATAGGCCCAATGAAAAAACAAGCTATTTTTCCCTCCAGACCCGGGGAAATGTTCGGGATATGAAGTTTATAACCGCTATCGTACCTGGAGAAAAAGACGCAAATATGCCTTATATAGAGGGGATCCAGTCATCCGAGATGATAGGTGTGCGGATCCATGAAAATGGCATGGTGAGTGATGTATATCTGAACCTACGAGCCGACGGCAGACGTATGCACCGCAACAGCAACAACTCCTTCTTTGGCTGGGAAACTGATGCATATCTCATGGCTACTACCCGGCTGAAGGACGGGGATGAAAAGGATCCTGATTCAGTCTTACGCTATTTTGTGGCCTGTGGCAGTTATCTGCGTAGGGACAAAAGGGTAATACTGGATTCGCTGTCAAAGGTCTACGCCGCCTGCACTATGGGTCAGAGTGAAATGGATATAATACTGCAGGGACAGCCACTGATGGAAGTGGAATTAGGGGTTCCCCAAAAACCAGAAAAGGTTAGGCTCAATTGTCAGAACGTGGACGTTGACTATAACGACGCGACCAAATCCGTAAAATTGACCGTATAGGTATGGCATCCCTCTTTCCTTCACCCAGTTGGATACCTAGAGTTGAGTGTCCTTAGCTGCCTTGTCGTCGCCCCAGAAGAATAGCGCATCTGGGATCTGACCGTCCTCCGGCGGCATAGTATAGATCACGGGCTGCTCGCCCTGTAAAAACAGGGCGCTTGTATGCGGGTATCCATGTATATCCAATGCTGACGTTTAAGGAAACACCCGGAATCAGGGTAAAAACAAATTTCATATTTCATTTGGTTCCTGAGGACTGATATAGGCGAATTAGCTCCGGATAGGTCTGTATTCGTCTTCCATCTCTGTCAACTTCACCGATAATACGGTCTTTTCGGGCCTCCAACAGTGGTTTCACGTATTCCGGGGAATATCGGGTTGCGCGATGTATCCGTTTTCCCAGATGCTGCCGCCCCTGACCGACATAAGGGGAGTAAAAATCCCATACTATCTCCTTTTCGGGGGTTACTTCAAACAGGTGCCCCGCGTCACATTCACAGATAAGGGTGTTTCCGTTAGGAAGCCTCTGATTCCCTGAGCGAAAAGGTGAGAAAAAATCCCCTACGTTCTCATATTCCCACACAATATCCCCGGAAACAGGTTCGATCTCCCGGACAATTGAATATCCGCGATATGTGCCATTGTCAAAGACCAGTATATTTCCGTTGTCCAGCATGGTAGGTTGATGCTGCCCATCCAGAATGCCGGGTCCATAGTACCATACTATGGCGTCTTTATCCACGTCAATTATACCGATGGTATCCATATGTCTCAGGCTGAAGAGTATATTACCCGCTTTGAATCGCGGGTCTTTCTTTCCCAGCGGTGTATCCGGCAGAATTTCAACTGTGTTAGCGTGGGCCCAGTCCGACGGTCCATAGGGCACAAAATCCCCGGTATCCGTCTTTCTCATATAGGGTATAGGTATGGGGTATCCCGCTAGTTCGCATAATTCCTCTACATGGTCGCTCAGGGAAAATTCCCAGACAACCTCTTTCTTTTTGTTGATCCTGAGGAAAACATCTGTCCTCATGTGATCAGGTTCGGTATCGGGAACGTAAAATCCATCCATCACCGGTTCATTCATGGCACCGAGTGAGATTATATCATCCGCGCTTGCCCGGTAAAAATCATGGTGATTGGGTGCTGTCAGTGTGTCGTCGCCTTCCCATCTCCATATTATTTCACTGTCCGGGCTGATCTCTTCCAGCCAGCTTCCACAGTTATGCGTAAAAAGGTTGCCGTTGGGTAGAATCTCCGCCACGTTGCTGTGAGTTACTTGCCATCGATGAACCAACAACCCCCGCATATCGATCAAATACTCAGTATCATCCCAGCACGGTGAAAAAAGCGTGTATCCGGAGTAACACTTTTCAGGGACATACTTCCGCACCCCGAAAAGTCCCGGATCAAGGCGCATCTTCTCACCGGCTGTCACAAGTTTCCCGTCAATATACATTATTTTCCCTCACAGGTAGATGTTATTAAAAGAAGTGCAGCAGTATAATTCACAAAACCATCCCCTAATTTCCCAATAGTTTTACATCATAATACAATACAGCAAATATTAATAGCTTCGTGGATTCTGATAAGACTAATTTAACAGAATGTTAGCATAATTTTCCAATAAAGTCGATAGTATTTCAACGCTTAAGGCTCAAAACTGAAAATCACTTGTATTATATGAAACATCTATGGTATATTGCATACAAGGCGAAATTATGTCAGATAAAGTAATCGTTAAAAATGAAAAATGTTTTAGAATAATATCTTTGCTGCAGTGACGAATTTAGAAAAACACTGAATATTACTTAAGGAGTTATCCTTTGATATATATGACTATTCCCCTGGCTTTAGTAATAATGGTTTTAAATACCGATTATGAAAATCAAAATCCCTTTCCCCATATGGATATGGTTATAGGAACGTCGGTCTCTGTGCCAGTGTCCGGAGAGAGGGTAACGGTGGATATTCTGGAAAAATACAGAAAGGATAATATTCCCCTCAGGATAACCGGGCCTAAGGGTGATATTGTGAAATTACCCCTGGATAACCGAGGAAGTGCCATATGGCAAACAACCCGATATGGCAAATACATTCTGGAATATAACGGGTATACCAGGACTATATGGGTGACTTCACAGCCTGTGATATTCAACTGGTGGACCGGGGATATATTTCCGGATTTTATCACCCACGCTATGATCTCCGGTGAAGATTCGGAAGAATACTGGCGGCGTCGGGGCGTAGTGCGCCTGCACTGGATCGGTGGAGAATACCTGTCCCGGGAGGAGCACCAGGTTACCTTTCGTCATCCGGAACAATGGTTTAAAAACTGGTGGAGCAGACTCTACCAAATATCCCGCGAACCCCAGCAGGGGGTCTGTCTTGATGAGCTGTACGCTACCGATGAGCGCTTTGACGGTGTGGCCCTGCCAAAAGCCGTGACCATGTTGCGAAATGCAGCAGGAGAAGATTTTTATATAGGCGTGTATTACTCCGGCATTACACCTGAATTTTCAACTGGTATGTGGTACCTGCGTCAGTCGAATGTGTATCATCTGGAGGAGTGTTACTGGGGTACCGAGGATATATATCTCAAGCGATGGCAGGATGTTACGTTGTATCGTATACAGGATCAGGCCGTGTTGGTTATTTCCCCCGGATTCAACCAGTCTAAGAAGATAAGGGGTTCTTTAACTCCCCAGAAACTAAGGGAGGAATTTGCCATGGTAAGGAGGGTGGCTCCGGAGGCTGCCGGTATCGGTATATTCAACGCCTACAAAAACCCGACCCTGGAGAAACTTGCCGATAAGCTGATCCAGGAGTATTTCCTCAAACCGGTCATACACCTTCAGCCCAAAAACGGAAATATACTGGCTCGGAATATAGGTCATGAAGACGCGGAGGGATGTTACGCGGTATTTCTCAACGAAGAAGGTCAGGATTTACACGAAATCAAACTGAAAAAGCTCAAGTCCATGGAATCCCGGGAAATAGAAATCCCATCCGGCGCGGTATCGCTAAAATTGGTCACGCCGGAAGATTCGGTAAACATCTATCCTGACGGCATATACGTTTTCCCGAAGGTTATGAACCCCTTGCAGGTTATTGAAACCTCCATTAAGAATATGGAAGTTATAAATTCCAATGATGGAGATATAACATTCCGCGCGGTCTTCAATAAACCTTTAGATACCAAGTATATTGCCAGAGATAGCTTTTTACTTCAGGGGGTTACCAGTGGCTATCATGAAGGCCGGATTACCTGTGATAATAAAAGCCTGAAACTTTCTATAGAGTTCTATAACTTGCCATCGGATTTTTACACCCTCCGATTGATCAGCGGCAGGGATAAAATCTCTGATGAAGATGGTCTTCCCCTTGATGGTTCAGATAATGGCTTGCTGGATCCTATAAACGACCATTATGCTGTTCATTTTATTCTGATACGGAACGGCAAAGAACCCGAACTTCCTCTTCCTGAAAGTTCCATATTGTCATCACCTTAATTTTTTACAGCGTTTTATCCAGCAATTGTATTGGGTCACTTCTGACCGATGAATTTGGATGTCTAAGTTGCACTTGTAAAACCTACTTACCTGTTTCCAACCAAAAAACCAGGGCCTGTTCCCAATTTTTGATATTGCCATCCTGAACCACTGCAACGTATTGTTCTTCTGAGGCTACCAGCGCTCCTTTAGTTATCTCTTTACCAGCCACAGTCGGTATAACCCTGTATCCCGCTTTTCTTATAAGACCAGCCCTTCGCCATGCCCTGTCAACATCGTTGATATCTATTACATTAGATATCTCCATGGCTAACAATATATCCGGCGAATCAGTTATATCTCTGGATTTTCCCCTTAAGATCAAATCCAGACGGAACACATCCTTGAATTCGCTCTTTGTCAATGCGGATTCAAGGGAATCTTCTATTGATGTCAGACGTAAAACCTTTATACGTCTGAGAATATGTCCCAGATAACCATAAGCCTTATCACGATACTCAATCTCCAGCATAGAGCCTTTCATATCACCTATATCGTCAATTACTTTGTCAAATCTTTCAGTAAGAATACCCATTTTAACCGCTAATTCGTTTAACCTTTGTTCAGTTATTTTCTGGGCTTCCGCTAATTCATCTATCCTTTGTTCAGTTCTTCTCTGGGCTTCCGCTAATTCAGCAATTCTTTCTTCAGTTTTTCTTTGAGCTTCTACTAATCTGTCTATCCTCTCTTCTGTTCGGTCTTGAGAATCAGCTAATTTCCTGACGATCTCAGGAAGAGATAATAGATCTTGAGACAGTAAAAGCCCTCTTAGCTCGGACTTCCATTCTGGATGTTCGATCAGCAGTTGTACCAGGTCATGATAATCATCAACAGTAAAACTCATACTCCAACTCCACATTCGCTGTGTATCATTAAGCTATTTTCCCTTGTAATAAATTTCTGAGTAAAGCTCAAAATATCATTGGCATATTCTATATCCTGCTGACTCTGTAATAAACCATAATGTTTAAAAGAAGTATTATCCGATTCCAATAATATATCAGGAACGATAATATTTCTGGCAGTCTTAAATATATTAATATTCCTGAATATTAAGTCTTCTGGCATTAATTCATCATTAATGTGATTCTAGCAAATACATATTATTAAGTCAAGATCACAGTTCGACTTCCAAGCATAAATTTTATGTTCGGATAAAGAAACAGAATTCCCTTTAAAAGTACCGGTGTTCTGTACGGGTTATTATCTCGTCCTGTAAAGATTCACTTAGATCGCAGAAGTAATCGCTGTATCCAGCCACCCGGACAATCAGGTTTCGGTATTCATGGGGATTTTCCTTAGCGGCTTTCAATGTAGCCGCATCAACCACGTTAAACTGTATGTGATGACCATCCAGCCCGAAGTATGTACGTATGAGTTGAACCAGTTTACTCAGACCTTCATCTGTATCCAGAATATGAGGGGTGAATTTCTGGTTCAGGAGAGTTCCACCGGTGCGCACATGGTCCATCTTTGATACGGATTTTATAACAGCCGTCGGCCCTTTCTGGTCTGCGCCCTGAACAGGCGATACTCCCTCGGAAAAGGGCTTCCATGCCTTTCTGCCGTCGGGCATGGCCCCGGTTACTGAACCGAAGTATACATGGACGGTGGTGGGTAGTAAGTCAATGTGGTACGTGCCGCCTTTGGTGTTTTTGCGACCATCTACGGCCTGGAAATAGATTTCGAACAGTTCCCGCATTATGCTGTCTGCATAATCATCATCATTTCCGTATTTTGGTGTCTTGTTAAGCAGAACCTGGCGAATCTGCTCGTTGCCCTCAAAATCCGTTTTTAAGGCTTCCATAAGTTCCTGCATTGAGAGAGTTTTCTGGTCAAAGACATGATGCTTAATAGCTGTAGCTGAATCGGTTAGAGAGCCTAATCCCACGCCCATAATATATGATGTGTTATACCTGGCTCCGCCGTTGTGATAATCCTTGCCTTTAGCTATACAGTCATCCACTAGCAAAGACATAAATGGTGACGGCATGTGGGTTGCGTACAGTCTTTCTATGATCTGGTTGCCCCTGATCTTTATGTCAATAAAATAGTTTAACTGCTTTCTGTATGCGTCAAAAAGCTGGTCAAAGGTCTGAAAACCCTCCGGGTTGTCTGTTTCAATTCCTATACGCTTGCCGGTCTTTGTATCCATGCCGTTATTTATTGTGATCTCAAACACCTTGGGCATGTTAAAATAGCCGGTAAGATTGTAATTTTCCTTGCCGAAGGCTCCGGATTCCACGCATCCGCTGTTGCCTCCGTTTCTGGCATCTATAACAGATTTTCCCTGCCGGATAAGCTCCTGTATAACCACGTCTGTATTGAAGATAGACGGCTGGCCAAAGCCTGTTTTGATGATCCTGCCAGCCCTTTTGATAAAGGCATCCGGGTTCTTTTTACTTACCTGAAGACATGAACTGGGCTGAAGCAGGCGCATTTCCTGTATAACGTCCAGTATAAGGTAAGTTACCTCGTTTACCGCGTCAGAACCGTCTTCTTTAACTCCGCCGGTGTTGATCAGGGCAAAGTCCGTGTATGTTCCGCTTTCGGCTGCGGTGACTCCTACTTTTGGCGGCGCTGGCTGGTTGTTGAACTTGATCCAGAAGCATTGCAAAAATTCCTCTGCTTTATCTTTTGTTAGTGAACCATCCTCTAAACCCAACTTATAGAAGGGGTAAAGATGCTGATCCAGACGCCCTGGATTGAAGGAATCCCATGTGTTGAGTTCTGTTGTTACACCCAGATGCACGAACCAGTAATACTGTAAAGCCTCGTGAAAATTCCGGGGAGTATGAGCGGGAACATGTCTGCAAACTTGAGCGATTTGTTCAAGTTCCTGTTTACGCTTTAAATCCGATTCTTTTTCTGTCAATTCCATAGCTTTTTCAGCGTGACGTTCTGCAAAGCATATCAGAGCGTCAACGCAGATGGACATGGCTTTGAGTTCATGCTCTTTGCTGTATGCTTCGGCATCATTCATATAGTCAAGATTATTCAGACTGTTTTGTATATCGTCTTTAAAATCCAGAAAGCCCTTTTTGTATATTTTATCGTCCAGAACAGTATGTCCCGGGGCCCTCTGCTCCATAAATTCGGTAAAGATACCCGCTTCATAAGCGTCTATCCATTCCTGAGTCATCTCACTAAACAACAGGTCTCTCATGGACTTTTCCTGCCAGAACGGAATAACCTTTTCCTCATAGGTCTTTCGTCCTTCGGGGGTTACTACAAATGAAGTCTTTTCCCGGGAATTCAATATGTCCAGGTCTTCCAAACTGTGACAGCATAACTCAGGATATGTGGGTGTGGCTTTTGGAGCAGGCCCCTTTTCGCCAACTATCAGTTCGCCGTCATTTATACAGATAGTCTTATTTTCCATCAAATATTTAAAGGCCATAGCCCTGGTCAAAGGGGCAGACCTGAGAGGTGGGTTCTGACTGTAAAATTGTGTTATAAGCTCCGCCCGTTCTGTTGATATGGACGGCACAGCGTCAAGACTCTGCTGTCTTAGACGGGCAACGCGGTCAGTCATGTATTATTTTCTCCTGGTTTTTGCTATTTCAATTCATCTTCATAATCTTTGAGAGTTTTCAGCTCTCTGGGTAAATGCACATCAAAGGGGTCTTCCCAGTTAATCCATTCGCCGCTCATATATCCGTCAAAGTCTGTAGTCATAAGGAGTTCCATAGCCCTGCGATGGTCTATAAATCCTGTGCCGATAGGAGCAAGTTTTCCAGTTTCTTTTGAAGCGTCATGGATGTGAAGGTGTTTTATCCAGGGTTCAAGGATTTCAAAGGATTCGTCAATAGTAGCATTTTCAGTGCGCACCGGGTGCATGATGTCCCAGTTTACAGCAATTGCCGGATGGTTTACCTTATCCATAATGGTGGAAACGTTTTTGGGATCACACCAGGCGTCATGGGTTTCCATACATACCACAACACTTTTATTTTGCGCGTGATCCGCTATGGTCAATAGAGATTCAGCCACCAGATCAATTGCTTCCTCTCGGCTCAAGCCTTCGCCTATCTTACCGCCGAATACCCGGATGCGGTTTGAGCCAATATCGGCAGCCAGATCAATGGCGAGGAGGGTGTCATCTATCATCTTTTGGTTATTGGCCGGGTCGGCGTATCTACATGAAGTAGCAACGCAGGCCGGAGCAATGCCGCTGGATTCAAATTTCGTCCTCGCTTCCCTTCGGATTTCCTGGGGAGTATTAAATTCCAGTCCGTGCGCATGGTTAGCAGAAACTCTCGGCTCTACTCCATCGTAACCAACGCGCTTGGCCAGTTCAAGAACTGAGTCCAGGGTTAAGTTTGGACATGAAAAAGTCATGAATGAATATTTCATTTTTTTAGTCTCCTGAAGTTTAACAAGTTTCTTATTGTTTTAAACACTTAAAGCTTTTTATTCTTTCCCAATTTCTTTTCAAGCTTTGTTTTCAATGAATCGGGAAGCTCTACGTTACGTTGTTTCCTGGCTGTTTCACGCCTTTCTACATCTTCTGGCTTGTGGCTGTCCATGCGATCCCGCCAGGCCCGGTATTTTTCTGAGAAGGGTCTGGGATTATATGGTTCAAGGCCGAGAAAATCGTGGAGAAGCATTATTGCGCCTTCTTTATCAGGAACTCGGCCCTCCCAGTTTTCGGGATCATGGCGTATATGGGGACGAAGGTAAAAGCCAACGCATGAGGGACATCCGTCCTCACATTCACATTCCTCAATCATGGAAAGGGTAGTCTGCAAAAGGTCAACTATAGTGACATAAGCCCTTTCGGTAAATCCCAATCCACCTTGATAGTTGTCAAAGATAAAAATAGTGTAATCGGGTATCCAGGGTGTTGCACATTCATCACCGGAGCTATAACGCACATCCAGGGGGTAACAGTGGGCGAATAAGGCTGTTATAACCATCAAAGCCTGTCCTAAACCATATATTCCGTCGTCTATGATACGTCCAGCGGCGACCATGCGTCTTATGGTTTCCTCAGAAGGTACAATCCAGTAGGACATGGTTTCCAGAATCTGCGGGGGAAGATTTACAGGATTCTCAGCGAAAACTTCCCGAGTCCAGAGTTTGATCTTGTTATATGCGCCGGTGTTAAAATGTGCTGTCACCTCGCCGAAATACACACGACCAAGGCCCGGCAGGTCTTTTTCATCCTCCACCGTATCTACATATGTTACACCTCTGCCGCCTAAAGGGCTGGTGTAATAGTCTACATCCACCTTTCTTACCCTCACCACATGCTGTTCTAGGTCTAAATCTTCCACGAAGTAGCTTTCCCCGTTGTGGAAATATATGGCCTCAGGATGGGCAATGGGATATGCGCTGATCTGGTCTATAGTCCCAATGACTTTGTCATTGTCGGATGTGTCAATGATGGTATAGTTATGGCTTGTGATATTTCTTAGACTCACCCTATAAGCCGGGTTATGCTGGCCGGTATAATACCACGCGCCGTTGGAATAGTGAACCATATCCTCCTCTTTCATTATGCTTAGTATGGGGAGGGAATCCTCACCGAATTCCAGGGCTTCTTCATTTGTCAAAGGCAGTTCATGACATGCACAGGCCAGTTGACCGCCCAGTATATACTGGTTATTGGGAACAATCAGGGCGACTTCATGGGGTTTCCCGAAAAAGTAATCTGGATGGTTCATTATATACTGGTTTATCTGGGTATCGTAACCCACCATTACTGTCAGGGATTCTTCATCCCCCCGGCCCGCTCTTCCGGCTTGCTGCCATGTGGCCGAGATTGTGCCGGGATAGCCAATTATTATACAGGCATCCAGGCCCCCGATGTCTATACCAAGTTCCAGTGCGGTGGTGCTGACTACACCCAGGAGTTCACCTGAAAACAGACGGGCCTCGATCTCCCGACGTTCCTCCGGCAGATAGCCGCCGCGATACGAATTCACTTTTTCCGCCAATTCTGGCGATACCTTCGACAGCTTTTCCCGACAGTATCTTAATACCAATTCTGTTGCGCTCCAGTTTTTTGTAAATGTTATGGTGCGGATGCCCTTGAGTATCAGCTTTGCCATTAGTTCCACCGCTTCCACATTCCCGCTTTTGCGGCGTAAGACCAGGGGATCGTCTACAGCAGGATTCCAGAAGATAAATTTCTTCGGGGCCCTGGGTGAACCGTCGTTATCTATCAGAGTCATCTCTTTGCCGGTAAGTTTTTCGGCATGTTCCAGGGGGTTGCCGATGGTGGCGGAACAGCAGATAAATTGGGGATTACACTCGTAATGTTGGCATATTCTCTCTAACCTGCGGAACAGGTTGGCGCAGTGAGAACCAAAGATGCCCCTATACATGTGAAGTTCATCAATTACAATGAATTTCAGGTTTTGCAGAAATCCATGCCACCGGGGGTGGCTGGGAAGCAGATTGATATGGATCATGTCAGGGTTGGTTAGAATTATGTTTGCCTGCTGTTGTACCTTTTTGCGGGATGCTCTGGATAGATCGCCGTCATACGGGCTTATTACAGGCAGTTGAGGGCATTGTTCCCGGTAATCCAAAAGCTTTCTTAGCTGATCATGGGCCAGGGCTTTGGTAGGAAAAAGATATAGGGCAGTCATCTCAGGGTCATCAAGGGCAGCTTCCAGCACCGGTATGTTATAACACAGGGTTTTGCCGCTGGCTGTACCTGTGACCACGACGATGTTTCTACCGGCTCTTACTGCATTTACAGCGTCAACCTGATGGGTATATAAGGATTCAATACCCTGATCTGACAGGAGAGTCATAATCTGTGGATTGAGCGGCTCATTCAGTTGACCATATTCAGCTTGTTTTCCGGGTATTTCCTCCAGATGGACTATCTGCCCACTGTAATTTGACTCTTTCTGGATTTCAGCTAAAAACCTGTAAACATCCATAAGCAGTTTTATACAATATCTTCCGAACCTGCCCCATCTTCGGCTTTAGACACATATATGTCCGGTTCAAGTCCGGTACGTTCAGGATATTTTTTTCTGACTTTTTCTATTAATTTATCAATGAAGTTATCCACAACAAGAGAAACTGTGCAGCCGCCAAATCCCGCGCCGGTCATTCTGGAGCCAATAACCCCCTCAGTATCCCAGGCTAGCTCAACCATTGCGTCAAGTTCCGGGCAACTGACTTCATATTCATCCCGCAGACCTTTATGGGATTCGTTCATCAGGAGGCCGAATTTAATCAGGTCGTTTTCCTTCAGTGCTTCTACGCTTTCCAGAACTCTTTCGTCCTCTTTAATCACATATCCGCAGCGTTTCTCGGTGATTTTTGGCAGATGGAGACCATATTTTTCAAAATCCTCTATATCCACATCCCTGAGAGCCTGAATACCGGGTAGATATTCCTCCAGCAATTCCACACCTTTTTCACACTCAGAGCGGCGCTTATTGTATTCTGAATCAACCAGCCCGCGCTGCTTGTTGGTGTTGCATATAACTACCTTTACACCTTCAAGGACAAGGGGTATAAG
>WJIO01000253.1 GCA_014730235.1 Candidatus Poribacteria bacterium
GTATTCTTTTTGGTATAAACGGCTTAATGTCATAAAAAAGACGTCGCGTTTTGCTTAGTTTCCATTGGTCTTTTCCAAATTGTTCCTCTCCCAGAGTATTTTGCAATATCTTTTCTATGTTTTCATTTTGTGCTTCTACAGGCAGAGATGATGAAGCAGATTTGCATAGGTTATCCCATTCAACTTTATCATTGATCTGGTAGGGTAATTTCCAGAATTCTGCCGGATGGTTTTTTTGATAGAGATTTTTATTCATGGCTTAACCAAAGTATTTATATAGAAGTTCACCGGTTAATCTGCATACAAAAATCGGGGTTGACTGGATTGTCTTTTGGCTTAAAAAATCCATTGTCTTTTCCATCAGATCTGATTCTATGGTTTTTTCGGTGTTACTGCTTTGCTTGTTTAATGTATAATATTTTAATGGTTTTTCGACTGTTCCCCAACCGTCTTTGAATCTGCGAAGACCTGTATTTGCCAATTGTGTCTTGCCGAAATCAAAGGTCTTGTATCCATTATGGCACCCCCACTGGATGGCCCACCAGAAGATCAGGTTCATCGGTCTTAAACTTAGGTATTCCGGATCTGCCCCGCTGTATTTTGCTGTGAGAATTCGGTTATAATGAAGGAATACCCCGCCGGCTATGGGATTACCGGATTTATATACCAATAACACAAAACCGAGGTTTTCATTTATCAGATATTTCCATAATAACCTGAAAAATCTTTTTGGTTGAACTGGTACACCCAATCTCTGTCTGTTTTTAGTATGTATTTTATAAAATTTTTCTATTCCATCTTTTGTTATGTCTATCTCAACGTCGAGATTTTCCCGGAGGGCCTTCTTAATGTTTTTTCTGTGGGAATGCTTAAAATTATTAAATATTTTCTGTGGATCATTATCAAGGTTAATAGTATGTAAGACGCAATCAGCAGTTTGTGTAAATCCATTATGTTTCGGGATGGACCATCTGATCTCTATATTTTGCTCTTTTTGTATTTTTGAAATGTTATCTATTAATTCTTCCAGGTCTTCCTGTGTTTTATAGAGGGGATTACAGTAATCTGTAAATGGCAGGGATGTTAATTTCCCTCCGTTTACTTTCATCAATGGCTGCCCAGCCGTCAATTCTCCATCGTCGTTTTTTATCCCGTAGGCTTTTGGCGTGTATCCGTATTGTTTGTTTAGCAGGAGCATCCAGTTAGGATGATGAAATATGGTGATGTCTGGATGCTCGTGAATAAAATTCCACCACTTCTGAGATAACATAGGGTTAATTTTGACAAAACGGCTAGGCATGGTTATTAATTACCTCCTGGACAAATGCAATAACAAAATCCAGTGCTTTTGGTTCTAGTTTAAAATCTTTATAATGTCTTTTTTCCAATTTAATTTTATCTATTTCTGCTGGTTCTCTGATGGATATTAACTTCCCTTCTTCCTCAAGATAATTGTCTACAGCACCGGGTTTTCCGCCGAAGAAGCTGTATGATGGAACTCCCAGAACCGCCGCTTCCCTTGTCATGGTTCCCCCGCCGCTGATTACCATGTCCATGTTCCAGATCAACTGAGGGCCGTTCAATACATTTTTGGGTATATAGTATCTTATATTTCTTTCCTGGCAAAATTCCGCCATTTCCTGTTTTTGCTCTTTATCCCTGGGTATTAGTATCATAAACACGTTTTCATTCTGGGCCATAAGTTCCATGATGCTTCGCTGAACTTCAACGCTTTTTTCTGACCTGTAGTGAGACCATCGTCCTGAAGGACGGAGAAGCACAAGGATGTCATTATTGTTAATCAGGTTTTCACCCACTTCCTTGTGAAGATAATATTTATCGGGTGTAAAATCCTGTAAGTAAAGCTCTTCTTTCAAACCCGGATAATGAATTACCTTGTTGGCTTGTTTTCCCCATATCTCAGGATTTATGGGAAAAGGCACAAGTATATAATCTGCAAAATGTGTAAATCCCTGATATGAATGTTCATAATCATCCATGCTTATAACCGGCATCTTCATAGTATGAGCCGCTAGAGCCTGGGAACGGGAGCCATGGGACATGGCCATTGAGAAGGGCTTGCGCCAGAGTTTTCTGTATAAGCCACCGGATCGCTTTAAGACCATTACTGATTTGCCCAGTTTAGTCTTTGCTGTGCCGGATTTTCCCACTACCTGGGCGTTATATCCCATAGTCTTGCAAAGACCAACGGTGCATGAAAAATTCCGGGCTGTAAGTATACATTCGTAGCCTTTGTCCTGAAAATGCCGGATTATGGGGGATAGAATCAGCACATGGGGTGCGTTTTCAAAGTCAAACCAGAGATAACGTTTATTGTCCGTCAAATCACATTTCCTTTGTCAAGTCATCCAGAACCGGATCAAAATTTTCACCAAAAATCTCAAAATGGGCTTTATCCCCGATCTGTTCTACAGGATCAATTTTCTTGATTACCTCCTGATAGCTTGCGTAGCATTTAAGAGATTCCTTCATGGCTTTAATATCATCTTCATCCAGGGGAAAAATGCAGTCAATCAAATCCTCTTCGGTAAGTTTAAGCCTTGGTAGTTCGCCGGGTTTCGACGTCGGTTCATCGCTGTCGGGCATAGTCCAGAAAGCCAGACGTTTTGGAAATTCAGTTCCTGCATCCCTTATTTCCAGATAGACCCTTTTAACCACTGCATGGGTAACGAGATGGTCGTGGAATCCGCTTATACCATGCACCGGATATGTAGCCACAATATGAGGTTTCAGCTTTTCTATATGATTTTTTACAGCCTGTTCAAGTATTCGGACATCCATTTCTTTAAGACCGCTGTCGGGAAAATCCATTACTTCCATATCAC
>WJIO01000254.1 GCA_014730235.1 Candidatus Poribacteria bacterium
AGGAATGACAGCATAAAGAAGTTTCTTATCTTTTACCCCATTCAAGTCGGAAGAACCATATTTATTTGATTAGTTTAATGCAGGTTGGGTTTAACCTAAATTATAAATTCTACATTAGCTAATAGACCAAAATGAAATCCTAACCTACCAGAAAGAGAAGGAATATAAATGAAAAAACATTCATTATCTATATTGCTAATACCAATAATATTATCCATAACTTCCTGTGCAATGCTTAACAGCTTCGTAGGTGATAGGGTTCAAAAGCCGCAGGTGAGTTTTGTTAGTGCAAAGCTGGATGGATTATCCTTTGATCGGGCAAATCTGCTTTTTGATTTACAGATCAGTAATCCCAATTCAGTAGGGCTAAAAATGGCTGGTTTTGATTATGATCTCCTTATAAATAACAATTCTTTTATCAAGGGAAATCAGCAGAAGAACCTGCAAATTGCTCCCAAAGGACAGAGCACTGTGCAATTACCTCTGTCTGTTAGCTTTGTAGAACTTTACCAGACATATCAGAGCCTGAAAAATCAGGACACCTCTATGTATCAGATAAACTGCGGTTTTTCCTTTGATGTTCCTGTACTTGGTGTAGTCAATATACCTGTAAGTAAATCCGGGGAATTTCCTCTGCTTAAAATCCCAAAAATTTCCCTGGATGAATTAAAACTGGAGAATGTCTCTTTAACAGGAGCAGAGCTCAACCTTGGCGTGGCAATAAGCAATCCAAACGCTTTTTCCATGATACTAAAAAAAATTCAATATCAATTTGACGTTAATAATCTAAACTGGATTTCAGGTGAAGCTAAAGAGGGTATGCAGATTTTAGAAAAAGGTCAGGGAACTGTTGATATACCAATTACACTCAATTTTATAGAGATGGGACGCTCCGTCTATCAATTAATTAGAGGAAACAAAGCAATTAATTATAAATTTGGTGGAAATGTTGATTTAAATACATCCGTTCCACTTTTGGGACAGGTGAATCTACCTTTTGATAAAACTGGTACAGTAAATATTGTTCGATAATAAGAAAACTGAAGGAGGATGATTTCTTTGCGTAGTTATTTTACAATTATATCGTTTTTAATCTTAGTGATTTTTTTAGCAGGTTGCGGCGCATCAAAAAACGAATTAGTTAAAGGCACACCCATGATGGTAATAGACGGTGGTGCAAGGGTATTTAAAGGCAGTAAAACAGTAGGTACACTCCCTGCCGGTACTGAAGTTAAAATGATCAGCCAGGATGAGGAATGGTGTCTGGTTGAGGTTCCAGTAGAAGAATACAACATGAAGATAGAAGGATTAATAAGTGTTGATTCCCTTGCTCCTGTGCCGGAAAGTCCTACTGCTAATATTGTGACTCCAACTGTAAGTCCAGTGTATGAAGTGAAAAAAGATGAAGTATGGTCATCATATTTTACGGATATGGGTATAAATGATATTGCTCTGAATGGTGATGATGTATGGATAGGCACAACCAAAGGTCTGATTAAATTTCCAGCTTCCGCTCCAGCCCGGGCTGTTAAATATACCACCGATGACGGTTTATTGGATGATGATATACTTTCAGTTGATGTAGAAGAAGGTGAAGTTTGGGCTGGAAGTATGAAGGGATTTAGCAGATTTAACGGTTCCGGTTTTGTTAATTATACACCGGAAGATGGTCTTTTAAAAGGTTCGGTTGTGGCTATAGATGCTGGAGAAGATCAAGTCTGGTTTGGTCTTGATACAGGTATTGCCCGTTATGATAAGATTCTTGGTTTTATAAAGAACATGCCCCATCGCGGAGGATGGAGTCCAGAATCCGGCAGCGGCAGTGTGTCTACAGCCGATAAGGGTGGTATATATGCTGATACAATATATATAGACGGAGATTATATATGGAACGCCGCTTATAACCTTACAAAAACATCAACAGCAGGAAAAGATTTAAAAACTTATGACTGTGGAAGTGGGTTAATCCATTCAAGGGTTGTAGGGGTATATCCGACTCGCGAAAATCTATGGATACCCAATCTGGGTGGAATTACCAAGATAAACAGAAAAGATGATACTATCTATGAAAACTTCCATGTCCGGGGTGGTTATCATCATAATCCCATCATTGCATCATGTCCCGATGGTGATTATTTATGGATTGCAATGAAAGACGGTATAAGCAAATTTAACCTGAAAAAAGAGAAATACATAACATATTTCGCCTGCTGGGATACCTATGACGGCGGCTATATATCCAGAATGAAAGCCGATGAAAAATACCTCTGGCTGGCAACAAACCAGGGATTATGGAGGATGGATAAATCCGCCGCTGACGCCATATCGGATCATGACCTGCTGGATGACTTCGAAAGCAAATCTCGGCTTGTATATAGAGGCTGGCGTCTTGGCCGTCATGGAGGCAAAAACGGAAGCGAACATGTTTTTGTGGATTACACAATCGGCGCAAAAAATACAGCAGCTTCCCTCTGCAACCAATACATAGCACCGGATTATAAAGCCCATAGTATCGCGCACATGGGGGTAAATTTAAGAGAAATGGATTTAACCGAATACGACGGTATATCTTTTTACATTAAAGCGGAACCAGCCGTAAGTCTTTCCGCAAGTATGGGTGAGAATAATGAAACATGGATTGTCGGCAACTGGAACGTTCCTGGCGAATGGATGGAAATAAAAGTTCCCTTTGCCAGATTCAAACCTCACGGTCAGGAATCAGGCAATAATATAATTGAGCTATACGCTATGAGAAACCTGAATTTCAAAATCAAGCGAAATCGTAGCTTTGGCCCAACCCCTCGACCTTACGAAGGTGAGACAGGCAAAGTCTGGGTTGATGAAATAAGATTTTATAAAAATTCTGAAGAATCTCTTGTGAGTAAATAATCTATGTTCTGGGAAATAAACCGGTAATTCGTTGCGTTGAAAAAATAGGAATGACATGCTTATAAAAGTTTTTCACTTTTACCACATTCAACCTCGAAGAACTATATTTTTATTTCCCGAATATTTAAATGAAATTTGAAGATAAAATTAACCGAAGACAGTTTATAAAAAAGACAATAACTACCGCAGGTTTATTTATTGGAGCAAACGCTCTGTTTGCTCCAATATCCTCTTCTGCACCTTTAACTACAATATACAGAAAAAAATCCGATCCATCCAAAAAGATCGAGGCCCTGCCCAGGAAACTTGAAGTTACTCTCACAGAGGGCAAATATTACCGTACCACAGGCCCATATATACAATGTACCCTCTGTCCGTTATTTTGTGTTATACCAGAAGGTGAGGCCGGGATATGCCGGGTGCGGATTAACCAGGGACGCAAGCTTTATACTATGGTTTATGGTCAACCTTGCAGCGTGGCTTTTCATCCTATGGAGCAAGGGCCCATTTTCCATGCTTTTCCCGGCAGTCGTTGTATAGGTCTGGCTACAGCCGGATGTAATTTACGATGTAAATATTGCCAGAACTGGCAAATGAGCCAATTTGATTCGGAAGAAACTGATAACTACGATCTTCCACCGGAAAGGGTTGCTATTCTGGCCCGGGAAAAACGATGTCATGCTGTGGTGTTTGCTTACACAGAACCTGTCGTCTCTTATGAGTATACAATGGATACAGCATTAAAGGCAAAGGAATCTGGCCTCAAAACTGTGCTTGTAACAGCCGGATATGTGGATACCCAACCATTAAAAGATTTATGTGAGTGTATGGATGTGGTCAGGATTGACTTAAAAAGTTTCAGTGAGAAATTCTATGAAGATGTAGTTGGGGGAAAGCTTAAACCAGTATTGGATGCCATTAAAGTAACCCATGATCAGGACACATGGCTGGAAATTGTTGACCCTATAGTCTCAGGATACAACGACAGCCCGGAAGAGATAGAACAGATGTCAAAATGGATGGTAGAAAATATCGGCCCGGATGTGCCCATGCACTTCCTGAAATTCTTCCCCGCTTATAAAATGAGGAATTTTCCACCCACACCGGAGGAAACCCTGGATAGATGTCGTAAAATAGCCATGGATGCAGGCTTAAACTATGTCTATCTGGGAAATATGCCGGGAAATGCTGGCGAAAATACCTTCTGTCCTAACTGCGAAAAACTCCTTATAGCAAGAGTAGGTTATCTTGGTATAACAGAAAAAAACATTGCAGATAATAAATGTAAATTCTGCGGTCACTATATTCCCGGATTATGGGAATCTCCCGAAGTTGGTTAAAGGATTATGAATAAAGATTTCAACATATCAAGACGTGATTTCCTGAAAACCCTGACCCTGGCGGGATTCAGCGTCTCCAGTCTGGCCGGATGCTTATCCTCAACATCAAATCAAAGTCCACAAACTTCAGTTATTAAAGATAATGCAGATAAATCCACCGTAGTCATTGCCCGAAGTGAAAAACTGGCAGACCCTGATCCGGTTGTAATCAAGCAGATGCTGAATATCGCCGTTCCCCAGGCTTTGGGAATGACATCTGCTATCGAAGCATGGAGAACCCTTTTTAAACCCAACGACACAGTAGGGATAAAGGTAAACTGCATAGCCCCAAAAGTTTCATCTCATCCTAAATTAGCCCGGGCCGTAGCCGACAGCCTGATAACGGTGGGAAT
>WJIO01000255.1 GCA_014730235.1 Candidatus Poribacteria bacterium
GGTGAGATAAGTGTTGAGAGCAAGGAAGGATCAGGTAGTACCTTCAGAGTAATATTGCCCATCTCCAAACACCTTTTTACTGAAAATGAAAAGGTAATGCTGTCTGATCCTATCGATCAAAAACCTCAACCTATTGAGCATATTAATAATCAAAAGGTCCATGGACTTATGGAAGTTGATGAAGATGTTGCTAGGGTCACCAAAACGGATAAGCCTGTATTGTTGATTGTTGAAGACAATGAGGATCTCCGTAAGTATCTATCACAAAATCTAGAAAAAGAATATCAGATAGTTCAGGCAAATAATGGTAAAACAGGTCTTGACTTGGCATTTCAATATTTGCCAGACTTAATCATTTCTGACTTGATGATGCCTGAAATGAATGGCAGTGAAATGATTCATCGCCTGATGTCCAGTGAAATTACGAATCATATCCCAGTGATCATCTTAACGGCAAAGGCAGATAAGAATAGTAAACTGGCAGGACTTGAAGACGGTGCTGATGATTATCTGTTCAAACCTTTTGATGCTGATGAGCTAAGAGTACGAGTAAATAACCTTATTCAACAAAGAACAAAGTTAAGAAACCATTATCGACAAGAGTTTCTTTCAGATATTGATAGACATCAATTGCCGGCACCAGAAGATAATTTCCTTGTAAGGACGGTGAACTGTATAGAAAAGCATATCGCAGAACCAGAATTTAATGTCTCGCAGCTGGGACAGGAATTGGGTTTAAGTCGTACACAATTGTACAGGAAAATTATCGCCATAACGGATCACACTCCCACAGAATACATCCGGAACATTCGTTTAAAGATGGCTGCCAGAATGTTTCATGAAGGACATGATAATATCACCAGTGTTTTATATACTGTTGGATTTAATTCCCCCTCATATTTCACACGATGTTTCAGGGAAGTATACGGAGTAAATCCCTCTGATTACGTTAAGAAACTGGATCTTGTGCAATGACGTAACAACTCATGTACAGAACGCAACATATCTACTAGATCCTACCCTCTTCACTTCGTAATTTTATCTTCGAATTATTGCAGCAATCATTAATTCTTTGTTGCGATTTAGGTTATAAAGGGCTGTCGCGTATCATATCGAGACAGCCCTTTTGAAATTCTTTGATAGAATAATTCGAGAGTTGAACGTTCCACGAGATGAATTAAATATGTTTTTTGTAACTTATTTTTCCATATAGTCCCCTACCTGATGAAACAACTTACCTTTCTTACAATTCTGATCATTTGCTGCCCTACAATACTCGCTCAAAAAGAATGGATCCAAAAAGCAGATTATGGAGGAGGTGAAAGGAGCTATCCTTTCGCCTTTGTCATAGATGATAAAGGTTATGTAGGAGGTGGTACAAGTAATGCGGGATTCCATCAAGATTTCTGGGAATACGATACCTCGAATACATGGACTGAAAAAAGCAATGTTGCAGCCATAAAAAGGAATATGGCACCCGGATTCTCCGTGAAAGGCAAAGGATATGTTTGTACCGGCCAGGATGCTTCACTAAATGACTTAGACGATTTGTGGGAATATGATCCCAATACAAACCAATGGGTACAAAAAGCAGATTTCCCAGGAGGAGCCAGAACTGGCGCCGTTGCCTTATCTATTGGTGAAAAAGGATACTTAGGTTTTGGCAACTATAGTGGGGATGGAACGAAATACAAGGATTTCTGGGCGTATAATCCGGATTCGAATCAATGGAGTCAGCAAGCGTACTTCCCAGGTGAAGCAAGATACTTGGCCATTGGATTTTCAATTGGTGCTAAAGGATATATTGGTCTTGGCACTACATCTGGTGGTGTGTTCCTTAATGACTTTTGGGAATATGATCCTGTTTTGAATGGATGGACTCAGAAAGCAGATTTTCCAGGCACTGGATTATGGGGTGCTACCGCATTCAATATCGGTGATAAAGGGTATGTGGGCTGTGGAAGAAATGCACAAGACATTCATACACAAGAATTATGGGAATATGATCCGGAGGAGGATAAATGGAATAGACGTTCTGACTTGCCAGGTGGGCGAAGGGAACATGCAATAGGATTCTCAATTGGAAATTCTGGATACATAGGATTAGGCTACGGGAATATCGAATATAAAGGTGATTTATGGCAGTACACTTACCATGATATTCTTTTCGATGAAAGAGACAACACTGCTTACCCTATAGTAAAAATTGGTAATCAATGGTGGATGGCTGAAAATCTTCGAGCCGTTCAGTATACTGATGGCACCCCACTTACAGATGGGACAAGTTATGGAGATATTAGTAACAATGATACCACCAGATTTTACTTCTGGTACGATAATGATTCATCCAACAATGCTCAGACGTACGGTGCACTGTATACATGGGCTGCTGCAATGAATGGTGATGACAGTAGTAATGCCATCCCAAGTGGTGTGCAAGGTGTGTGTCCAACTGGGTGGCATCTCCCAAGTGATAAAGAGTGGCAAGAACTTGAAGTTTCTTTAGGTATGCCTGTGGATACTGTAGAAAGTTACGACTGGAGAGGGATAGATGCGGGTGGTAAATTAAAAGAACAGGGTTTTGAGCATTGGCTGGAACCAAATACTGGAGCGACCAATGAAAGTGGATTTACAGCGTTACCCGCAGGAAATCGAAATTCTTATGGTGCTTTTGGCGGGTTGGGAGGTTCAACTTATTATTGGTCAACAACCATATACACCCTTACCCCTACACTTGCATGGAGGAGATATTTAGATAATAACTATTCAAGTATTAATAGGGGATTTGCTGAGACTACGAGAGCATATTCGATACGATGTGTAAAAGACATCTACGAATTAAATCTCTTATTCAATAAAACTGATGTTACTAATCTGGACGGGAGTGATGGTTCTATAAATCTTGAAATATCCGGTGGAATCGAACCATACGAAATATTGTGGTCGAATGGCTCCAACTCCGAAGATATTTCAGGTCTCTCCGCAGGAATATATACAGTGACTGTAACAGATGCCCGTGATAGCACTATTTCAGACAGCGTAAGGGTTTATAATACACTTACAGATAGTAGAGATTATAACACATACAGAGCTATAAGAATTGGAAATCAATTTTGGATGGCGGAAAATTTAAATGCTAACATCTATACTGATAGTACAACAATCCCGCTTGTTGAAAGCTCATCTTCATGGAATTCTCTAGGGCCTGCAGATAAAGCCTATTGTTATTATGACAACAATTCTGAAAACGGATCAGAGTATGGAGTCATGTATACTTGGGCTGCTGCGATGAATGGAGAATTGTCTACGGTTGAAAATCCCAGCATGGTGCAAGGAGTGTGTCCCAGTGAATGGCATTTGCCAAGTGATACAGAATGGAAGGAAATGGAAATGTCCCTTGGAATGAGTCAAGCAGATGCAGATGCAATTGGCTTAAGAGGAATAGATGAGGGTGGCAAACTAAAAGAACAGGGTTTTGAGCATTGGCTGGAACCAAATACTGGAGCGACCAATGAAAGTGGATTTACAGCGTTA
>WJIO01000256.1 GCA_014730235.1 Candidatus Poribacteria bacterium
ATAAATCTTTTATCAAAATTTCCCCAAGTCAGTGACACTTTCCTTAATTTCCCTTTGGAAAGGGTGAGATGAGATTTTTCGCTTTGCTCAGAATGACAAGGTTTACGGGAAATTACTTATGGATTTTTAAAGAATAATGGAATATAAGAGTCTACATTCATGGGATATATCATATGATGAAGCTGTTGAGATACAACGAGGGTTGAAATCTAATATTGAAATAAAAAGCCTGAAGAAATATCCTGATATTATTGCCGGGGCTGATGTTTCATATTCCAGGGGCAGCAATATTTTTTATGCAAGTGTTTTGATCTTTGATATGTCCAGTCTGGATATTCTGGAAGAAGCCAACGGGGTTGGGAAGGTAAATTTTCCCTATATTCCTGGGTTATTGAGCTTTCGGGAAGTGCCGGTTTTGATTAAGGCCTTTGAGAAAATCAAGCGCGTTCCGGATGTCGCTATGTTTGACGGGCACGGCATATCTCACCCCCGGGGTGTTGGCTTGGCTTCTCATCTTGGTTTGATGTTGGACATTCCTACTATTGGATGCGCCAAAAAGAAACTTGTGGGGGATCATAAACCCCTGGGGGATGAAGTTGGCGATCGTGTTCCTATAGTTTATCAGGATGAAAACGTGGGCGCTGTGGTAAAGACTAAGAAAAATGTAAAACCTGTTTACGTTTCACCCGGTCATAAGATGGATATTGATTCGGCTGTTGATATTGTTTTAAAAACCTGTCGTGGATACAAGCTTCCTGAACCTACCAGACAAGCTCATCTGTCGGTAAATCGTTTCAGAACTTCCTCTGATCAGAAAGAACTTTTTGATGATTAAACTCTCCGTCTTTATTGCCATTTTATTGTCTTTGGGTTTTTGTGCCTCAGCAGATATGCTGCCTGATTGTGTCTTTCTACCTTCGACTTCCACTGCCGTTACTGATGATGCCCTGGCGACGACCTTTAATCCTGCTGGGCTGGGGATAAAGACTGGCGTTAATGCCTATTACCTGCATACCTTTGGCAACGAACCCGGTGGGGATAATGCCTTTTATATATCCGCATCGGGTATTGGATTTGGCGCGGAATATTCCAATCCCGGTTATGCCAGATTCTCCAAGTATACGATTTCCAGCGGGGGCAAGGTTGTTGACGGTCTTTTTATTGGTTCTGACTATGTTTGGTATGAATCGGATAACGAGAATTATGACAGGCTCAGTTCGTGGGATGTGGGGATTATCTACCGGCCTGTTGATATTTTTTCGGCTGGATTTGTTACAAGCAATATAAGACGTCCCAAATTTTATGATAAACGCACTGATTATTCATACAGTCTGTCTCTTGCCTTCAGGCCCTTTACCAACCGGGTTACATTTTCTGTTGACAGCGCGCTGGTGCAGGGGCAGAAGATCAAAGACGCAGGTCTGGTATATGCTCTGGAAATTGAGCCGCTGGATGGAATACTGCTAAGAGGAAATTACAACAGGGATGGTGACTTTGGGTTTAGTCTGGCTATTGGATTTAATCATGTCAGAATGGGTGCATATAACCAGTTGGATGACGAAGGGGAATATAAAACCAGTGTTTTCTATACCCAGTATTCGGGGGAGAAATACCGATCTATGCTTCAAAGGGAAAAGTATTTGCTGGAACTGGAAGGCAATAATCTGGGATTATTGAGATATGCCAAGGATGATAAGTCAATCCAGGGGGCCATTATTAATCTGGGATCGGAGGGATACAGCTTTGCCAGAACCCAGGAACTGCGGGATTATATTCTGGATTTCAAGGCTGAGGGCAAAAAGATTATATGCTATATGGACTTAGCAGGGGATAAGGAATATTATCTGGCCTCGGCTTGTGATATTACCCTAATGAATAAAGCCGGTTATCTTTCCCTCAATGGTTTTAGCTCGGAATTGACATACTATAAGGGCCTGCTGGATAAACTAGGTATTAATGCGGATTTGTACCGCATTGGAAAATATAAATCAGCTTCGGAGATGTTTACACATGAAGGCATATCAGAAAGCCACAGAGAATCCCTGAATTCCATGCTGGATGATTTAACCGAACAGTTAGTTAATGGAATTGGAGAAAATAAAGATATACTGAATAACCGGGTGACTGATATGATAGATCTGGGGCCATATACGGCCAAGGAAGCTCATAAGGCAGGGCTGGTGGACGATTTGGTCTATGTTGACCAGATCAGCAAGGTTAAAGACAGGGCGTTTGGGGAAAAAATCGGCAAGCTTTCGGGTAAAAGCTACAAGTATGTAAAGGATTATAATTATGACTGGACTCCAAAACCGAAGATAGCTGTTGTCTATGCCAGCGGGATAATGGCACCGGGTGAGAGTATGTTTGTTGAGGATTTCGGTTCGCTTTTGTCCATTCCAAGTATAATGGGGGCTGATACTATATCCAGGGCTTTGAAAAAGGCTAGGGAGGATGAATCGGTAAAGGCCATTGTTTTGAGAATAGACAGCGGCGGGGGATCGGTTTTTGCCTCTGACCTGATATGGCGGGAAGTGGTGCTGTCGAAGGAGAAAAAACCTTTGGTGGTTTCCATGGGTGGTGCGGCGGCTTCCGGCGGTTACTATATTGCCTGTCCGGCGGATTATATTGTGGCTGAACCGGCTACGATAACCGGTTCAATTGGTGTTATTGCGGGTAAATTCAGCTTTCATGAGCTTTATGATAAACTTGGCATAGAGAAAGAAATTGTCAAGCGGGGGGAAAATGCGGATATTTTTAATCTTTATAAGGATTTCAGCGACGAACAGCGGGAGATTGTGAAGCGGCATGTTAGGGAGATGTATGACGATTTTGTGTCGAAGGTGGCCCAGGGCAGAGATATGGATGTCCAGGACGTGGAGGAGATAGCTCAGGGCCGGGTTTGGACAGGACAGCAGGCCAAGGAACGCAATCTGGTTGATGAACTGGGTGGTCTGCATTTGGCCATTACGGTGGCAAAGACCAGAGCTGGCCTCGGGGATGATGATGAAGTGAATTATGACATTTATCCCAAACGGTTATCTTTCTGGCGGCGGCTTATTGTTGATAATGTTTCATTGTTGTATGGTAAAACAGGTTTCGATTATTTGTCGAGTCTGGCAGAATCTTTGGAAGGTCTTGCTGATGAAAATATGTTCTTTATCCTGCCTTATGGACTTGATCTGGAGTAAAGAAAGAGATAAATCAAGATTAAAAAATATCGCTTATTTGAGCATGCTTCAGACTCCGGTTTTTGAGGGTGAGAGAAGGGATTATGTTAAAGAGATAAAAAATTTAATTGTAACTCTTTTGAGTTCTGAGATTTTCTATTTTGTTTTGGTAATGGCGTTGGTTATAGGCGCGCTTTACTATTTTTACAGGCGTAAGAAGTCCATACCTGAGATGGATGTTCAGGTTATACCGGATGATACGTGGTTTACTACCAGGGATGACAATAACCGTATTGCTATTATAGTTTCATTAAGGGTTAATAATAAATCCACACGGGGTATAACGATAAAAAGCTGTAAGTTGAGTGGATATTCTGCAAAGTCTGATCCCCTTAATATATGCCTGAAGGGTCTTGAGGATGAAGATTTAAACCTGGATTTTCCCAACCATGAACATTATTGCAAGGGGCAAGAATTTTATATAGGTCCCTTTTCTACGGAAAATATATGGGTATATTTTGAATCCCGAACTGTTACTATGAGAAATCTTTTGAAAGCACCTTTGACTATTAAAGATTCTGAAAAAAGGCATAAAACTATACATTTGAAAATACCACGCCATACTGACCAGATTAAAATATACAGAGAAATGGCGAGGATGTTTTAGGGGTTAAATTTGAAATAAAGAATTTGTGTTGACTTGGTTTTAGTTACATGTTAAAATAATCTTAATCAGGACTTAAGTAAATAAAGAGGTTGGTATATAAATATTATTGTAATTATAGTTATTTTAAATATAAATATTAAATTTTTAAGCAGATTCAAATTTTGGATTTGAATTTCATGGGTTTTGGAAATTCCCCTTAATCCCTTCAGAATGACAAATATAAGTCAAGATTACAATTATGGATCAGGTCAGAATGATAATAATGGGTTTGGGGGAAATGCTTTTTGAATTTGCTTAAGCAAGTTGGAGGTAAGAAATTGAGAACACGTGGACTTCAGTTAGTTGTCGCTATTTCATTCCTTTTAGTCCTTACCGGGCTTGCATTTGCAGCGAAGACTGAACTTTCTGAGGACGCTGTGCGCGTAGCTGATGAGATCAGTTTGAGAAATATGCGCGCTACTGTGTCCCGTCTTACTGCTTTACCTACCAGAGTTACGGGTTATGAGCCTGGTGAGAATGCTGCAAAGTATATTTTTGACGAATTCCAGAGGATAGGTCTGGAAGAAGTAGATAGCCAGGAATATGAGATTACTGTTCCTGTGGATCACGGGGATGGCAAAATATCCATACTGGGTTCGGATGGTAATTCAGTTATTGACGAATTGAAACTTTCATGTCTATGGCCCAACCTTGTACGTACATCTTTCCTGCCTAAAGGAATAAAACATAAAGTTAAAGAAGAAGATACACTGGAAGGAATAGCTAGATCATATGGCATCAGTGTATCTAAGATACTGGATCATGAATTTAACTCCTACCTAAAAGACCAGGCCACAGATGGACGTGATAATAACTCAAACGGTGAAATTGATGAAGAAGGTGAAATGGTACTTTTCCGGGATAAGGATATATTAATACCTATAGAGGGAATTACCGGAAGATTAATCTATGCTTCTTCCTCTGGTCTTGAAGATTTTAATGATAAGAGCGTTGGTGGAAAATGGCATGTAGTACAGCCTGATGATACAATTGACGATATTGCTCATGGTTATCGGGTTGGGGTTGGTAGTATTTTGGATGATGTTCTAAACCTTCATCTGGATAAGACCAATGATGATATAGATAACGATAATGACGGTGATATTGACGAAGACGGCGAAATGCCTTTGATGGAAGATATTGCCCTTTGGTATGATGACGGGATTGATAACGATAACGATGGTAATATAGATGAAATTCCCGGTGATGATAAAGACGGTATTGATAACGATAGAGATGGACAGATAGATGAAGCGGGTGAATTTGTAGAAGCTAATGAATCATCCATATTTGTCCCCCAGGGCGCTATTGTTCTGCTGGACTTTAACTGTGCTATGCGCTGGATAAACGCTGCCATGTTAGGGGCCAGGGCTGTTATCTTTATAGAGCCAGAGGACACTATCCGAGGTGAAGCTGAAGCAAAATTCCTCACAATTCCCGCCGCTATTCCCCGATTCTGGATTTCCCGAGACGATGCCGACAAGCTAATAAAAAATTATCTCAGCATAAAACATACTATTCAACCGGGTGAAACGCTGGAAAGTATCTCAGAACAATATGGTATGCTTCCTGAAAGGATCAGGAGATCAGAGTATAACCGGGATATTTTCCAAATGGCTGATAGTGCGGAATTGCCCACAGACATGGAAATATATATTCCCGATGAAGGGGCGAGTAACGAGATAATGGTTCAATTATCTGCAACCATGACATGGGAACGCAAAATGGGTCAGAACATATCTGGTTTATTGCCGGGATTTGATCCTGAGTTAAAAGGTGAAATGGTTGTTATCCAGTCTTATTTTGATTCCATGTCAATAGTACCTTCCAAAGCTCCGGGTGCAGATCCAACATGCGGTATTGCATCTCTTCTGGAAGTTGCCAGAGTTCTTTCTATGGAAGAAAACCGACCGGGAAGAACTGTGCTTTTCCTTGCTACCAGTGGACATTTCCAGGGTCTTGCAGGCATGCGTGCCTTTATGTATGGCGTCAGCGAAGACCTGGTAAGAACTATGTATGAGCTTCGGGAAGATCTTTACAGAGAATTGCGGGAAATACGACAACTGGGTCGCAGAATTGTCCTTGCTATAGGAAAAGGACTTCTGGTGGAACTTCCGCCTTCGTTCTTTGAGCGTGTTCAGGAGCTTGAAGATGAACTCTGGGCTTTGAGAACTGATACTTTACCTGAATTGAATCAGATGAGAAGCACAATTGAAAGCCTTAGAAATAATAAGCGGGATGAGATTGAAAAGCGCAAAGAAAGAAGGGAAAGAACCCGTAAGCGTGAGGAAGAGAAATTTACACCAGAGGATCAGGCTCGACTTGAAGCTCTTACGGCCAGATTGACGGCTGATGCTATTCAAACGGCTTATCATTTTGACACCCTGGTTAATCAGTTAATGGAACTGAGAAACGAGGCTATAAATAAGTGCCGGGAAGAAGAAAAGACTATTATTAGAAATTATGCCCTTCCCCTTGCAAAGGCTGATATCGGGGCAGTTAAAAAGCTAAGGGATATTCATCATGAATTGGAGGAATATAGTTCATTCCGACCCTGGATTTATGGAGATAGAAAAGGAGAAGAGGATCCTCAAGTTCTTATACAGGCCTTAAAGGAAACCGCAAATAATTATGGCGGCGAAATTGTAATTGAAAATGAAAGAGATGTTGATGAACTGGTGAAGCAGTATTCCTACGGTAGAATTGCTGACCGCCATCTGGATTCTTCGGAATATTTAAGGCTTAAAAAGGCCCGAAAGATACTCTGGAAAAGAGATAAAAGCGTAGACTATGAAGCATTGGAAATAGAGTTACTAGGAAAAGCTCTCTCTTCTGTTGAAAATAGATCCAAGAGTGATATAGATAGAATTAACGCTCTCCTTAAAAAGCTTTCCGGCTTGAGCAAGGCAGAAAAGATAAAGAAGTATACAGATGAGGAAATAAAGTTAGTTGGTGCCCATCTTTCGGAGGATAAAGTTGAGCGTTTGATTGAACTCAGAAAACGAACAATAGACGCCAAGACCGATGTGGAGAAATATCTGGCAAAGGAAAAGGATGTACTGATGCTTGCCAGTTATAACGCCCGTAACGCTTCCCGATTGATGACAAATTTACTGGCTTTAGCCAAGCAGGTTGAACTTACCAGAGAATATACTGTGGAAGAAGAGAGGATTCTTTCGGTAAATTTAAGTGAAAAGGAGTTTGAGAAGATTGAGCATGCCCGGAAAGTTATCTTTTCAAAGTATGATGAAACTCAACTCCTGGATAAAATATATTCAAGGGCTTTAAATGATGTAGCTGACCTGGAATCATTTATAACAATGCTGGATACGATGGAACGGGCAACTACAGACCAGGAAAAAGTGCTGCTGCGTGATAACCTTCCTACCCTTAAGAACTCCCGCATAGGAAATATTCATAAGAAAATAGGAATATTGTCGAGGGTTGACAGGGATGAGTATGAGAGAAAAATATCACTTTTGATGCAGATTATAAATTTGCAGGACAAGTTTAACAGATATTATAGTTCACTTTTTGTATCACTGGATTTATCCACTCAGGGAAGTCAGCTTGGTTTATTTGGCAAAGGCTGGTTTTATGATCAGCAGCCGGAGTTTGTATTAAGAAGAGAGTTTGCTTCTATCGGAAACAAATGTTCTGAGTATGCCAATAACGCATCTTTTGGAAGGAATATACACTATCTCAGCAGGTATACTGATGACCAGATACGCCAAGCTGCTATATCCGGTCAGTGGAGTGCCGCGGCTTCTACCAGGACAGTTGAAGCCATAGAAGGTAAAACTCTGGAAAGCCTGGTAGCAGATCATTACAGTACTCTTATCAGTTTGGGTGGTGTAAACCGTCTGATGAAGCTTCAGTTCCAGGATATGAAGAACAGGGGTGAGCCTTCTAAAGAAATGCTAAAAGATATGGACTATCTCCGCAAAGAGGTGTCCAGATTTATCCGAACTGCTATCAGAGACAAAAGGAAAGCCCGTAAATCTAGAATGACTTTATATAGAAAACTGGATGAGATGCTGGAATTGAAGGAGCTGAAACCGGAGGAACTTACTCCTGAAGAGGCTGAAGATGTTTCAACTCTTATCAGCTTGGCTGGTATAGGTGGAGGTAGTAATTTCGTAAACGCCATAAGCGCTACTGGTGGTAAAACCTGGAGAACCTATATTCCCGGTAAGATCGCCTTTGATAGTGAAGTAGCTACCCTTGCGGGTAAGACAGGTATTGCTTTTGCGACGGTGAATGACGCCAGAGTTCTTACGGATACCCCGTTGGATACATTGGACAGGGTGAACTTTGATAATCTTCTGGAGCAGACGAGGATGCTGTCCTCGATTCTTATTCAGATAC
>WJIO01000257.1 GCA_014730235.1 Candidatus Poribacteria bacterium
GCTTTAAACATGGCATTATAAAGGTGAGAAATAACAATCAAAAGCATAACCAGAAGTCCGGTTTTTATGTTAATTATCATACCAAGTATTATACAGACAATATAGGTAGTGGAAGCCAATACAAGCACTTCTTTTCGGGGGATTCTACCGGAAGGGATAGGCTTATCTGGATTTACTACGGCATCAGTTTCGCTGTGGAAGTAATCATTTTTCATCATTCCCGCAAAATAACCAAGCATTGAAACTACAAGAACCAGGTATCCCCGCCATGTTACATTGCCTTCACTGGCCAGGGCTACACCTGATAAAGTTGTTACTATGGGAATAGGAAAGAGGGGTATTCGGATTAATTGGATATATGCTTTTAGTTTTTCTTTCATTATGGTATTTTTTTGCATCCATAAAAGATATTCAAAGGCATAGTTAATATAGCAGACAAAAGTGTTTTTATCAAGTTAATTATCTGAATAAAGATATACGATATATGGGTTTATATAAAACTGATACTGAATTGGGATTCAATTCTATTTTATCCCATTTTTATCTTTTTGAAAAGACCGCTGGAAAATTTCTGATGAAAAAGGCCAAGCATAAATTTTATGTCCGTGTATTATTGCAATAAAATTTGGTTCTTCCTGGTTCAGTGTGTTAAAGATAAGAAACTTCTATATGCTGTCATTTCTGCTTCCGCAGAAATGACAGGCTGAGAAAATTTTCAAATTATTACCATACTCAAACCGAAAGAGCCAAAATTTTCACGGACATAAATTTTATGCTTGGTGAAAAAGGAGTTGCAAAGAGAAATGGGTTAGAGTATAATATAATTGTTGTATTATCTATATTTTCTTTATATTTGAATGTCCGGAGGGATAATAATGATTGGACCCTTTGGTGGTTGGGAAATAATAATAATTCTTCTGATTGTCTTAATAATCTTTGGCCCTACCAAATTGCCACAGATGGGACAAGCAATGGGAAAAGCTATCAGGGAATTTAAAAAAGCTGGGAAAGAGTTAAGATCAGATACAGATGATGAAGATGATGAGGAAGACAAAAAGAAGGATAAAGATACCAAGTAGTTTGTCATTCCTATTCTGTATATTCTGTAATTAATCCTCTTAGCCTCCACGTCGTAAATTTCCGGGTATATAATTTTTTTCTGGTGGCAGGAATTAGAAATCGTGAAGGATACATCTAAGACATTTCTCGAACATCTGGATGAGCTTCGTAAACGAATCATTGTTTCTGTAATTGCAGCCGCTGCAGGAACTATTATTAGTTTTATTTTTAGAGATTGGCTTTTTGACTTTAAAAGTGGTTTACTTACATTACCTTTAAGGACTAAACCATCGGATCTCATAGCTGGCTTTTTTAACGGGATATCCAAAGCGGGTATTGGAACTAATATACTCAATCTATTTGAGCTTTTCTTTCGCTCACGCACTTACCAGACAGACACCATAAAACTTTTTGCTGCTGCCCCTACAGAAAAATTTCTTGTAGCTTTTAAAGGCTCTTTTACCGTAGGTATGCTTCTGGCTGCACCTATAATATTATATGAAGTATGGGCTTTTATTTTACCAGCATTGAAATCTAATGAAAGACGTTATCTTGTCCCTCTTTTTGTTATAGCTGTATCCTTTTTTATAGTAGGAGCTGTTTTTGCCTTTTTTGTTGTAACTCCTGTTGCCATGCCTGTTTTATCAGGACTTATGCCATCCATAGAAAATCAATGGAGAATTGAATATTATTTTTCATTTGTTATCAGGATTATGCTTGCCTTTGGTCTGGCTTTTGAATTGCCAATGGTTATGGGTTTTATATCCTGGATAGGCATATTCGATGCTGAAGGTTTTAAACGCCAACGTAAGCTCGCGGTTATTCTTATCTTTGTCGCTTCTGCTGCTCTTACACCTCAGGATCCCTTTACTATGCTTCTGATGGCAATACCCCTTATGGGATTATATGAATTGGGTATAAGGTTTGCAATTGCAATTGGACAAAGAAATGCTAGAATGCTTAGTAGTGAAACTTAAAAGTATAATATGACGGAGGATCTCATGTATAAACATTTGCCAAAGATCCTGGAGCTTCAAAATATAGATGCTGAAATTGATAAGCTAAAGCAGGTAAAGGCAAAAATACCTCTTGATATGAAAAAACTTAATGCGGAACTGGAAAAACAAAAGGAGAGGTATGAATCACAAAAAACTATACTTGAAGAACTACAAAAGCACCATAGGAGTAAAGAAAGAAACTTAGCTGTTCAACAGGAACAATTAGAAAAATACAAATCTCAAAGAAATGCTGTTAAAACAAATAGAGAATATACAGCTCTGGAAGAAGAAATTTCTGAATTAGAGGATGCAACCTCAGAGATTGAAGACGAAATACTGGAACTGATGATAAGCATAGACGAAGCCAACGATAGGATAGAGGAAGCGGAAAAAGAATATAAAACACACGAAGCTTCTTTTAAAGAGAAGCGGAATGTATATATGTCTGATATGGAAGGTTTTGATAAAGAAATTGCCAAGTGGCAAAAGACTAGAGAAAAAGTCTCCAAAAATATTAATCCAGCATTAATGCAAAAATATAAAAACTGGCGGAAACGCCGAGGTGGCACTTTTGTCGCTGTTATTCATGGTCAATCATGCGGCGGCTGCCATTTAAGACTTCCTCCTCAATTGGTTAATGAAGTACGAAAACGTGAACAACTTTACACATGTAATAGCTGTGGCCGAATTCTTTACTGGGAGGAAGAGGAAGAACCTGAAAAGGCCCAGTTGGCTGAAGATAATTCCTGAAAAAGTTAATTTTATAAGGAGGCAGTAATGGCCAAAAAAATAGGAATACTTACAGGTGGAGGCGATGCTCCGGGACTTAACGCCGTTATCAGGGGAATCGTGGTTAATGGAACAAAATCCGGTTATGAAGTCTGGGGTTTTATGGACGGATGGGCTGGTGTCCTTAATGGAAATGCCAAAAAACTTATACTGGATGACGTAGAACAAATACATTGTAAGGGTGGTACTATTATAGGCACATCCCGAACACCTATCTTCCCTAAAAAGGGTAAAAGCAATGTAGACAGGTCTGACGAAGCAGTAAAACACCTGAAAGAAATGGACCTTCATGCTCTTATAGTAATTGGCGGCGACGATACTCAGGGTGAAGCTGACAGATTATTCAAAGACCAGAGATTCCCACATGTAGTTGGCGTTCCCAAGACTATTGACAACGACCTGAGAAGTACTGATTACACCTTTGGATTCAATACAGCAGTTCAGATCGCATCAGAAGCTATAGACCGTCTGCATACTACTGCAAATTCACATCATCGTGTTATGGTTGTAGAGATCATGGGTCGTCATGCTGGATGGATGACTATTGAAGCTGGAATGGCTGGCGGAGCGCATGTTATACTTATACCGGAAACAAAGTATGATATGAATGATGTCTACAAGGTTATAAAGGATCGTTATGAAAGCGGTAAAGGTTATACCATAATTGCTGTGGCTGAAGGTATTGAAGAAACCTCAGAAAGCAAAGAAACCGACGCTTTTGGAAATGTTAAACTTGGCGGCGTATGTGAAACTTTGGAAGCTCGTATACAGGAATGGATGATTGAAAATCTGGAAAAACCATATCCTGAATTCAAATTTGAAGCCAGATCAGTAAGACTTGGTCATCTTCAAAGAGGCGGATCACCTACAGCTTTTGACAGAATCCTGGGAACCAGATTGGGTGTTCAGGCCATTGAATTGGTTAAAAACGAAACCTGGGGACATATGGTCAGCTTACAGGGAACAGAAATTAAAGCTGTAAAGCTGGAAGATGCAGTGGGTGGTTATAAGATTGTTCCTGATTACAGACATGAAGAAGCTGAGCTCTTCACCGGTCTTTAAACTGAATGATCCTATCTTAACAATATAGATTTAATTTTTCATAAGGGCACGCTTAGCGTGCCCTTATGTGTATTAAAAACAATTGGTTCTTCCGGATTTAGTATGGTTATAATTGAAATGCTCTCAGATTGTCATTCCTGCGAAAGCAGGAATGACTGCATAAAGAAGTTTCTTATCTTTACCACACTGAACCCGGAAGAGCCAAACAATTGATAGGGGATTTAAATGTCATTTCCTGTGGATCTAAATGAAAAAACCAGATCATTGACTCAGCAGTTAATTGATTTCTCCAGCCACCATCCGCGAGTTGATTGCCATACTCATGTTCAAGGTGACTTGTTTAATTTTACTCGCGATAAAGCCCAGCAAAATTTAATAGGCAGTCAAGCTGCTGGTCTACATAAATATCCAGTGAATGTTATTGAACAAGCTGTCCATTCAGGCCAGCTTGTTCGGCGAACCATGATGGATGCTGTGCCTGGTTATTCGTGGTTTATACAGCTTGCATTGGGACAAGGGCTTGATTTTGATGCTGTGACCAGTATGGATAGAAGGGATATGGGAAAGGCCATTATGACAGCGTTACAGCCTTCTAAACATTCCGAAAGAGTCAACTGGCTTAAGCATATGTTTAGACGATACAATGGGATTAAGGCCCAGGGGGAATCATTCGATCCTGTAAATCCTGATAATTTTGATATAGTTTATGATGCAGTATCTGACCAGAGGAATGATCCGGAATTCGCCAACCAGATATTAAAAGATGATGGTATATCCGCCCTGGTGACAAGTTTGGAGAACGCAAGCCATGTGCCTTTAAAACTGGAACCGGGTCAAGAAGCTGAAACACTGGAAAATATTGACCTGTCAAAGGGTTTACATCCTGAGATATATTACATGCTGGATGTCCACTATATCGTATGTCCTGATA
>WJIO01000023.1 GCA_014730235.1 Candidatus Poribacteria bacterium
AGAATTCTAAAAAATCTCTAAAACCAATGTTTATAAGAATTCAGCATGAAGAAACAGATGAAAATGCTCAAAGAATATAGTTCTATGTCATTCCTGCTTCAAGCTTTTTGAAAAAGCTTGAGCAAAAAGGAATAAGAGTTTCGCAGGAATGACAGCCTGATAGCATTTTCATTTGCTAGTGTTTCTTTAAGCACTGCAACATCTGATTTTAGTTAATTTTAGAAATATCAGTTACTGGAATAACATAAGTTGCAGAGGATCCTATATGATGTTTTAGTTTTCGTTATGCTCTACAATTATTACTACATTTCCGGTCTTTTGCCCTGTTTCTACATACTTGTATGCTTGCACGATACGCTCAAGGGGATATTTCCTGTCTATCACTGCCTTGAATTTTCCTTCTTCAGTGAGTTTCTTTACTAAACGTAAGCTACCCGGAATATCTGCAGAAAATGGAAATGCCGTTTTTTTGTTGCCCAATAGTGGTTTTATAACAGGTGTTATAAGCGGCAAGTAGGTATTTTGAGCCATATAGCCTAAGTCTGATGAAATATAAACCCCTCCCGGTTTTAGCAATTTTTTAATCTGAAGAACATCAGGGCTTCCATATTTTGTATATACAATTGCTTTCATTTTTCCATTTATCCCCCTTTTTCATACCCCATAGTTATTACAACTTTTCCTTTAGCATGTCCTCCCTCAAAATACCGTAGAGCTTCGGCTGTATCACACAGGGGATAAATTTTATCAATAATTGGCTTTATTTTGCCGGCTTCAAAAAGCTCTTTTATATAATCCAGATCATTTGCGTTTGGTTTATGGATTAGTATACCCATTTTCTTGCTCCCGATTATGGAAACCAATGGTCCCAGTAAAAAGGTCTGATAAACCCGAGACCAAGATCCACCTCCAAGCATGACATAACTGCCATTTGGACTTAACACAGACCTGTAATCGAGAATAGAACGATATGTAACAACATCAAGGATCAGGTCATATATTTCTTTTTTTTCAAAAAAAATTTCCTTTGTGTAATCAATAACATGGTCTGCACCAATAGAACGCATCATATCTAATTTTTCTGTGCTGTCTACACCGGTTACTTCAGCTCCGAATGATTTTGCGATCTGTATTGCAAACGTACCCGAACCGCCACCTGCGCCATTGATTAAAACCCTTCGCCCTTCCTGAATTTTCCCTTTGCGAAGACCCTGGAGAGCAAGTCCTGCCGTCTGAGGTGTAGCTGCTGCTTGCTCGAATGTCATATTGGCAGGTTTTAAAGTTAATACTTCTTCGCCAGCACGTGCATATTCGGCAAAACCGCCCCAATTACCACCTGATATATCCCCGAAAACTTCATCGCCCGGTTGAAATTTCGTTACATTTTTGCCAATTTCCTCAACTTTACCTGCTATGTCACACCCCAATATTTTCTTTGGCTTCAGGAGTCCAAACATAACACGATTTGCAAAGGGTTCACCTCTAATCAGGTCTTTATCCCATGAATTAACAGATGCTGCATGAACTTTTACTAATACTTCGTTGTTTTTAGGAGTGGGTTTTTCTACTTCCTTAAGCTGAAGAACATCGGGTGATCCGTATTCTGTATAGATAATTGCTTTCATATTTTTATACCTTATGTAATATTTATGCAGTTCTACATAAGATTGGGCACGAGATTGGGCACGCGTCGGCGTGCCTAACTACAATACCGCATAAAAACTTACTCTCTAAATATCCATGTTCCAGGTATTGATTGTCTTTTTATTCCAGTGACTTCTATTTAAGGTCAGTATAACAAAACTTAAATGCAAATACAAGGTTGTCTGGTCTTTTTCCATGACAAAAAATATTGAAACAATAGATCAGGCAATGGTAGAATAGACCAAAGCAATTGGAAGGTATGCATTTTGGTAATGGCATATTCTTTGCAATAAATATGGATAGAAAGTTAAGAGAGTTGGTTCTTCCGGGTTTAGTGTGGTAATAATTGAAAATGTTCTCAGCTTGTCATTCCTGCGAAAGCAGTAATCCAGTCATCATGTTAAGCTTCTGAATTCCTGCTTTCGCAGGAATGACAAACAGATGATATTTTTTCTCAATTAGACGATGTTTTTTTACATTTCCATACTCAAGTCATAAGAGCCAAAGCGTTCTAACAATGGATCAGGTTAATATTTCGGCGGTGTTGGTTTTAAGGCAACGCTGTTGTTTTCTAACCAACGATATATAGATATATACAAAAGGAGAGAATAATTGTTATTGAGAAATATAAAAGATTTAATTGATGAGTATAAAATTCATGCTACTGATGGTATTATAGGAGAAGTTGAGGATTTTTACTTTGAGGATTTATCATGGACTGTAAGATATCTTATTGTAGACATTGGCACATGGCTTTCAGATCGTAAAGTACTTATCTCGCCTGTGGCATTGGAAAAACCGGACTGGGATAAAAAAATATTGCATGTTTCCCTTACTAAGGATCAGATTGAAAGAAGCCCTGAAGTTAAGACTAGTAAACCAATATCCAGAGAATATGAGGCCGAACTACATAGATATTATGAGTGGCCATTATATTGGGACTACGGCCCTATAAAAGAAGAAGCTAATAAGCTTGAAAAACAAAAGACAACTAATTTACGAAGTGTAAAGGAAATTATAGGATATAGAGTTAAGGCTACTGAAGGTGAAATAGGTCCATTGCTTGATCTTGTTTTTGATTATGAAAATTGGATTATTCGTTATATGATAATCAGCACAAGGTATATAATTGAACATGCGAGGGATTTAATTAAAGGTAAAAAAGTATTAATTTCACCAGATTGGACGGAAATTAGCTGGGCAGAATCGGAAATATATGTAGATCATCCGATAGATATTATTAAAGACGGCCCTGAATATGATCCGGATGTTACATTTGATCGGGAATTTGAAGAAATTATATATGATTATTATAAACGTCCAAAATATTGGGAATAATCTTTTTATGTGAAGTGATCTCGAAAGCTCAAACTACTTACTTAAATTCTAATGATTTTGAAGTTTTCAACCGCGCTAAAAAATCCCCTTTGTCCTCTTATTAAGGGGGAAAATGGGCTTTGCCCATTAGAGGAAAAGTTGGATATTTTTTCTGAAAATTACTTATAATTACTGGATTTTGGACGTGAGTTCGGACAATAAGATGTTTGAAAATTTTCTAAGCATGTCTTTATTAACACATTTAATTCTGAATATTCAGGGAATTTTTAGGAAAGATTTATTGATTGAAATTCCACAAAATCCTTTTATAAAGTAATCGTTAAAAAATGAAAAATGAAAACTAAATTATATCCATTTTTTAACAATTACATAAAAATGGAGTTAGAGGTTCTTTTCTCAAAATTTCCTTAAGTTAGTGATATTCCCCTTAACCTACTTTGGCAAAAGGGCAAATGAGATTCTTCAATGATATTTACTAAAATTGTTTTGCTGTATATATGCGAACTCATGTCTAAACATCAGATAGTTAAAAGAGGTAAAGAACATTATGGATCAGAAAAGCACTATTCTTATTGCAGATGATGAAAAGATAGGCAGAGATGTTTTAAAGGGATTATTGATAAAAAAAGGTTATAACCTGGTCTTTGCTACAGACGGAATCGAAACGTTGAACAAGGCTAAGGAAATAAGCCCTGACCTTATTCTTTTGGATTTAATGATGCCTGAAATGGATGGTTTTGAGGTATGCAGGAAGATCCGTTCTGATCCGGTTTTGGCTGAAGTGCCAATAATTATGATAACGGCTCTTGATGACCGTAAATCACGTCTTCGAGGAATTGAATCCGGAGCCGATGGTTTTATGAGTAAACCCTTTGATGGAATAGAATTGCAAACCCGAGTTCGAACTGTCACACGTCTTAACCGTTATCGCAGATTACTTCGGACAAACCGAGAACTTGAAAGTAAAATATCTCAAATATCGGCATTATATGATATACTGAGAGACCTTAATTCAGCAACTGATCTGGATGTTTTGCTTAGAAATATTGCGCAGAAGACAAAAAAGCTGATAGGAGTAGAAAAGACCTCGATATTTCTCTGGGATAAGGCAAATGAATATTTGCGTCCAATAGTAATTCAGGAGGAAGATAAAAAACATTATCATGAAGATTATATATCCACGGCTTCTGAGATAGCTGATTGGGTTTTTCAGGAAGGTAAACCTGCATCTATACAAAAAAACACTGATTTGTTTGAAGAGAATGTCAAAAGAGAAGAAACCGATAATTTGAATTCTGTTTTATGTGTACCCCTCCGGGGCAAAGAAGAAATAATTGGAGTTTTGGAAGTAATCAATAAAAACAACGGGATATTTACAGAAGATGATCAAGAACTCCTGGAAGCTATGGCTGATAATATTGCTTTATCTATTGAGCGGGTTAACCTGTATGAGGAATTACAGAAGGCAGAAGCACTTTTAAAACGTGAGAATGCTGAGTTAAGACTATCGGTAAGAAAGATGTATAGGTTTAGTAAGATAATTGGCAAGAATGAAAAATTAACTGATACAATTAAAAAAGCCCAACAAGTAGCTCTTACTAATTCTACAGTTTTGATATATGGAGAAACAGGAACCGGGAAGGAATTACTGGCTCGCGCTGTTCACGAGAACAGTCCGCGTTCCAAGAAAAATTTTGTGCCTATAAACTGCGGGGCCATGCCCAAGGACCTATTGGAAAGTGAGCTTTTTGGACATGAAAAAGGGGCTTTTACCGGTGCAACCAAGAGGCGTATCGGAAGATTTGAAGAGGCTGATGATGGGACATTGTTTCTTGACGAAATCGGTGATATGCCACTAAATCTCCAGGTAAGATTGCTAAGAGTGCTTCAGGAAGGAGTTATCCAGCGATTAGGCAGCAATAAGGATATTGAAGTAGATATAAGAATTATAGCTGCGACTCATGAGGACCTGTATGGGCTTGTAACAAAAAACAGATTTCGGGAGGATCTATACTACCGACTTAAGGTGTTTGATCTGACATTACCACCGCTGAGGGAACGCAAGGACGATATACCAGTTCTCATAAACTATTTTATTCTCGAATACAACGATAAATTGGAAAAACAGATAACGGGCGTTGATAAACCCACTATGGAAATATTGTGTAATTATGACTATCCGGGAAATATAAGGGAACTTAAACATATTATAGAAAGTGCTATGGTATTATGTAAAGAAGATGTGATAAAAACTGATTTGATACCAAAAGAACTAAGAACCTCATCTGCTAGTAATAAAATAGTTGATACAAAAGATGTAAAAATACCCACTAATAAAGCAGAATTAAGAGAAGCCAGAACTGAAGCCCAACAACAGGTAGAAATTCTTTTTCTGCGGAATATATTATCAGCCAGTGATGGAAATGTTACAGAGGCTGCGCGGAAATCGGGTATGAATAGATCTTGGTTAAGTGAATTAATCGGGAAACATAACCTGGATTTAGATCAATACAGAAATGTTGATTGAAATACAACAATGTTGTGTATTAGTCAACAGCAATTCTTGTTTTGGTTTTTTAATGTAATCGTTAAAAAATTGGTTCTTCCGGGTTCAGTGTGGTAAAGATAAGAAACTTCTTTATGCTGTCATTCCTGCTTCAAGCTTTTTCTAAAAAGCTTGAAGCAGGAATGACAAGCTGAGAGCATTTTCAATTATTACC
>WJIO01000258.1 GCA_014730235.1 Candidatus Poribacteria bacterium
AGGTTATATGGGTGATGGATCAGCAAAGGTGCTTTTTGTTGATCTATCCACAGGTGAAATGAAAGATGAATTTTTTGGTGAGGACATGCTCAGGAAATTCCTGGGAGGTTATGGACTTGCCGCCAAGATAATGTATGACAGGATGAAACCGGGTGTTGATCCTATGGGCCCTGAGAACATGCTGGGATTTTTTACCGGACCTTTAACGGGAACTCCTGCAATAATAGGTTCTCGTTATGTTGTAGTAGGTAAATCACCCTTAACAGGAACCTGGGGTGACGCAAATTCCGGTGGTTACTTTGGCCCGGCATTAAAATTTGCCGGCTATGACGGTGTTTTCTTTACTGGCATGTCAGAAAAACCCGTATATCTTTTTATTGATAACGGTAAGCCCCAGTTAATGGATGCTGATTGGCTGTGGGGGAAAGACTGCGTCGATACTGAAGATATGCTGAAGGAAAAGCATGGTGATAAAACCAATATATCATGTATTGGCCCGGCTGGTGAAAACCTTTCTCTGATTTCATGCATAATTAACGATAAAGGCAGAGCCGCAGGACGCTCGGGACTTGGCGCTGTAATGGGTTCAAAGAAGCTCAAAGCTGTAGCTGTTAAAGGTAATATGGAAGTGCCATTGGCGGATGAGGCTAAAACTAAAGAGTTCAGACGTAAATATATAGGTCAGATCAATATAGGCCTTGCTGACACATTAAAAGAATATGGCACAGCAGGTCTCACTGCAGGTGCATCAGAAACCGGTGATTCTCCAGCTAAAAACTGGGCAGATGCTGGTTCAGAGGTTTTCCCCACTTCAGAAAAGATCAGCGATGATGCTGTAATAGAATATCAGGAAAAAAAGTGGGCATGCTGGCACTGTCCTATAGCATGCGGTGGCCACATGAAAATTCAGAAAGGACCTTTCGCTGGTGAAGAGGGACATAAACCGGAATATGAAACCCTGGCGGCTTATGGAACCATGTGTTTGAATGATGATCTGGAATCTATAATCAAAGTCAATGACGTATGCAACAGAACAGGTCTGGATACTATCTCCGCAGGATGTACTGTGGCTTTTGCTATCGAATGTTACGAAAATGGTTTAATAACAAAAGAGGACACAGGCGGTGTGGAGCTTAACTGGGGCAACGCGGAAGCTATTATTAAAATGACCGAAAAAATGGCAGCCCGCGATGGTTTTGGTGATATATTAGCTGATGGCGCAAGGATCGCCGCCCAGAAAATAGGTAAAGGTGCTGAAAAATACGCTGTCCATATCGGCGGTCAGGAAGTACCAATGCATGATCCCAAGTTTACTCCGGGTCTTGGTCCGACTTATCTGCTGGATGCTACTCCGGCCCGACATACTCAGGGTGGTGAATTGATAGCCCCTCCGGCGGGTGTTGATCTACCGGAACATGAAATGACAGTTTATACAGGCAGAGCACAATCTCAAAGAACTCTGATGAACTTGATGCACATTGTCAATGCCGCTGGTCTTTGTATGTTTGGCTATATATCAATGGATGCCAGATCAATTCCTGAATTTATGAGCGCAGTGACAGGATGGGACTACAGCATGGAAGAATGCCAGGAAACTGGTGAGAGAATAGGAACTCTCCGCCATGCCTTTAACCTTCGAGAAGGTCTAAATCCTCTGGAAAGAGAAGTCAACGGCAGGGCCTTTGGCGATCCTGCTTTGAATCGCGGTCCTCTCAAGGATGTTACCATTGATATAAACACTATGGTAAAAGAATACCTGGAACTTATGGAATGGGATCCGGTTACTACCGTACCAAGTCAGAAACGTCTGAAAGAATTAGAATTGCAGGAAATTGCCGCTGATTTGAAGTAGAGGTAGTAATTGATATTAATTAGATTTCAATGGGCACGCTTTGGTGTGCCCATTTTTTACATTATAAATCATGAAAAATCATAAATGTCTCCCAAAGTGGTCACCAAGAGTGCGCCGGGATAAGATAAAGCACATGTATCAACTGGACGCTCAGGGAATACTGGACGAGGAGTTAATAAATCAGGTCGCATATGCTTTCTATGCCCGTTGCAAAAGTGTTTTGACAGTAACAAAGGCATCCAGAGGAAGAGTAGAATGCCCTGAATGTGGTAATATAATTCCAAGACGTGGACACGATAAAGAACAACTATTGAAATGTGATAACTGCCCATGGCATATCACCTGGGGTGAATATTTCAAAAGCTACCATCGCAAGCAACTTCACGGAGGTGGTGCTGTTGATGTGTTCGAGGATTATATAAAGCGCTTTCCAGCGGCAAAGACTCTGCAGGATAAAATGATACTAATGGACTGGATTATCCATGAATGTCATAAAGGTTTAATCGAAGGAGAATGTAATCGCCCGGTGGCGGTAAACCTGATATCAGGTAACATGACACAGGTTATTGAACTATTAGAAGAACTGGCCTATGGTTCAGACAGCATAAGCTCCGAAGAATTACATAATACCTGGTGTGTTCGATTAAACGAAGCCATGCGGAGATGGGGAATGAGAAGTAAATAGGATAAAACATATTTAGGAGGACTATATTATATGATAATACAGCATTACAAGGACGTTGAGGAGATGATCCCCCAGGAATCAGGGGTAAATGGCGTGAAAATGCGTCGGGTCATTGCAGAAAAAGAAGGCGCGGAAAACTTTGTTATGCGGGTTTTTGAAATAGAAGCCGGCGGCAATACTCCCCTGCATACCCATGACTGGGAACACGAAGTGTTTGTATTAAAAGGGCCTATTGTTATTGTGAGTTCAGAAGGGAAAAAGACCGCTAAAAATGGGGATGTTGTTTTTGTTCCTGGTGGTGAAGAACACCAATTCAGGAATGAAAGCGATGAGGTTGTGGAATTTATTTGCCTTATTCCCATAAAAAAGTAAAAATTATCATAACCGCAGCAATTATATTGCTGCGGTTATGATACAAATTCTACGAAACAGCTGCCATATATTTTTCCAGCTTACCGGCGTATTTTCTATCCATTTTGGCCCGCATATAAACTGAACTGCCTTTAAACTGGCGTTCGATTACCTCGCCGTGTTCGTATATATAGTTTACAATCTGACCCTCTTTCTGGGGAATTGTTACATCAATTTCAATCTCGTTTACAGTTACCGAATCCAGCAATCTGGTTTTCAGTTCATCAATTCCCTGACCATTTATAGCTGATATAGCCACATGATCCGGGTATTCGTGTTTGATGACTGTCATATCAACTGAATCTTCCATGCTGTCAATCTTGTTGAATACCATCAATGTAGGTTTTTCATCAGCATCCAGTTCTTTAAGAACTTTGTCAACTGCTTCTATGCGTTCCTTTATGCCGGGTTGACTTACGTCCACAACATGCATAAGCATATTGGCTTCGTTGACTTCTTCCAGGGTAGCCCGGAACGATGCGATAAGGTGATGAGGCAGCCTTTTGATAAAACCAACGGTATCAGTCAAAAGTATATCATGATAATCGGTGACATGAACAACCCGGGTTGTAGAATCCAGAGTGGCGAACAACTTGTCATCGGTATATACATTTTCATCAGCCAGTGTATTTAACAGGGTTGATTTGCCCGCGTTGGTATAACCAACAAGGGCTATTGTAAACATATCCCCACGACCACCGCGTTCTACCTGTCTATTCTGCTTGATTTTTTCCAGATCCGTTTTAAGTCGGGACATCCGGTTTCTTACCAGCATTCGGTCAATTTCCAACTGCTTTTCACCGGGACCGCGAGTACCTATACCGCCGGGGCGCGTACCTGCACCGGAAACCTGACGTGATAGATGTGTCCACATTCTGGTCAGACGTGGTAATTGGTATTCAAGCTGTGCCAGTTCCACTTCCAGCATGGCCTCTTTGCTCTGGGCATGCAGAGCGAAAATGTCCAGTATCAACCTGGCCCGGTCAATAATTTTACTTTCAATAACCTGTTCCAGGTTGCGGGTCTGAGCTGGTGACAATTCCGCGTCAAAGATAATAGAAGATGCTTCTGATCCTTTACTAAGGTTAGCGATCTGCTCTGCTTTGCCTTTGCCTATAAAATATGCTGCGTCAGGGCTATTTCGATACTGGGTTACCTCCCCAATAACTTCAGCCCCAGCAGTATCAGCCAGCCTTCCGAGTTCAGCTAGAGATTCTTCCACATCATGGGTGCTGGAGTCCGATAAGCCCACGCCTACAAGTATAGCTTTTTCTTTATGATTATTATTTAATTTTTCTAATTGCGACATTTATTTCCCTTCAATCTATGTTTATATATCTTCGTTCTGTCAAATCTGTCTGAAAAGCTTAAAAAAACACGCAATTACAAACCGCAATGGGAAATAGGCGTCAGGCTGCTGAATAAAAATCTAATTTAACCGATTTGGCCTGCTTTGATCATTTCATCAAGAGCGTTACCGTCAACATCCAAGGGCAAATCCACACGACCTCTACGCCGGCTTGATTCCCAGCATGCAAATATAATTTCTGTGGCTATCAAAGCCCTTCGCGCGCATAATTGGCTTTCCCGACCTGTTGTTAAAGCATCAACAATATCAGCAACGGCCCGGTCTATGAACCCTGGGCCGTGTATACTTTCGCCTTTTGTATCTATCACTTCCCATTCCGTTTGACCATCACGTTTAATCCGAAGGGGCAACTTGTTCATACTGCTTACACCCACTTCTATTACACCTTTTGTACCGACAATACGATCCATAGCACCGATTATAGGTGAACCAGGACCGCTGGCAGCCATACCCATTACACCGTTTTCATATTCCCATGCTGCCCAGACCTGTCCTTCATGGTCCGCGCCAAAAACCAGGTTTGGCTTGCGGTAATCTATTTGGGCGATAACCCATTTCGCCGGTGTTTCATCATTAAAGAAACTCAGCATATCAATAAAATGTGTTCCTGTGTCAAACAGGTTTCCGCAGCCATATTGAAGTATCTGGGCTTCACCGATCTCTCCGGCTTTCAGCATTTCTTTGGCTATAACAAAAGGTGCACCGAACCTGCGTTGGTGGTTAAATGTCAACTGCACACCCAGTTCATTACAAACCTGCGCCATACGCTTTGCGTCTCCCCAGGTAGTTGCCATAGGTTTTTCACAATGAATTGCTTTAACACCCGCTTCCGCTGCGTCAATTGTCATCTGTGCATGTAAGGCCATCCATACGCATATACTGACTATATCAAGATTTTCTTCTGCCAGCATTTTCTTATAATCGCTGTAGATATTTTTTACGCCAAAACGATCAGCGAAGGCCCTGGCATTTTTTTCAACTATGTCTGCACAGGCTACAATTTCACATTGCTCAGAGAGTTTTTCATAAGCCTCTGCATGGGCCCAGGCCATAGCATAACCCATAGGGCCCTTCTTTTTTGTATTATCACCACAGCCGATTACTCCAACCCTGTATTTACCCATGTTAATATTTCTCCAATCGGTGAATGTTAAGTTATCTAATGATTAAACAATGGTTTCATATCCTCTAGATTTTAAATGAAGCGGCTATTTAAAGCAAGAGATTAATGTAAGCTATATTGTTATTATTGGAAAAAACAAATCGCAGGTGAGAATATGAATATACCTTTCTAAGGTATATTCATTACAGGTATGTTATTTATTTGCCACAGCTTTTCTGAGAGCTTTGGCCCTTTCGTGGGCTACCTTACAGAAATAATCCACACGTTCATCCATCTGACCAGTTTCCAGATGTGTATGAGCAGGACACCAGAGACAAAGATTAATAATTGGGCATGTTCCACAGCTTTTATGATATTCTTCTTTATCTGAGGTCATTCTTAGAATCTTTGGGGTAAAGTCATTCCACGCTTCAGCCAATGTTCCAGTCTTAAGGTCATAAAGGCAGTCGGGATGCCATAATGAACTGCAAAGACGATACACGCCATCATAACCAACAACAAAACTGTGTATACCCGAAGCACAGCCAAACAGGTAATTCTTATCATTTTTGATAGGATCAGGTAAAATGAATTTATCGCAAAGCTCTTCCATTTCCTGCGCTCTATCAGGATCAGCCCTTTCCAGTTCTACTATCTGTTGAGGGGAAAGCCTTTCTGACCTTATTTCTTCATTTCTTACAGGATCAAAGTCATATCTCATATGGAGTATAGGATCAAACCTGAAGAAATCCTTGGTTCTTTCCCGGCAAAAACGAGCAATCTCATCCATTTCATGAAGATTTGATTTTAAAGCCATTGCTTTCAACCTGACCTTAATATCATTTTCCAGTAGCAAGTCAAGACCACGTACAAAGGCCTTATAAGAACCTGGTTGTCTGGTTACCTTTTCATAAGTTTCTTCGCTGGCTCCATAAACGGTTACTTCCAGATTTTTAGGTGGATATTTATTAAAGATTTCAATATGTTCTTTGGTAATCAGGCAAGCATTGGTAAATACAGTTGGAACTAAGCCTTTTTTCTTAAGCGAAATATATATTTCAGAGAAATCCTTTCTCAACAGAGGTTCACCGCCGCTTATGAGAACCCAGAGAGAACCAAGCTCTACGGCTTCATCAGCAATTCTGCCTATTACATCAACAGAAATCTCATTTCCCTTTGCTTTAGTATCTCCGGCAGGGAGATTAATATAACAGTGACGGCAATTATTATTGCATCGTGCTGTTATCTCCAGAGAAAAAGATAAGGGCACTCTTTTGGAACTAATTTTTTTCCAAATACCTATTTCACTCATGCGACGAGAAATAACACTGGGATCACTCATATTAACGCCACCTTATAATATTTTTAATAAACTGAATTAATCTCCAAGTTGGCAAAAAAAGCCTGTAAAGCCGACCTTTGCGTGTGAAGAAAGCTATTAAATATCTTTCCAGTCCCAGGCCTAAAGAAATGCTTTTTGCGTTTCTTTCAATACCTGTAACATAACCGAGTATATAATCATCAGGAATAATACCATCTGAAACAGTAATATTATCCCCTTTTATCTTGTATCCCTTTGGTGTTTTACCATATATTCTATGTACCATAAGTTTATTATTTTTGGGATGAGTAAAAGCGACCACATTACCAATTCCGGGAGTTTTATCAATTAATGGAGATACAGTAATAACATCCCCACCTCTTATGAAGGGGTGCATACTTGTACCTTTTGCACAGAATTTAAAAGGTAATCCTCTTTTTAATATAGAGCGGAGTAATTCGGTAAGGGCAGAATCAGAAAGTGATATTTCATCACCGTTTTTAATGGAGAAAGCAGGTTTAGTCTTGGGCAACCTCGACAAGCATTCCTCTCTTAAGAAGCTCTTCTACAAATCCTATAACATCCTTTTCAATTTCGTCAGCAGGTGCTTCAAAATCTTCACTTAACTGTTCAATTACATTTCTAAGCTTTTTCTGAGTTTTTAATAAATCCCAGATTGCACTGCCAGTTTCATTAAGTGTGAAAAGTTCATCTTCCATATCCCCGATTCCAGCCGCCAGAGGAACTATTATCAATTCACCTTCAATTTCTCTTGCCACTACATCATCTGAAGGAATGTAGGCAGAATCGAGGTTGACATTTATTTCCATAAAATATCTCCTGATTTGCACAAATTAAAAGCTCATATATAAAAACAAGGTGAAAATTAACAAAAATAAATGTAAGATTGCAGTATCACCTGTTTTTTCAATATGAGCCACCTGATAAAACTAAAAAAAGTAAATATGCTCGTTGCTTTTTAAGATTGAATTAGCTGGTTATATATAACAAAAAATCCCTTACGGGATAAAAAACACCAATCTAAGACATGTTTTATTATACTTAAGTAATCCTCAAAAATTAAGAGACATCCAAAGGATGTCTCTTAAAAAACGTGTCTCTATATTCTTACACAGTTTCGCAATTTCCGCAGAAGTCACCATTAATCTGGCAAGTTGCGTACTGATCATCTGGACCCATATCATAGGGACCTTCGCCTTTGCAACCAACAAGAACACGTTCATCTGGAGTGCCTTTTACCAGCACGATCAATTTAGGTTTCAGCCAAGTTTTCCTCATTTTATATCCTTCCTTCTTTTACAACGAGTATACTTACTAAGAAAATAGTTTACCCGTTAAGTTAAAGAAACTAAATAGTTTCTCCAATATAAAAATCTATAGTAATCCTTAAAAATTAAGAGATATCCTCTGGATGTCTCTTAAAACCGTATCTCTGTGTTCTTACACGGTTTCGCAATTTCCGCAGAAGTCACCATTAATCTGGCAAGTTGCGTACTCATCATCTGGACCCATATCATAGGGGCCTTCGCCTTTGCAACCAACAAGAACACGTTCATCTGGAGTGCCTTTTACCAGCACGATCAATTTAGGTTTCAGCCAAGTTTTCCTCATTTTACACCCTTCCTTTTTGTGCAACGAGCATAATTACCAATAAATAATTGCCCGTCAATCCAAAAAAAATTAACCTAGTTTCTACAATATTATATTGTAGAACTATCACTATTTATTATACACACATTAAAGACCTATGTCAAGGCCTTTTCCCACAAATCCCAAGACTTTACAGACTTGAGAACACTTAAGATAATATTTAAATACTTCTCTAATATTCTAAACCGCTATTTCTGGGGAATACTATTAATAATATTATATCATAAAGTTCATTATATGTCAAACATTCCAAGCATAAACCAAGCATAAATTTATTATGACTAACCCATTAGATTGAGACAGATACAAATTTGAACAAAAGTTTTGACAAGTCAGAGTGTCTATGTTATTATATAATTTAATTATACCTGAATGTAGCTGACAATGGAATAATTGGGTCTTGAATAATGTCAAAACACTTATACAGCAAAGCTTTTCTGACACTTTTTGTCTTTTCGCTTGTAGTATTTTCCCCGGTTTATTCGCAGGGCTTTACCTCTGGGCAGGATGATGCCGAATTGTTGAGTTATGCAGAAAAGGTAAGGGAAAATCCTGATAGCGCAGAAGCTCATAAAAAGCTGGGGTTAGCTTATGCAAAAAGAGGAATGTTTGAAGAAGCTTCCCGGGAGTTTGAGGTAGCTATGGACTTGGAGTATAAGCGGGGAAAAGCAGAGGGAACAAAGCGGGAATATGTGAAAATATATACCAGTTATACTCTTATAAGCATAGCTGTTGGATTGGTAATAGCTGCCATTGTAGTACTGGTTTTGGCCTGGTCTGAGGCTTTGGAGAAACTTCAGGCTTTTCGCAGAAATAAACGAATTAGAAATTTCACAAAAAATTTTAGAAACCTTGATCCATCCTTGCAAAAACAGGCATCAGAGATAATTCAGAGCAAAGAAAAGCTTATGGATGCCATAAATCAGGAAAACGATACAAATTTAAAAGGTGCAGCCGCTATTATTATCCCCAAGCTTGAAGACCTTATGAGACAGGCGTCCCTGTTGCTTAAGCTCCGTCAAACCCTGACAGGATATGTGGATGATATTGATTACGTTGAATTAGACAGGGAAAAACGAAACTGTGAAGAAAAACTAAAGCGAGAGACAGACGAAGAAGCCAAAAGAGCACTGGATTATCAGTTAAAACAGATAAAAAACAAGATCAATAACTATTCAAAGGCCGAAGCAAAGATCAGAACCTGTGACGCGGTATTAAGGGGAATTACAGCCCGTATTGACTCTACATCCCTGGATCTTATGAGCTTACCTTCGGTTTTACTTAAAAAGCAGGATTTTTTTGAAAGAGTTTCCGCTGAACTTGACGAAGAGATCAAATTAACCCGGCACGCAGCAGAGACGGTTATGGAAGAGACATCATGAGTATCATACATTCACCACAATCACTGGAACAAACAAATATAGAATGGTTTATAGAAGCCATTAAAGAATATAATCCTGCTGCGAATCTTGCCCCTATTTATGAAAGCTACAGCTTCAGCAAGATGAAACATGAGGGCCAATTTCGTAAATCAGGTGATCCATATTTTATTCACTGTATGGGAACAGCCAGAAACCTGATCGAATGGCGGATGGATGTTGATACTATTGCAGCCGGATTTCTGCACGATGTGTTGGAGGATACGGATACAATCCCCGAGGAACTACGGGAAAAGTTCGGAGAAGAGATAACCCATATAGTAGAAGGGGTCAGCAAAATCAGTCTTTTACCCTTTAGAGGTATAGAAAGTCAGGCTGAGAATTTCCGCAAGATGATCCTGGCCATGTCAAAAGATATAAGGGTGACCCTGATTAAGCTGGCCGATAGACTTCATAATATGCGAACCCTGGAATATTTACCCCATCGTTCTCAACTGAGAATTGCCGGTGAAACTCTGGATATATATGGACCCTTAGCCCAGCGATTGGGTATGGCTGAAGTTAGCGCAGAACTTCAAGATATTTCGTTTAAGTATTTAAATAAAGAAATTCACCAGGAATTGGAAGAAAGAGTTGAAAAAGAGATTAAAGATCGGGGTAAGTATATAGAAAATTTATCTCAGGTTATAGCAGAAACTTTAAAGCAATCCGGTTTAAACTGTAAGGTTAAAGGTCGTCGTAAGAGTTTATACAGCATATACCAAAAAATGCAATCCAGGGATATTCCCTTTGAAGATATTCATGACCTTTTTGCCTTCAGGGTTCTGGTTGATACGGTGGGTGATTGCTACGCCGGTTTAGGTATGATCCATTCCAGATGGAAACCTGTGCCGGGTAAAATCAAAGATTACATAGCTACTCCAAAGACAAACGGATACCAATCCTTACATACTACTGTTATTGGTCCGGGTGGCAAACCTCTGGAAATACAAATACGCACACAGGAAATGCACGAAGTCGCGGAGCATGGAATTGCCGCCCACTGGCGTTATAAAGAAGGCTCAACAGCTTCTGCTGAAGATGCACGCTTTTTGTGGCTAAGACGAATTGTAGAGGATATGCAGGAACTTAAGAATCCACGACATTTTATGGAGTCGGTGAAGCTTGAGTTATTCCCGGAAGAAGTATATGTATTTACCCCGAAGGGTGAGGTGAAAGGATTACCAAAAGGTGCTACGCCTATAGATTTTGCTTATAGCATACATACAGAAGTAGGTCATCAGTGTATAGGGGCAAAGGTGAATGGTGCTACTGTCCCCCTGAAAGAAGAGCTAAAAAGCGGGGATATAGTGGAAATTATCACCCGTTCCGGAAGTAATCCCAGCAGGGATTGGCTCAGATTTGCAAAATCTTCCAGAGCCAGGGGTAAAATAAGGCATTGGATAAGAGAGGCAGAACGTGAGGAAAGTATACAACTTGGTCAGGATCTTCTTGAAGGTGAAATCCAGGAACGCCGCCTGGATATAAATATGAAGAAATTGCTGAAATCAGACGAACTGCTGGAAGCTGCTAACGAACTGAATTTGACAAGCATTGATGATCTTCTGGCCCATCTTGGTTATGGAAAAGTATCAGCCCCCCATGTGATCAATCTAATTGCCCCGGAAAGCATAGAAAAGCCTGCGGCAAAACCTGCTCAGTCGGATAAGACTTTAAGACAAAAACTCAAAGGCAGTGTTAAAGTTGGTGGACTGGGACAGCAATTTATAAGATTTGCCAAATGCTGTAATCCCATACCCGGAGATGAAATAGTAGGATATATCACAAGAGGCAGAGGCGTAACAGTACATAGGGCCAATTGTCCGGAAATCTCAGGAGATACAGAGCGTATTATACAAACTCAATGGGAGGATGAAAAAGAATCTGTTTATACAGTGGAAATATCTATTGAATCCGACGATAGAAAAGGTATGCTGGCGGAGGTTACGGCAGCAATTGCAAAGGAAAGTGTTAATATAGAAAGCGGTAATATAAGTACTGCTGATGCAAAGGCAGCTACAAGCTTTACCGTTCAGGTAAACGATCTGGACCATTTAAGCCGGCTTATGGATAGTATAAGTAAAATAAAGGGGATAAAAAAGGTAGAGAGAAAGAATTGATTAAAAAGCGGGAAAAGGTCGCCGCTGAGGATTTTATTAGACGACCTTTCTTACCTTACCGCCTTTTAAGCAACTGGTGCATACTCGAACTGTTTTTACTGAGCCAGCTATATTAGCCTTTATTTTCTGTATGTTTGGATACTGCCTTCTTTTGCTTTTACCTGTAATATAACGCTTTTTTCCGCTTCGGAGTTTGCTTCCTGTTCGCTTTACTGACAGCGATACCATTGGACCTTTGCCACATATATCACATTTCTTTGACATTTAACTCATCTCTCTTTCATTATCAATCGAAAAGTTTCGTCTCCCGCACAGAGAAATATTATATCAGAGAAATATGGTATAGTCAAGTTTTTTTGCCATCTTAAATTTCGCAGGCAGGTAATGATTTATGAGTGATATAAGTAAAATACTGGATACAATTAAAAAACCATTCAGGCTTGAGGCAAAAAACAACTGTCAGGACAGAATCGTTATCGGCGGATTAGGTTCATATGTAACAAATTGGGTTGATAAAGCCCTCAATATAGCTCCGGATGATCAAAAGGAGTTATTATCCAACCTTCAAAACCTTTTTGCTGATTATCCTGACGCTCAACCTGATGAAAGAAAAGATAAGCTCAGGGAAGCCATCCAGGTTATCAAACGGTTAAAGGGAGAACAAACCTCTGAACCCAGCAATAAAATCGAAAACAAAATTACAGATAATTCTGCAGAGCCAAAAAATAATCGGACTACTGAAAACAAAAAAGATCTTGACCTGAAAGTATCTCTTCAGGTTGAGGTCGCAACAGATTCTGACCTGATGACGGCCCTTTCCACATCCGTGGAAAACATCGCCGGAATAGGATTAAAGACAGCTAAACTTTTGGGAGAAGAAGTTGGTATACATAATCTAGCTGATCTGCTGGAATATTACCCCAGGGATTATCTTGATCGCAGTCAGTTTGTGCCTATTTACCAGGTTGGTCGTTCAGGCAGTGGATATGAAACTGTCCAGGGGATAATAGTAAACCAGATGGAAATAACTCCGCGCCGCGCAAAGGCCCGGAAATTTATGAAAACAGTTATCTATGATGAAACTGGTGTTGCATGTCTGGTGGCCTTTGGCAAACGTGTGCAGTATATGAAAAACGCCCTCAAGAACGGGATGAAACTGGTCGTAAGTGGAAAATTCAAGCGGGATTACGGCGAAATACAGACAACAGACTATACTTATGAAGTTCTATCTGATGAAGAGGCAGAACTCATCCATACTGGTCGGATCGTTCCAGTTTATCCTTTAACGGCAAAGCTGAATCAGCGAAGCCTGCGCCGGTGGATAAAATCTGTGGTGGATAATTTCTGCGACTATGTACCTGAGATTTTACCTGCTGATATAAGGGAACGCCAGGAGTTAATTGATCGCCCAAAAGCTGTCCGTAGTATCCATTTCCCCGAATCTAAAGGATATTTATCCGCAGCCCGAAAACGCCTGGCCTTTGATGAGCTATTCCTCCTTGAGTTGGGAATGGGTCTAAAGAAAAGCCGATGGGATAAGGAAGAACCGGGCATTGCTTTCCAGACGAAGACCAAAATTATACAGGATTTTGTTAAGTCTCTACCCTTTGAGCTTACAAATGCACAGAAACGAGTATTTTCTGAAATCAAAAAGGACATGGAAGATTCCACCCCTATGAACAGGTTGTTACAGGGTGATGTGGGTTCGGGTAAAACCGTTGTGGCGGCAATGGCCTTACTTATGGCCATTGATAATGGCTATCAGGGGGCAATAATGGCCCCAACGGAAATCCTGGCAGAACAGCATTATAATACTTTGACTAACCTACTTGGTTCTATGGGATTACAGATCGTCCTCCTGCGAGGTGATATGACTAAAAGCCTGAAAGATGAAGCTCTGACAATGATAAGCACTGGCGAGGCAAATATCGCGGTGGGAACTCATGCTCTTATTCAGGAAGGTGTGGAATTTGCCAATCTGGGTATCGAGATTACTGACGAACAGCACAGGTTTGGGGTGATGCAGAGGGCAGCACTCAAAAACAAAGGTATCAACCCCGATGCCCTGGTAATGACAGCAACGCCTATTCCGCGCACATTGGCCCTTACTGTATACGGTGATCTGAATGTTTCCGTCATAGATGAACTACCTCCAGGACGTAAAAAAGTCGAGACAAGATGGGTCGCTGAAGGTAAGCGAAACAGGATGTATAAGTTTATTGAAGATGAAATAACCAAGGGACGACAGGCTTATATTGTCTATCCCCTTGTTGAGGAATCGGAAAAGCTGGAAGACCTGAAAGCCGCCACAGAGATGGCCCAGCACTTCCAGGAAGATGTCTTCCCACATCTGAAAATCGGCCTTTTACATGGCAGGATGAAATCAGAGGAAAAGCAGGAGGTTATGACCCGTTTCAAAGACTGTGAGCTAAATATACTGGTTTCCACTACTGTTATCGAAGTTGGTATTGATGTGCCCAATGCTACCATAATGCTTATAGAACACGCCGAAAGGTTCGGCCTGGCCCAGTTGCACCAGCTGCGGGGTAGAGTGGGGCGAAGCCACCATAAATCCTACTGCCTGCTGGTGGCTAATCCTAAGAATGAAGACGCTGTTAGGCGTATGAAGGCCATGACCAGAACCACTGACGGTTTTGAAATAGCCGAGGAAGACCTGGCCATAAGGGGCCCGGGTGAGTTCTTTGGAACCCGACAGGCAGGTATGCCTGATCTAAAGGTAGCCAGTCTTATCCGGGATGCCCAGCTCCTGGAAATTGCCCGGGAAGAGGCCTTCCGTATTGCCCAGGAAGACCCGGCCCTTCTGAATCCCGAGCACCAGATGCTGAAGAAACTGCTTCAGGAAAAGTGGCGGGAAAACTTGGAGATGATCTCTATTGGTTAGCAAGAAATTCCGACCTGTAATTCTGAAAATGCTGCCTGTATTCTTTTAATATATCCCCGTATTTCGGATCTTTTGCCCAATTTCTCATCTCACCAGGATCTTTTTCCAGATCCATTAACTGCTCGCGATTATCACCTTCGTCATAAAGCATATACTTGAATCTTTCGCCGCAGACCATGTATCCGAATTCGCTTTCGATCCAAAGGTGTTTACACCATGATTCTACATCCTTGCCTTCCACCAGAGATTTAAAGCTTTTTCCACTGAGATTAGCCGGTGGATTAATCTCAGCATAGTCACATAAAGTCGGTATTAGATCAAGTCCATTGGATACCAGGTGCTTATTATCAATCATCCCTGCCGGAGTTGTTCCCTTTTGACTTACAATCAATGGAACTCTGGTTGGCTCTTCATATAATACGGTCTTATGTTCCATACCATGAGCTGAATCCATATCGCCATGATCGCTGGAGAAAATTACCAGGGTGTTTTCCTCCTGACCGCTGTCTCTTAACGCGTCCAGCACTTTTACTATATGGGCGTCAACCATCTCAGTCAGTCGGCAGTAGGCCCATCGGTGCATACGCCACATTTCCTCAGTCCAGTTTTCCCGGGCATTTCTCTTGAATTTACGCTGATCCAGCACCATGCTTATGGCTTCCGGTTCATTCAACTGGGGTTTGAAGTTATCAGGCAGGGGTGGGCAGTGTTTGTCAAAGAATTCATCTTCAGAGATACCTTCCGGTATTTCTAGGGCTTTATTAAGAGCACCCAATTCATTGGTGAGTCTTTCCCAGTTTAAATCCTGATAAGCTCTTATGGCCATGTAGCAAATGTCATGGGGATTGATAAAGGATGCTAACAGGAAAAATGGTTTATCCCGATCCCGCTGGATAAATTCCACACACGAGTCAGCCAATCCCGCCCGTTGATCCGGCGTTATGCGTTCAAAACCCATGGTTTCCGGAGTCATACCTCTGGGAAGATGTACTTTGCCGCCATAGCCTGTATCATATCCAGCGTTGCGTAATAACCAGCCCATTGATTGATTTAAAATATCATCAGGCACAGACTCGATCCATCCCACATCGTTACTGCGGATATCCAACTTACTTGGCATAAAGCCTGTCATCATACTGAATCGGGAAGGCAGACATACCGGGTTTGAGCAGTATGCTTTATCGAATCGGATACCCGTTTCCGCGAGGCTGTCCATTCCAGGGGTTTTAAGGTATTTATTCCCTGTGCAACTCATCATATTTGCGCTTTGCTGATCTGTGAATATATACATTATATTTGGATGATTGTCTTTTGTGTATGGCATCAATAACTCCTTAATACATGGATCTGTCCCAAATCAGTAGGTTACCAAAAAAGCCATTTGCTGTATACTTTTCATGTCCGTTTTTATATATAGCTCTTCCGGGTTCAGTGTAATTATCCCTCAGCTTTTCATTCCTGCTTCAAGCTTTTTCAAAAAAGCTTGAAGCAGGAATGACAGCATAAAGAAGTTTATTATCTTTACTACACTGAACCCGGAAGAGCTATATATGAAAACCCTAGGGTAATCTTATGAAAAAGAGAAACAGCAAATGGCAAAGATAATAGTAAGCATTATAACCCAGGATGGAGACAAAGAACAGGAAAAAAAAAGATAGAATCCAAGTATAAAATTTACATCCCTGTTTTATTGCGAAGAACGGAGTAACAAATAAAGTTTGCTTCCTTCGGGTTCAATGTGTTAAAAATAAGAACCTTCTATATGCCGTCATTCCTGCTTCAAGCTTTTTCAAAAAGCTTGAAGCAGGAATGACAATATTTTATATTTATTTTTTAACGATTATATTTTTTTACACTTCCACACTCAAGCCGGAAGAGGCAAAACCTCTGATACAGACTAAAAATTTACTATATATGTTATTGTTTCGTCACTCCGTTCTTCGCAATAACACAGGGATGTAAAATTTATGCTTTGAAAGCTTTATGGAACTTGAAAATTACCTATCAGTTTGATATAATCAAAACCAGACAATCAATGATTGTGTATATACAAATTAGCCAATAACCAAACTACATATAATTTTATTTAAATAAGACAAAAGGAGGCGCAATTATGGCTATTAAGCCAGAAGCAACGGCAGGAAATACCGACTGGTTTATTCATGACAGATTTGGTCTGTTTATCCACTGGGGTCTTTACGCCCTTCCAGCCCGGCATGAATGGGTAAAGAATCGGGAGAGAATTCCTGATTCAACATATCAGAAATATTTTGAGCATTTTGATCCTGATTTATACGATCCGAAAGAATGGGCAAAAGCCGCCAAAAAGGCCGGGATGAAATATTTTGTAGTCACAACAAAGCATCACGAGGGTTTCTGCCTTTGGGATTCCAAACTTACCGATTACAAGGCCACAAACACCCCGGCTGGTCGGGATTTACTGAAACCTATGGTAGAGGCTTTCCGGGAAGAAGGATTAAAGATCGGTTTTTATCATTCTTTGATTGACTGGCATCATCCCGAATTCCCCGTCGACGGGATTCATCCCCAGAGAGATGATAAGGAATTCAGAGAGAAGGAAAAAGACAGGGATATTACCAAGTATGCTGAATACCTCCACAAGCAAACCCGGGAACTTCTTACCCAGTTTGGAAAAATTGACATAATATGGTTTGATTTTTCATACTCCGGTATGGCCGATAACGGTAAAGGCAAGGACGACTGGCAGTCGGAAAAGCTTTTGGACATGGTGCGGGAACTGATGCCCGGGATCATCGTGAACGATCGTCTGGAAATCGGTGGTGATATTAAGACTCCCGAACAGGTTCAACCCAGAGAATGGGTGAAAGTTGATGGAAAACCCGTAGTATGGGAAGCCTGCCAGACATTAAACGGAAGCTGGGGTTACGACAGGGATAATCTGGACTGGAAATCGGTGGAATTACTGGTTCAGATGCTCATAGATACAGTTTCAAAAGGTGGTAATCTGCTGTTAAATGTGGGCCCTACAGGCAGAGGTTATTTCGATCCGAAAGCCATTGACCGCTTAGAGGGAATTGGTGAATGGATGAAATACAACAGCCGTTCCATATACGGAGCAAGCCAAAGCGAATTTACTGCTCCTGTAGACTGCCGGCTTACACAAAACGGTGATCGTCTGTATATTCATGTATTTGCATGGCCCTTCAAGCAGTTGCACATGGAAGGTATGGCAGGAAAGATTAAATACGCCCAATTGCTGCATGACGCATCAGAAGTCAGATACAGCGAAAATATGGATAATGGAATGGTCTCCTTTAATCTGCCAGTCCAGAGACCGGATGTAGTAGTTCCGGTTATTGAACTTTTCCTGAAATAATTCAACTGTAGTAACACGATATTCCGTGTTACTACTACAGGAATATATGTAATACTTATCCAGGTTATTAATAACTAAGAAAGGTAAAAATTTTATATGAGAGAAACGGATAACCGATGGATGCCCCCGTCGCCTCATAAAGAGGCTGTTCTGGAATTTTTAAGACGCGGAAGAGCTCATATAGAGGAGCGAGGTCATAACTTAGCGCCTCTCCTGATTTTTGAAGACGGTGGAGTGATGGAATTACCCCAGGCCAGGTATAAAGACGGCAATTTCTCCCCGGCAGAAGGAACATCAACCAGACAAACAAGCTTTTACGATGTCTGTGGAACTGTAGACGAATTGAAAAAGCTTATGGAAGAAAACCCGGAAATAGCATCGTCCAATCCAGAACGGCTGTTTGAGTTGATCGATGATGCCTGCTACATGCTATCCCGCATGCAAAGACGACGGGAAAAGTACCAGGAATTTGCCCAGAATGCAAAGGCTGTGGCTGAAAAGCTTAATCAGGTAAAAGGCCCCAAAACAGAGGACGCATTTGAAAATGCGGATAATCTAAAAATCTTTCTAAGGGAGCATCCAGACCAGTTATCAGACAAACTTAACGACGCCTTTGATATGGCCGAAGGTATAAGAGACGTGGCAAACAGAATGGAAAAAGAAGTTCTCTATGCCTATAGAGACCTGGCCATCGAGTTAGGAACTCTTTATAGCCAGATCAAAGGTAGCAGAAAATGGGAAAAAGGTGAGTGAGAAATATGTCACTTATAAAGTGGAAAGATATTACCGATTTAACAAGCATTAAAGATAAAATGGATGAAATTTTTGACCGAATGTTCGGAGAAAATTCAATTAGTTCTATGGAAGAAAGATATTCCCTGGTTTCGTCGGGAATACCAAGCCCTGAGACAAAGACATTCCAACGCGGAAATGATACAGTTGTGCAGGTCAATTTACCCGGTTTTGAAAAGGGAGATATTAAAGTAACAGTTTCGGGTAACATGTTGGCCATAGGGAGTGAGGTAAGTAGAGAACAGGAATTCAGAGGTGATAATGCCTACAGATATCGCCGTTCTAAGGGTAGTTTCTGTAAAGTTATGGAGATACCCGCAGGTGTGGATACAAATAGAATTACTTCGACTTACAGGGACGATATACTGGAAATTGTAATGCCCAGATCAGGTGGTAAAGATGTGATTACAGTAGAAGTGTCCGAAAAAAATCAATCAAGGTTAAATCAAAATAACCTACCTGTAAATGCTGATACAAAACCTGTATTAACTACAGACCTCACGCCGGATATTTATGATGAAGAAGATTAGCCCGAACTGGCCAAACGCATTTGACCGCCGTTCTGTTCTGTAATAACTTTAAGAAGTTTGGCAAGCCGGCCATCAGGCTTTGGCTCCCAGACTTCTACGCCAATTCCATAGATACGGGTATTAGTTTTATTAATACGTTTTACCTCTTCAGCTATTTTATTTTCGTCAACTTCACCGCGAGTAGGTTGTATATCGGTTATAAGAACTATAACGGCCGGTTCCATGCTCAGGGAATATCTTAGAGCAGTCAGTATATCAGTACCTAGATTATTTTCAATACTCTTAGCTGTAAAAGAGTCCAGATATCTGCTGGCTTTTTCTATGTTTTTCATACTGGCAGGTACAGCTTTTTTCCGAAAACTCTGTACCTGAGAATGGAAAGTTACTATGTTAAACTCATCAAAATCCCCAAGCTGAAGCATTGATTCTTTCAAAGATTTTACAGATACGGGCAGTTTTGAACCCATAGACATACTTGCCGATACATCCAGCAGATAAACTATCTTTTGAGGTCCATCACCTTCATCCATAAACTTAATTATGCCAAGGGGATCAAGTATTCCGCCGCCGGTTCCCCCACCTGTTCCAGTGCCAAAGCCTTCACCTGCGCCACCCAGACCAAGGATGGAAGCTCCACTTCTGGTTCCATCGCCGTTGCCCTTGGCTCTAACTCGATCACCCAGTATACCTCGACCATCAATAGGGCCTGCTTCTGTGGAAACAAGGCTGGATAAGGGAGAATCGTTGCTGTTAATTTCTGCGGATGTCATAACATCTGGTATCTGATCCCTCTTGGGACCATCATTCATCTCAACGCTTTTCTCTATAACTCTATCGCTTAGCTTCTTCACCCATATCTTCTTGCTGGGTGAAGCCCTGTTTGTTTTCTTTTTGCCGCTGGTATCAAAATCCCTGTTTGGATCGAATTTCTGTTCTATGGGTTTTTTAGGTGTTTCTCTTTGTAGTTGAGGTTCTGGAACATTTTCGACCCAATCCACTGACAGAGAGGAACCGGTTTCCTGAATATGTTTACTTATAGGATACGCCATAACCAGAATCGCTACAGCTATATGTATGGACAAGGATATTAAAAAAGCATTACTTGTCTTTTGATTTTCATTCCTTAACATCATTTATCATCGCCTCTTTCAAAATATAAATGCGTCCCTTCCTTGCGCCAAAAAGGCTATAAATCCATTCAATATTATTAACAGTTTGCTAGTGTCCATTATTCCTATAAGCATGGTAAAGACATAAAGCCCTGAGCGCTCAGAGCTTTATGTTCTTGTATTATATATAACGTTTTAGATGACACTTTAATTACATGGTAACAACTGCCTTCATGACGTTATCTTTTCTTTCCCGGACATCACTTAAACCCTGAGCAAGATTCTCAAGATCAATGGTATGTGTAACCAATGGATCAACGTTTACCAGTCCGTTAGCCAGAGCTTGCAGGGAGGTTGGCCATGTAAACGGAGCCAACCATGAGAATTGTATAGTCTTGTCCCAGAAAATCGTATCCAGAGCGGGAATACCTATCTTGTCATCAGCACCCGGAAGACCAAAGAATACTATTCGGGATCTGCGTCCCGAAATTTCAAAGGCCATTTCCATAGCTGAGATAGCACCGGTAGGAGTTAATACTACATCGGCAAACTTTTCATCAGTCATTTCACCGATCTTTTCTTTGAGATCAGCGACATAATAAGGTGAATTTGTGTCTTTATTATTTATTACTGTTTCAACACCTACAGCCTTGCCAACTTCCAGTCGGTAATCCCTTGTACCTACCAGAACAACTTTACCAGCACCAGCAGACTTAACCAACTGGGCCATCATGATTCCAATAGCTCCGGGGCCAATAACAACAGCAAAATCACCCGGGTTTACTGATGCGTTTTGCAAAGCATAAGTAGCGCAGGCCAGGGGTTCTGTCAGCGCTCCTTGTTCAAAGGAAACGTTATCCGGCAGCTTATGTAAACCAGTATAATGGGATATTGAATATTCGGCAAAACCACCATCAGCCGAAACACCCAGCACCTCTTTATTTTCGCAGAGATTTACATATCCCCGCTTGCATATCTCACATGCATTACAGTATTGCACAGGATCGAGAACAACCCTGTCGCCAGGTTTAAAGAGACCCAATTTTTCAGGGATGGCTCCGACTTCAGCCACTTCACCTGAATACTCATGACCAAGAACCAATGGGCCCTTGCCATCAGGAGTTTCCAGAGGGCTTTCACCCCAGTAATAGGCAATATCCGAACCACAGATACCACATGCCTTAACCTTGATTAAAACCTGTTCATCTGATGGTGTAGGAATATCTCGCTCTTTCAGTTCCATCTTCAATGGCTCATAGAATACCTGAGCCTTCATTTTTCCAGCCATTATACATCCTCCTCATAAAACAAATAAAAATGCTTTTGTAGGTTGTGGTTGAATCTGTGAAACCCCAACCTACTACATATTTTACCTATAACCGAAATCCAACTATTTTAAAATCATCCATATTTTTCAATATAAGGTTCCAGGAATTTCTTGGCATCTTCGGTTACATCCCAGGCTTCAGGCCAGAAGCAAAGGTCAATAGTCCACCATTCACCGTCGAAACCCGATTCCTTGATAGCGGTAAGAATTTCATCAAAATCAAGGACACCTTCGCCAAATGGACAGTGGGTGCTGGTCTCGTCACCATGCAGAGTCTCATCCGAGTCAATTAGATGCACATGACCGATTTTACCTTTAAGCATCTCGATGAATTCCACAGCTCCGCCTTTAAGAATCTCTTTTGGTTCAGGCTGGCGTGCTCCAACAGCGGCAACCATATGCGCATGACATGAATCCAGCATTATCTTGAAATTGGGATGATTTACATCTTCCACCATTTTGACGATTTCGCTGGGTTTGTTATACATAAAGCCAGGTTCAAATTCCCATGTCATTAGAACACCGTTTTCCTGGGCCAGTTCAGCGCATCTATGCCACAGGGATGCAATTCTATTCCACACCACATCCGGGTCAACCCCGGGAACACCTTCATCTGGAGGTGAAACAGTATCAACACGGATCATCTTTGATCCCAGATCCAGGCAAAGTTGTAAATTCTTCTTGAAAAGCTTGAAATAAGCATCATCTTCCTGGGCTTCATCGGTACCAGGGCCTGGATCACCCCAAAAATCTGCCGCAAGGCCGGAAACACCAAGACCGTAATAGTCTATCAAACCCCTTACGGCATCCCGGTCTTTTTTCATGGGATAATCATCAGGATGAATATGGGGTTTAAATCCGCCGATTTCCACACCGTCATAACCTAATTCACTGAGAGTTTTAACCACAACGTCAAAAGGAACTGGATTATCTTCGTAAGGCCCAAAAGCATAAGCCCAGCTTCCTATGGAGAGTTTTGCCATTGAATAACTCCTTTCATATCCAAAAGTTATAGTTATTATTTAACTGAATCACCAGATAATTGGTCTTTTGTAGAGACACAATTCCTGTAAGTTCAAAGCGTCCCTATAAAAGACAAAAACTTAGTTATCAGTATTATATTGAATACACAGAATTTATATCATACTTTAACATGATTTTAGGAATATTTCAATAGGTTTTGTAAATTAACTGATCTGATTCATAAGGTCGAGTTGCTATCTATACATTTTTGGTGTTTTTTAGAATCAAAGACCTGATTAAATTATTCAAAACGACTAAAACTGAAGGGAATGTTAAAAATTAATTCTTATGTGTAATCGTTGAAAAATGGATATAATTTAGTTGTCATTCCTGCTTTTGCAGGAATGACAAATTTTGTAATTTACCATCATTATAAAGGTATTTTCAGGTATTTTCTAAACACATTTTTCATTTTTTAACGATTACTATGTGTATCATAACTTCGATTTATTAACATATGGGAGGAAAACTTTATGCTTGATAGATACATACTTAGATATAGATATTGCCGCATTGTGGTTTTAGCTGTAATTTATATTTTTGCTTATCATAATTTAGCTTATTCAAACCCCCTGGATGACCTGCTGATCTTTCCAGGAATTGAATCGCGACAAATGTCTACGCAAATTAAATCTAACCCATATAATCCGGAATTATATTACAAACTTGGTCAAGCCTATGCAAACCGAGGATGGGACAAAAAAACGGCTCAATATATAAGCAAATGGCTTCAATTGAGCAAAAGCGGTATAGTAAATGACGGCACAAATACTTTTGTATTGGATGAAAAAAACGATAAGCTTTTGGTGCTAAATTCCAGAAATAATAAATTAATAAAGAAGATCGATTTGGGTTGGTTGCCTAAATGTCTTATACCGACGCCGGACAAAAAACATTTATATGTTCCAAACGCCCTCTCAAACACTGTTTCCACCATTAATACAGAAAGCCTTTTGCTGGAAAAAAACATAAAAGTAGGAAAGCTTCCCTGGAATGGTAAAATAAGTCCGGATGGTGATCAGGTTTATGTAACAAACCTGAAAAGTGATGATATTTCTGTTATAAACACAAAAACAAATTCGGTAATTGAAAACATAGACGTCGGAAACGGTCCCTGGGGTGTTGCTGTTTCACCTAACGGCAAAAGACTATACGTCTCCAATCAGGAAAGTCGTAATATTCAGGTTGTGGACACTGGAAATTATAATATCATTGATGTTATAGCCTTGGAAATAGTTCCCGGTGAAATAGCTTTAGCTCCTGACGATGAGAAAAAGCTTTATGCTCTGAATAGCAGCATAACCGGGGAAAATCTGGAGATATATGTACTTGATTTATCAGAGAATAAGGTAGCAAATTCCATGAAAGTTCCCGGTGAAGCGGATCAGTTTCTGTCTAAAATCAATGCAGAAAGCATAATAAAACAAATCCGGGAGTCAAAGAAAAATATACCAATTCCTGAAATTGTTGATTCAAAATATGATACTAAATTCCAGAAATCCAGCTTAAATGAATATAAACCTATGTTCCGCACCTTTAAGTAGCGTTTGAGATAATATTGTGTTATCCTCTTTGTTCATGGAGGAT
>WJIO01000259.1 GCA_014730235.1 Candidatus Poribacteria bacterium
GATCTCATGAAAGGGAGATGATCAGAAATAAAGCTGACCTCCAGCTTGCGATGGTTGATCTTGATGAGCTCCTGATGGCGGATGATACAGATATGAGCGCTGTAGAGGAAAAGATCATGAGTATGGCTGAGATAAAGGCAGAGATGGCATTCTCAGGCATCAAAACCATGGTAGATGCCAAATCCGTTCTGACAGAAGAACAGAAAATGAAGCTTAAAAAATTGATAAAAGAGCATGAAAAATCATACATAGGTGCCAAAGCCAAAAAGACCGGTTCAGAAGATAAACACAAAATGTATGGTAAATAATAAGTAATTTTCAGAATAGCTAATAATGAATTATTTTTTGGTAATTAAACGGGTAATAAAAAAATATTATCCGTTTAATTTTTTAGTCTAAAGGAGCTATCTAATATGGGACCAGGAATGATGGGATATTATTATGATTCCATGCATGGTTACGGTGGTGTATTGGCGATAATTTTTTGGATATTACTGATAGTTGGATTAGTTCTTCTTATAATCTGGGGGGTTCGTAGTACAGAAACAAGAAATAAAAATAATGAAACAGCGCTGGACATACTGAAAAAAAGATATGCAAAAGGAGATATTAGCAAGGAGGAATATGAGCAGTTAAAGAGGGATATTATGTCATAGCTAGCAAGGAGTTCCAAAATGAATAATAACACACAATCTATACGCACTATATGGTTTCTTATCGCCGGAGTATCATTCATTATATTTGCGATAATTGGTTTTTACCTGATTTACACTTCAGCAAGTAGAGGATATGATAAAGAAAAATATTCATCTACAGGTATGAAAATATATTATACAGGCAAAGGTATTGATGCAGAATATATTGAATATACAAAAGGACCGCACTGGTTAGCTTTACAAAAAGATAGAGGTTGTTTTAACTGCCATGGTGAGGATGGAAAAGGTGGGTATTCACTGGTGGCAACATCAGCAGTAGCCACAAACATAACTTATAATTCCCTGACAGGCGAAGATCTCAACGGAGATGATGAAACCTCTAGATATAACAAGCAATATACTGATAAGGATATAAAAAAGGCTATCACCCAGGGAATAGAACCATCAGGGGAAAGACTCAGCATTATAATGCCCCGCTGGATGATGACAGATGAAGAGGTAAATGAGATAATAGAATATTTAAAAGAATTATAAAATATTGCAGCAATTTTCAGAAAATACATTCAACTTTTCCTCTAATGGGCCAAGTCCTTTTCCCCTTTAATAAGGGGGCATTTGTAGCGCGGTTGAAAACTGAAAAATAATTAGGCTCTTCCGAGTTCAGTGTGGTAAATATAAGAAACTTCTTTATGCTGTCATTCCTGCGAAACTCTTATTCCTGCTTCAAGCTTTTTCAAAAAGCTTGAAGCAGGAATAACAAGCTGAGATAATTTTCAATTATAGCCACACTAAAGCCGGAAGAACCAATAATTATTGAAAATCACTTAGAGATAAAAGGTGAGATAAAATGAACAGAAGAGATTTTATATATACTGGAATAGGTGGGGTAACTGCATTTACAACCGGATTAAAGCTTTTTAGCAAAATAAATGATAAGGAAGTTACCCAATTGTTAGAAGATGAAAATAAATCCAATGTTCGGGAATATAAAATAAATGCTGAAATATCAGAAATTGATATAGGGGATAAATTTAAAGCGTGGACTTATAACAGCAAAGCACCAGGCCCGGAGATAAGAGTTAAAGAAGGTGAAATAATTAGAGTTGTCCTTAAAAACAACCTACCAGATTCTACAACTATACACTGGCATGGAATCCCTGTACCAAATGCCATGGATGGAGTTCCTGGTATTACTCAGGAACCAATTAAACCCGGAGAAACATTTGTATACGAATTCAAAGCACAACCTGCCGGTAGTTACCTTTATCACTCTCATGTTGGTTATCAGCTTGATCAGGGTTTATATGGCCCCTTGATTGTCGAACCTGAAAGAGAATTACTTTCATACGATAGAGAATATACAATTGTTCTGGCTGATTGGGCTGTCTTTGATGGCGGTGGCCCTGAGGCATCCAGGGCTGGACACACTCGCAGCAGCATGGATATGATGGGGCGTGGTATGGGAATGATGCACAGAGGTGGTCGAGGCATGATAGGACGATTTAGTTCAGACGATACACCGCTTCTTGAGCCCAATTATGATGCATATACGATTAATGGTAAGGTTAATAAATACAGCACTCCATTTATGTTAAAAGAGGGTGATAGAGTACGCCTGAGGATAATGAATCCATCTTCAGCAACGATCTATACTTTACGTTTAGCCGGCCACTCTATGACAATAACCCATGCGGATGGACGACCTGTAAAGCCTTTCTCTATGGACGCTCTGCGGATCGGTATGGGAGAGCGATATGATGTGCTTATTAGAGCAGATAATCCAGGTCGTTGGTCCTTATATACGCTGAAAGATGGAACTCCCGCCGGAGGTTACCGGCTTGCTACATTTCTTTATAAAGGTATCCAGGGGGATTCCTACTCCGATGACTCTTTTTCCGGTAGATTTATCGTAAACAGATATTGGGATATGGAAGGCATACCGGATGATAAAATACCCGGCGTAAAAGGTGAAATTGATAGACGCTTTAACCTTACATTATCTGGGGGGATGATGGGGTCTCCATATTGGACTATAAATGGTAGAATCTGGCCTGAAACTGATGATCTTAATATAAATGAAGGTGAAAGAGTTCGGATCGAATATTTTAATCACAGCATGATGCCTCATCCCATGCACCTTCATGGTCATTTTTTTGAGGTAGTAAATAACAATCAAAGAAAATCACCGCCTTTGAAAGACACTATCATTATTGAACCTCATATGGGTACTGGAGTAATAGATTTTGTAGCTGATAACCCGGGGGATTGGTTTCATCATTGCCATAATCTCTATCACCTGATGGGTGGTATGGCAAACGTGTTAAGATACCGATAAATAAATATTAAACATTAAATGGGGTGATAAATATGCAGCACGAAAATAATAATGAATCAAGTGAAAAACAAAATCATAATAAAGCGAACGGAAAAAACCACCATGCAATGATGGAAAAGGACTTTAAGAAGCGGTTTTGGATATGCTTAATCATAACTGTTCCGGTTCTCTTCCTTTCCCCTACGATTCAAAAATGGTTTAATCTCCAGAACCTTACCTTTCCGGGTTCAGATTATGTACTATTCGGTTTATCCAGTATAATTGTAATATGGGGAGGCATTCCCTTTTACAAAGGTGCGTTTAAAGCCATAAAAGATTTCAATCTGGATATGATGGTCTTGGTTTCAGTGGCTATATTATCGGGATATTTTTTCAGCATAGGGGCTACGTTCTTTTTCCAGGCTGTTGATTTTTATTGGGAAATATCAACCCTCGCCGTATTTCTTTTATTCGGTCATTGGATGGAGATGAAATCCGTAAGAAAAGCCGGTGGTGCACTGGAAGAATTAGCTAAACTTATACCGGATACGGCTCATCTTGTCAAAGATGAAGATCAGATTGAGGATGTTTCCCCTGATGAGCTTGAGGTAGATGATATAGTCTTGATCCGACCCGCTGAAAAAGTGCCTATTGATGGAAAAGTAACATCCGGCGAAAGTTCAGTTGATGAATCCATGATTACCGGTGAATCAAAGCCTATCAATAAAACAGAAGGGGATGAATTGGTGGGGGGAACTATAAACGGCGACGGCGCTTTGAGAATGAAAGTAAGTCGAACAGGAGAAGATACAGCGTTAGGCCAAATCATGGATCTGGTAAATCAAGCTCAGGAATCAAAACCAAAAGCCCAGAAGCTGGCGGATAGAGCCGCTCATTGGTTGACTATTATAGCCCTTACGGTAGGTCTTGGTACTTTCCTCACATGGTATCTTGGTTTGGACGCTGAATTCGTCTTTGCCCTTACCCTGGCCATTACGGTAATAGTCATAACGTGTCCCCACGCTCTGGGACTGGCTATTCCAACTGTAACATCAATTTCTACCACCTTGGCGGCTAAAAATGGTATAATGGTAAAGAAGCCTGATGCCCTTCAGCAGTTCCTTAATGTTGAAACCATTGTATTCGACAAAACCGGTACATTAACTAAAGGTAATCTGGCTGTTCAGGAGGTATGGTCAATATCTGATAACGAAGAAGAACTCCTGAGTTTGGCAGCATCTCTGGAATCTAATTCAGAGCATATCATTGCCAGAGGTATAGTTACAGAAGCCGAAGAGCGAAACATTCAGTATCCGCAATCGGAGGATTTTGAAGCCGTACCCGGAAAAGGCGCAAAAGGTGTAGTGGACGGTTATAAATTGGTTCTGGGAAATGCCAAGTTGATGGATCAGGAAAACGTGGATATTTCCCAGCATAAGGATAAAATAGATGAATTGACATCGTCAGGAAACACTGTAGTTATGATGGCAAAAGACGGTGAATTCCTTGGGGCTATCGCATTGGCTGATCAGATACGACAGGAATCAAAAGTAGCAGTTAAGGGATTAAAAGAAGCTGATATACAGGTTATTATGTTGACCGGTGATAACGAAAAAACAGCATCAGCTATCGCCGATGAGTTAGATCTGGATGATTTTTTTGCTGAAGTTCTACCAGAGGATAAATCATCAAAGATTAAAGATCTACAAGACGAGGGGCATATTGTAGCTATGGTGGGTGATGGTGTAAATGACGCACCGGCCCTGGCCCAGGCCGATATTGGCATAGCTATCGGCGCAGGAACTGATGTTGCAGTTGAATCTGCAGAAATTGTCCTTGTAAAAGACAATCCAAAAGACATTATAAACCTGAAGATTTTCAGCGAAGCCACCAGGTCCAAAATGAAACAAAATATTGTCTGGGCAACAGGATATAACGCTGTGGCAATACCTGTGGCTGCCGGGGTGCTTCGTCCAATAGGTGTAACATTAAGGCCGGAATGGGCGGCTTTAATTATGGCTGCCAGTTCCATAATAGTTGTCATAAATGCTTTACTTCTAAAACGAACACAAAGGAAGGTCGTATGAGCAATAAAACAACTGACGAAAAAGAAACAAAAAATGAAAAAACAAACACCAGGAATGATCCCTGGAAAATTAAATGGCAGGAAGTTAGTGAAAATCTGGATGTCTCAGTAGAAGAGGGTTTGGGGAATTCAGAGGTGGATAAGAGGCTTAAAGAATAC
>WJIO01000024.1 GCA_014730235.1 Candidatus Poribacteria bacterium
ATGCTTTGCTGCTGACTTGTGGGCTCCTGCGTTGTCCCAAACCAAAGCCACATTGTTACCCCATTTCTCCGGCATCTTAGCCACTATTCTGGATAAAGTGGCTCCATTCATTTCCGGAAGAAACCATCTCTTAATATGCCTATAATCGCCAGCATCAATGATGTAAAAATATATTCCGCTGGCTACTTCCTCACCGGCTTCGTTTTTGCCATCCCAATATGCGGCCCGGGATCTGTCAATGTAGTATCCGGGCATCATGTATCCCAACTTCAGTCGTTTTACTATCCTACCATCAACATTGTAAATAAATATAGTCACATCTGCTGGCTTTGAAAGCTGATATGGTATCCATGTCTCTGGATTGAAAGGATTGGGATAATTTTGCATCAGTAACGGTTCACCATCACCATCAATATTGACTATCGCCTCGATCCCTATATTGTCGGTTCCTACTACTTCTCGGCTTAACCCTCCGGTGATCTCTGTAAACGCACCTTGTTTGAGTAAAATATCAACTTTTTGTTCGTTAACCAGAAGGGCCATGACCAGATTAACTGTGTTAGCACGACTTGGAAGGTTAATCCATTTAAGGCAGAAATGTATCATGTTGGCATTAGTATATCCACAACTGCTTCGGTGGATTTTCCTTCTGTAAATAAACGTTTGCCTAACTCCATTATAGAATGCAGTATCTCACGGGCTATAGTCCGGCATCTTTGACCAATGGTTGCTTTCCCCTTGGCGAACTGAAATTTCTCACATTTTGACTCTGAAACAGGTGCTCTCTGGAGCAAAGACTGCGCTACGCAACTCAACCGAAAGTGGCGTTTGACCCCTTCCTCATTGAGTAACTGAGACGATTCCATACCTGTCACCTGTTTGCCAAACTCATGAAATATCTCTGATGACCAACGATAGCTCCATGTTTCCAATATTCGTTCCCTTCAGGTAACCATAAACAACAATTTTTAGCATTATCTGGACTGCTGAGATACACTAACGTTATCGAAACACCGTATTTTGAGAAAGAGCCTTGACGGTACACAGTTATTATGATAAAGTCGGGCTTTAAGTGGAGAAGAGATCGAGTAGAATTTTGCTGTGAAAAGAGCGTATCAGTTGTGGCGGCGTTACTAAAGTCAGGTCTATACAGGCCTGGGATATGTTACCAGCGAATCCATACTGAAAGTAAGAATTACTATTATATTAGTATTAAGTCTGGGGAATGCAAGGAGATTAAAATGGAAGAAATGATCAAATACTCACGGGAAATACGAAATAAATTCCTGGCGGATCCATATCGCCCAACCTATCACTTCGTGGTGCCGGAAGGAATAGCCAGACCCTTTGACCCAAACGGCGCAATCTACTGGAAGGGAAAGTATCATCTGTGCTACATCTTTCAGGATGAGAGAGGTCACTGTTGGGGACATGTTTCAAGCAGCGATCTGGTGCATTGGACTCACCATCCGGCGGCGCTTGCGCCAAATCCGGGAGAGCCAGATCAGGGTATCTTCAGCGGCGGAGCTTTTGTAAATAAACAGGGAGAAGCTACAATAATCTATCATGGAGTTGGTGTGGGTAATTGTATAGCCACAAGCTCGGAGTATGATCTGATAAACTGGAAAAAAATGCCCAGTAACCCCATCATTCCAAGTCCAAAAGAGGGAGAACCAGAGTTCGGAAAATACCGTTCATGGGATCCGGATGGCTGGCTTGAAGGTGACACCTATTACGGCCTCTTTGGTGGCACTACACCTTCTATATTCAGGGCTACCGAACTGGACAAATGGGAATACGTTGGCGATCTTCTCGCTCATGCCTACCCAGGTGTGGATATTCACGAGGATGTCTCCTGCCCGGATATGTTCAAGATGGGAGATAAGCATGTGCTGGTGTGCATCAGTCATCGGCTTGGTTGTCGATACTACGTGGGTGATTGGAAGAATGAGCAGTTCCATCCTGAATTCCACGAGCAGATGAGCTGGGTGGACAACGCATTTTTTGCCCCTGAAAGTTTGCTGGATGACAGGGGAAGACAGATCATGTGGGCCTGGATCTTCGACGGAAGAAGCGACGAAACCGCAGCAGCAAGTGGCTGGTCAGGAACCATGAGTCTGCCTCGCGTCATGTGGCTGGGCAGTGATATGAAAATGCTGATGCGTCCGCCGGAGGAGCTTGAAATGCTCCGTTACAACCCGAAGAAGCTGACTAACCTAACCGTCGAGGCAAATTCTGAATTGTCGTTGAAAAACATCAGAGGTAACACGATTGAGATTAATATTGAGATGGCTCCATATGGCACTGAACAATGCGGAGTGAAGGTCTGCTGTTCACCGGATGGCGAAGAACAAACGGCTATCTTCTACGATTCATTGGAGAAAAAACTCAAGATTGATACCAACAAATCAAGCCTGGGTGAAGGGCCAAAATCAGTGGAGGCTGGTCCGTTTGAGCTGAAGCAGGATGAGTTGCTGAAGCTTCAGGTATTTATTGACAAATCGGTGGTTGAAGTTTTTGCAAATAACCGTCAGGCAGTGATGCGTAGGATTTATCCAACCCGGGATGACAGTCTGGACGTGGTTCTCTTCAGCATCGGCGGCGCCTCTGAAGTCAAATCCATCAAGGCATGGGATATGGCCCGGTCAAATCCGTGGTAAGCGATACAGTATAATGGAAATATCATCAGAAAGACGAAATTCCCTGGAGCGCGGATAAGCTGTCCGCGCTCCAAGTGGATGGTATACGTAGCATATAAGTTGAAACGGATACTATCGACCCACCAAGTATAAATTTTACATCCCTGCGTTTACTGCGAAGAACGGAGTAACAAATAAAGTTTGGCTCTTCCGGGTTTAGTGTGTTAAAGATAATCTTATGCTTGTATCGACCCAATTATACTTGAATCTTTCACCAGAGGATGCTATAATTGAGTTCTGGTATAAGTGGTAAAAGACTCAAAAAAGATGGATACACTGATGTCGATATGACAGTAGCCATTTATATCCAAGCGACGAGGCAATCTCTACCAAGACAACAAATTTTTATTCCTGATATTTCTAAAATTAACTAAAACCAGATGTTGCAGTGCTTAAAGAGACACTAACAAATGAAAATACTATCAGGCTGTCATTCCTGCTTCAAGCTTTTTGAAAAAGCTTGAAGCAGGAATGACATAGAACTATATTCTTTGAGCATTTTCATCTGTTTCTTCATGCTGAATTCTTATAAACATTGGTTTTAGAGATTTTTTAGAATTCTCAGTA
>WJIO01000260.1 GCA_014730235.1 Candidatus Poribacteria bacterium
ACATTACTCCCGGCAACGATATTTGCCCCATACTGGGTAAACAGCATAAGCAGAACAGTGCTGAGAGATTCGTTATCCGCATTAATTGTTACAAGCTGTTCCAAAACAGGATTCTGGAAGACTACAATTAAACCCTCTTCGGAGCTTTCCACATCATATATAACAGGTTGCGTCAGGCTTATATAAATATTTAAATCGCTTCCGATAGAATCAAAGGCAATACTGCGAATTATACCTTTATCAATAGATATGGAATCGGGTAAGGAAGTCTGAGCATTCAGAATTTCTATGCTTAAAACGCCGCTTTGTGAGAGTCTGATCTGTTTTATGCTTAGCTGTCTGTCAGATATAATTTCCAGCCTGGTAACTTTTGAACGAAAATCAGGACTTATAGTCTCTATTATTGCAGGTCGGGTTAAAATATCATCACTTGTAAATTCTGTAGTTTCGGGATTCTGGACGGTATATTCTGGTTCATCTGTAATAAGGTCTTCCGGCTTTTCTATGTTTTCATTATCCTGAATTGGTTCTTCAGGAATACTGTCTTCAACAGTTAATTCGGATTTTTCCTCAGGTATTTCTGATTGAATTTCATCAGGTGAATCCATTATCATAGGTCCACCAAGAAATGATATGTCAGATATGCTTGAATCTATAAGCCTGAATCTTACCAGTAATGAATTCCCGCTGGATTGGAGATCAGGTTCTACCCAATCTTTCATATAAAAAACAACTCTAACAACAGGGGGCGTTGAACTGAATTGAGCTATTACAATCCTGCTTACAGGAGAATAGTCCGATTCAAATAATTCATCTTTGTCTTTTATGATACTGATATTACCAGAATCTGGAGGTATATAATCAATATCTGATGAATTTATATTTATCTGTGATTTAATAATGTCAACATAAAATCTTAACGGCTTTTCTCCTTCGGCATTAACAAAACCCCAGTTGTATTCAATATGTTTCTGTCCCTGAATTTGTGCAACCAGCATTGAAGAGGGTTCATACAAAGCGTCTAAACCGGAAACCAGATTTTGAGCTTCTGATTTAGCAGAATTATCCTTATGAATTTGCAGTTTTAAAGATTCAATGGAGTTAATTTCAGTATCCGCGCATGTAAAGGAAGCAAACAGCAACAAGCAGACGAAGATACACATAATACAAAATCCAGTCTGAATCACATACTGCGTTAAGGACCTTGTTATCCAAAGGCTTTGCACCATTTTCAACTTGGATTCAGTTTTTTTTCTAGAACTCCGGCTTCCCATGGCAAATCATGTCCTCCCAGTCTTTGCTATCAGTTTTCGTCTATTCACTTTCACTGATCGCTTTCCTAAAAGTCATACACATAAATCATTTATACATAGGTATGACTGTTATTAACTATTTTTACTAAGATTATTAGTCACTCTGAGCGTATAGCTATTTTCTCCATCACTGATTTCTATTTTATCCGGCTCAATTGAGCGAATCATAAACTCCAGATCGCTTTCTTTATCGTATATAGTATCTCCTTCAGCCAATATCTTTCCATTAAGGACAACCATAGAATTACTACCACTGTATATGATAGAGGTTAAAGTAAATGATTCAGTAGGATCAACCTTTGTTTTTACTTCTTCCACTAGCTGTTGTCTGGCAAATGGATCCCGCTTGTAGAAATATGGCAGGGGTTCCTTATAGTCAATAAGTAGTTCCTGAGCCATACTGACAAACTTTTCTGCTTCATCACCTTTTATTCTGGGTGGCCCTTCATATTTGGCCGGAGGAAGATCATGAACCTTCAACACCTGCATCCAGAAATAAGAAGTAGATACTAAAAATACTGCTAACACAATTGGTATAAGATTCTTTTTCAAGCTTCTTCCACCCCCAGCCTTGAATAGAATATATTAAATTCAATTTCAGCATCCAAAGGGTAAATCCCACGACCATAACTCATAGTCATTTTGCTAATGGTAATAAGTCTATCTGAGTCTTCCAGGCTTTGAATGAATTTTGCAACACCTGTGTAATTACCTCCAAGAACAATTCGATAAGGTACTTTTACATATTTGGGTTGTTTTACAGTTTCACCAGGTTTAGTTTGATTTGGTCTACTTCTGGAGCCGAAGATTCTATTTAATTGGATGATTTCCAGATTTGCATTTCTGGCATGGTTTTGTATTTCATCCAGCAACATTGCAACTTCTTCTCTGGATGGAATAAGCATCCAGAGATTTTCAAGCTCATTTTCATAAACACTTAACTTCTCTCTGGTAATGGATTCGGGCCAATCTCTTGCATCCTGTTCCAACCTTATAAGTTCCGCCTCCTGTTTGCTCAATTCAACCTGGTAAGCCTTGAGTTCTTTGACATTGGGATACCAGAACAGGAAGAAATATGCCACCATCAAGAGCAACAGTCCTCCTGCCAGAATTATCAGCTTTTTGGTCATATCTGTATTCATAGATCTTCGGCTCCCGTATATTTACCGGTTTATTTTAAGACTCACCGGCATTATTCACAATTTCAAACGTAAGACTAAAGGACTTAAAGGGATCAACCTCAGCTCCTCGAGAATTATTACCTGTTGAATCAAATACAATATTGTCAAAAGTCTGTGAATCTTCCAGAAAAGCAACAAATTGACTAACTTTTTCAACAGATATTGCACTTCCCAGGATCTGCACCTGAACTTTATTAATTATCGTGGGTTTGGCATTTGGATCATTTTGATTTTTAGCTACTTGTGTAATTTCCTCTTTTTTTCTCTCAATAATTAATTCATTCAGCCATATCTCATTGTCGGGTAAATACTGGCATAACTCAGCCAGCTTATCGCTCCATGTGGATTTTTCCTGGAGTAATTCCTTTACCAAAGATAAACGAGTATTCAGGAGCTTAACTTTTTTACTCAATTCCCTTATATCTTCCACCTGTTGTCTGTAGAGCTTAATCTCTTCACGACGATATGCTACTCTTGAACTATAATCCTGAATAGATGATAACAGCATTATGGATGGCATAATAATTGAGACACCCAAGAGCAATACAAGCACCAGGATTATCATATTGCCCAAGCTGACAAGTTTCTTCGGCCTATCCTCAGGTAGAAGTAAATTGATTTTTATCATGTTTGCATATCCTTAATAAAATATATACCCACGACTTTTATCTAAGTTCTGAAAGACCTTAAAGCAAGTCCCATGGCAGTAACAAAAACGGGTTCTTTTCCCTCAATCTCAGATAAATCAGCATCATCAGCAATACTCATTCGATCCAGGAAAGTCACATGTTCCACAGGTATAGCCAGACGATGTGACAGGAAATTATCCAGATTGTTAAGAAGGCTTGTTCCCCCAATAAAAAGCACTTTGGTTAGTTTTGCATTGGCCACATCACCTTCGTAGTAGCGGAAACACTCCAGTATCAAGGGATACAAACCCTGACGCTCTTCAATAACTGATTCGATAGGAGATACAGCTCTCCATATATCACCCATGCTGTCGGAAATTTTCTCAAACAGGTCTTCAGTAAATTTAAAGCTTTCCGCTTCTTCTCTTTTGATTCTTAGTCTTCGTTCAATCTGGGATGTAATATGATTACCGGCAACAGGTATTTCCCTATAAAAAGCCAGTTGACGACGGTTGATAACACAGATGGATGTCTTACTTGCGCCTATATCCAGTAAAACTATATCCTCTTCAGCTGGAAACATACCCATATAATCCAGAAAGCCAAGACTTGCCGTTATATCAATTTCAATGACAGTGGGTATAAGACCTAAAGACTTTAGTAATTGCGCCCTTTCCTTTAATATGTTCTTCCGGACAGCAATAAAAAACACCCACAGTCCTGAGACATTTTCCTGTGTAGCTTCACCAATAATATGACAATCAATGTGGGCTTCTTCAGCCGGGAAAGGAATATAATCCCGGGTTATTGCTTCCCACTGTACTCTTTCCTTTAATTCTTCATTTTTAACATCTGCCGTTAGATTTTCAATGAATATTCTCCTTGCTGTTGCAGAACCTTCATAAGACACCTGAATTGTTGTGGCCGTCCTTTTGGCCCGAAAATCTTTCCGCTCCAGCAGATCACTCAAAGCTTTATTTACGGATTCTGGAGAGCTATCAGCCAGTGTTTCACTTAAAGCTGCACTGCGTATTATGGGACCTTTAACTCCGTTTTCTACCTCTACAACTTTTATTGAGTGAAAACCAATATCAATTCCTAATGATAAACGTCTGCTACCAAACATTATATCTATGACTCCGTAGTCAAGAATCCATTTAAATAGTCAGGGCCAATTGGGTGTATTTTCAGAAAACCAATCAACCGTTCCGTCTTCTGGATTCAAAGTGAAGTATCCACCGGGGTATTCCGGAATTCTGTTAATTAAACCTTTATTCACAAGCGCTTCAAAATTTTCAGGATATTCATTGTAAATTTGCTTGTATCTTTCAACTAATTTCTGTATTTCCTTTGCCTGTTCCTTAGCTTTTAGAAGAATTAACCTGTCCATTATAGTTTGCTTAACCTGTTCATCGTTATACTGTGTATAGATTTCTTCAAGAAACTCTATGGCTACGTCTTCTTTATCCGCTTTTGCATACATCCGGGCAACTAATTTCGGAAGGTACTCAGGATGCCCGGGTAATTTTACAGCCTGTTCAAAATAATATGCAGCAGTCAAGTGGTCATTCAGTATATAATAATAGTTAAATCCCAGCAGAAAATAGAGTCGCCAATCCTTATCCGGGTTGTGCTTTATACCTTTTTTCAATAATGCTATACTTTCTTCTATCCTGTTCCCTTCCAGGGCCAAAAGATTACCACCGAACCTGTAGGCCAGAATGTTATGTGGATCCATAGTTGTTACAGCATCTAATATTCTGTATAACCAGGGATATTCCCTATCTGTAGTAAAATGTTCACCAAAATACAACACGGCTCTTGTCCATAGTAAATCACTTAATACAGCATGGAAACCAATGGATGCAGCTTTCATAAATCTACCTGTAGGTATATATATTATTTTCTCTTCCAGACGCTTTCTTGGGAGTCTAATCTGGTCAATCTTTAACTGGCTATATATAACCCCGGTAATACTCAATATGCAAATCATTGATATTATTATCCAAAACTTTTTCTGAGAATACATACTCATATACTCAGACAAATTCCTTTTTATCAAAAGAAAGTATAGTTACTATAAGAATTACAGACATATACAAAACACCATATACAACAGAATAGAAGATAAACGAATTACTAACGTATATATCTCTTACCATCTCAGCTCTAATATTGAAGTTATTCAGGTTGGGCAAGAGATAATAAAAAACCGAACATAAATAATAAATAAAAGCACTGCCAGATGCATCTCCTATAGCCTTTAACTCTATTGAAATATGACCTATAGCATATACTCCCAAAGTAAAGAAAACACTCAAAGTAGGAGTAGATATGATGCTGAATAAAATAGCCACAGATGTAATAAGCATTAATTCAAGAATAACCAAGCCAATGGCCTTAAGAAGAGGAAAATAACCCACACCAGAAAATCCATGAATATATCGGGCAATGAGAACTTTATGTATCATTAATACAGCAAAAAGAACAACAGTCATAACAATAAGATTAATAAAGATCGTCATTAACAAACCAAAATATTTACCCAATACAAACTCAAAACGTCTAATAGGTTTTGATATTATGGTATATATAGTCTTTCGGTTAATTTCCTTATGCACCAGATTTGTTCCGACAAAAGTTGCAATCAATACCCCAAAAAGAGACATGGCAGCCAAACCGATATCTTTGATAATTCTCTGATCTTCACCTATAGTTAATCTGCCAATAACAACTGACAGGACTATTACAATTACAGTAAAGGCCAGAAGGCTGTAAAGAACCTTATCCCTTATTGCTTCTTTGAATGTATTCACAGCTATTGTTTTGATAATCATATTTAATATCTTTACATCTGTTGATGTACCTGGCTATTTAATTTCATAAATAAATCTTCCAGGGATTGACTTCTTGACATCATTGAAACCAGCTTTCCGCTGTAGCTTCTTATGGTATCAAGAACTTTTGATATAGTTTCCTCACCTTCGGGAAACCCCAGACCGTGAACAGCCACAATAGTTTTATCACCATTAGTCATCAACTCGCCGCCCAGAGATTGAATGACGTTTTTACCTTCGTCGCTCAATCCTGCGACTGTAATTTCAACCGATTCAAGTTCCAGGCTTAAAGTTTGATTCATATCCTCAACATGCTGGATTTTACCCTTCATAAGAATACCGATTTTATCACATAAAGCCTCAACATCTGAAAGAATATGAGAGCTGAATATTATTGTCCTGCCCTGTTTTTTCAGATCGAGAATTATATCCCTTATTTCTTTTCTTCCTATGGGATCCAGACCCGAAAGAGGTTCGTCAAGAATTACAAGCTCCGGATCATTTATCAAGGCCTGGGCTATACCGATCCTTTGCAGCATACCTCTTGAATATTTTCTTAGATGCTTGGAAGCTGAATCCTCTAAACCTACGGCTTCCAGAATATTCTGTACCCTTTGTTTTCTGGTTTTCTTGTCTAATTGAAAAAGTTCAGCGTAAAAATCCAGAAATTCCTCACCGGTAAGATGATCATAAAAATAAGGTTGTTCAGGTAAAAAACCGACTCTTTGTTTAAATGTATAATTTGATATTTTTTCACCCATAACCCATGCTTTACCAGAGGTAGGATACAACAATCCCATAAGCAACTTAAATGTAGTAGTTTTACCAGCTCCGTTAGGTCCAAGATAACCAAAAACTTCACCCTTATTTATTTCTATATTCAGTTTGTCCAAGGCTTTCACTTTATGCTTTCGCTTAAATATAGAATCTTCTTTGAATATCTTGGTTAAATCTTCTGTTTTTACTGCCGGTATTCCACTCATGGTAAAACCTTATGCGTTTTCACACAATTGTTTATTAGCGTATAAACGTAATTTATTTTTCAGTAGCACTAGTCGTATACGTGTGAAATAATCGGTCGAAACATTTCAATATTACGTAATCGTTAAAAAATTATAGATATATACAGAAAAATAGCTTCATAGTAATGGTAAATTATAAGACTTATCATTCCTGCGAAAGCAGGAATCCAGAAAAAAACACTATCCTGGGAGACTGGATTCCTGCTTTCGCAGGAATGACAGAAATTTATGCTTGTTTTTTTTATAAAAAGTAATTGTTAAAAAATGGATATAATTTAGTTTTCATTTTTCATTTTTTAACGATTACATTACATACATATGATCACGATAAAGTTATTTAAATTTGTGTAAACTATTCTTGCATTTTCATACATGACATGTTAAACTTGATTAAGAAAAACAACTCTCAAGAACCAGAAGAAGCTTTAGTCTCCCAAAAATTGTAAAATATTTCATATAAACTTTATAAGTATTAAGAGCGTCTATAAATTTATACAACCTCTCCTTTGTCTAATGAAACAGGCTAGCAGTCTGTTTCATTAAGCTTATCTTCGGTCAGCCAAATATGAATGGAGGAACAAATATGAAGTTCCGCTTTCGATTTTTTATATCTGCTATTATTATAACCAGCATTTCATTGTCCACCGCTATTGCTGGTGAACCTGATTCAATCGAGCAACTTATACCACCTGATAGCCTTGCTTATATTTCTATATCAAATCTTGGTGATATATACACTGAAGTTGCTGAATCCCCGCAATTTGAAGAATTTATGAATATTGAAGGTATGGCTCAAGAAATGGAAGAACCAAGTCAGGGAATAACCATGCTCTCTATGATGCTGGGTATGTCTCTTGAAGATATAATGAAAGTTCTTGGTAAACATATAGGCATAAGCGTTATAGGGATATCGGATAACATGCCCGTTGCCGGTCTGGTCATAGATACAAGGGCGGATAAGGAAAGCGCAGAATATGCCGTTAATCAGATTATCGGTATGGCCATGTCATCAGGTGAAGCCAAACATGAAGACAAAGAATACCGGGATATGCCATATAAAATGCTCCAGATGGAGAATTTACAAGTAAATTATGCCTTTACAGATAATTTCATAATCGCAGGTACGGGCGGCGGTTTTAAGAAAATTATGGATATGTATAAAGATGGTGGCATAAGCATAAAAGATAATGAAAATTACCAGTTCATGGGTAAAAAGGTATCCCTGTCCAGCAATCTCTCTGTATTTGCAAACCTGGAAGCCGCTGCGCCTATGCTGCAAATGATGGCTGGTATGAGTTTAAGCGGCGAGGACGAAGAAAGCCAGATTAAAAATATGATGGCTCAGCAGTTAATCAGTTCATCAAAGGCCCTGGGTATAAGTCTGGGACTATCGGATCAAAATATTGAATTTTATTTGCATGTAGATGTTGAAGAACCAAACCCTATAACAGATATGATTTTTGCTCCACATACATCCATTCGAGGAACAGAATTGCTGCCAGTTCCCCAGGGAGTTTTAGCCTCAGTTCACCTTGGTAATCCAGCTAGAATGCTGGATGGTATGATAGAAATGATGAGATTCCTGGAAGCTGATCAAGAAGATATAGAGGAAATAGAAAAAATTATTGCAGAAATTGAACTGGAAATAGGCATGGATTTGAAAGAAGACTTTCTATCGGCTTTGACTGGTGAATTTACCATGCTGGCTGTTGCACCGGAAGATTTGATGTTTGATCCTGATAATAAATTCAAAACTATAATGCAAATGAATAAATCCCGTCATTTAACTATAATAGGAATCGAAGACAGGGAAAAGATTAGCAAAGCCGTTGAAAAGCTAATGGAACTTACGGAGACAGAATCAATACCCATTGAGGAAGAAAATTATAAAGGCATAACCATCCACACAAAGGTATTCCCATTAAAAAATCAGCTTCCAGGCCTTGCCATGATGCCCTCATATTGCTTCAAAGACGACGTATTTATTTCCAGCTATGATGCAGAATACGTAAGGATGGCAATAGATATGATGGAGCATGCAAAAACATCCGATTTACCTGATGAATTAGAAGAATCCCGGATGCTTTGCTATATTGATATAGGCGGCATGGCGGAAATTATATCCGAAAGTGGAATGATCGAGATGATTGAAGAAATCCCTCAAGAGTTTGTTGATGATATAATGGATAAGGTTATTGATTTCGGGTCTGTTGCCATGAGTTTCTCCCTGAGTCCTGAAGGGATAGGTATGGATTTATTGTCCACTTCCGACAACACCTGGGTAGCAAAGATTATGGATTCTGCTCTGGTTATGGTATACGTCAAGGCTTATACTGAAAAACAAGAGGAGATGTCTGAAGAAAAGCCCGAAGAGTGGGAAGAATAAAAATGATAATCTTCAAAAAAGCAAAACCGCAGGATGCAAAAGGCCTTGCTTTTGCATCCTGGAAAGCCTTTGACAACGATATTAATTATGGTGCGAAAGGCAAAGGTGGTCCACCCGGTTATAAATCGGAAAAATGGCAAAGTAGAATGATGAGGCTCGGTAAATATTACAAGATAATGTATGAATTCCGCATTATCGGTGGATTTATCGTCTTCGAAAAGAAAAATAGTCATTTTGAATTGGGCAGAATTTTTATTCACCCTGATTACCAGAACCAGGGAATCGGTGCCCGGGCTATTGAATTTATGGAAAAAGAATTTCCTCAGGCAAGGCGTTGGACTCTTGGCACTCCACGATGGAACAAGCACGCCCAGCATTTTTATGAAAAGATGGGATTTGTTAAGATAGGTAATGAGGGGCAGGATGGTATTTTATATGGCAAAATCATTTTTGATAATAAGGAGATGTAAAACATGTCAAAGGTAATACCCCATTTATACTTGTTTGATGTTAAATTTAAATCTCCAAAAAGGAAAAAACCAGTAAAAATTGACGGCAAGTTAGACGAATGGAGCGAAAAGTATATTGTTCCGGATATTATGAACCTTAACGGCAGCTATAAAAAAACTTTTGCTGATGTATATTTTTCATGGGATGATGATAATCTTTATATAGCTTATGAAGCAAAAAAATGGGATGATGTAGAAACAGACACGAAACGTTTTTGGCGTAAAGATTGTATGGAGTTATGGATTGATCTGCGAAATGACAAGAGCCAGCGGAGATATACAGAACACTGCCATCATTTTTTTCTGCTGCCTCTGGGGAAAAAGGGAAGCCCGGAGCTAGCCACAGCAGGGGAAGCCAGACAACCGGGCAGTTCCATTGAGGATACTATTTATGACTATGAGGATGTTGAAGTGGCTTCAAGAATTCTGAGAAACGGATATAGACTTGAATCACGAATCCCTAAAAGCGTTATCCCTACCTATGATCCATTAAATTTTCCCCAGCTTGGGTTTAATTATCATATAAATAACACAGATAGACGTTCCCAATGGTGGAGCTGCGGACCTGATTTCCCACGTCATGAAGATCCCAGCACCTGGGGAACAGTTGAGCTTTGCGAATATTAAACATCATATTCTATTGGTGTACCAAATTGTTCCCTCATGAATAACTCACCGGGTGATTTTCGGGGCCTGGCTTTTGGCTCATCAGCCGACACACCTACAGGGGTAAGACAGATTATACCATAATCATCGGGTATATCCAATACTTCCCGTATTTTATCGGCGTCATAGGCCCCAACCCAGCACGTTCCATAACCAAGACTTGTAGCTGCCAGTATAGCCTGATCCAATACAATAGCACCATTTACCTGACCTTCTCCCGGTTCTGTTACAAGACACAGTATAACGGCTGCATCGGCCATCCACATCTGATGACTACAGGCTTCCGCAGTCTTTCGGCGTAAATCCGGGTCAGAGATTACAATCATTCGCCACTTCTGACGATTGCCTCCTGTAGGCGCGCGCCGGGCTGTCTCCAATATCAATCTCAGATGCTCCGGCGGCAAGGGATCACTCTTATACTTTCTGACACTTCTTCTATTCCACATGGTTTCCAGTGTTTCGTTCATTTTAACTACCCCTTTTCTTTAATTATCTAATTATCTCCGTTTCGATTTGTGATACGTAATTTTGATACCAATTTTCAATATTTGCATCTCCTGTTAATCCGTCATGTAAATACACACGATATTTAAGCCGGAAGCGACCCTGGGTAAGCTCATCAGGTGGATGATGCAAAAGCGTCATCTGAGATGGTACTGCTATCTCACCCCAGAACCCGGGATGCTCAGGATTATCAGGATGATCGAAGATACTGATACCGTTAATTCCATGCCCTACTTTACCCGAAAAATCACACCACCGGGCTTTTTGGTGATGTATTTCACTTCGTCCTATCTGACTTTCTGAATTTTCCACATGACCCTCTTTTGGGATATTCATAGAGGGATTAATCCGGGCGACCAGCATAAACTGACGTTCGCCAATATCTTCAGGATATGTAGTTTCAAAGCTCAAATCCATAAACCTCTTGTTGTTATTTGCAAACCATATCCGCGCAGTTCTGGTTTCATTAAGAATAATGTCACCATTTCCCTTTACATATATGGTTTCCTCAACAAAACCTGCATATACAGGGCCTTCTGAAAAGCTTACAAAACGCTGATGTAGCATTTTACCGCATGGCCCATAGGGTGGTTCATCCCAATCTGACCATATATTAGCCGAACCGCCTTCACCATGTCCACCATAAGACATATACAAACCTGTATGATGAGGATGATCCGCGCCACCAGCCCCACGAACCACATTCCCCGACGGGCCGTTTACAGGCCAGAAATAGGGTTTCCATACACCAAGATAGTTATACCGCGCAAAAAGCTCATCATCCACGTTTATCATAAGATGGGCTGGTTTTTGCTGGATATTGAATTTTTTAACTGAATCAGCTTTGGATTCCATTAAGGCTATGCTGAATAAAGCTGAATTACCTGACTTTATATCTCCAGACAACCAGTATAACTTCCTATTGCTTGAGTCAAATTGGCAGGATATATCCTCAACAGGATTGCCGTTTTCATCAGCTTTGGAAACCTGCATGATGGAATCTCCTTCATGCCAATTTTCAAACCATGATTTAGGTTTTGCATCTATATAAACTAGTTCGTTTGCACGATTGACAGAACCGGCTTTAATCTTTACCAGAATATTTTTGTTACTCATAATTTCTCCATTGCTTGTGTAAGAATAATTTTAAAGCGAATTAAACTCTGGAATCAACTATCCATAATTTCAATGCTATCAGGAACAGAAAAATCCATCTTCCCTGATTCATAATTAACTTCAATTAATCCCTTTGGCGTGGGAAACACAGCATGATAATCAAAATCGGTCTTTTCAGGATTAAGTTTTATTTTGCCGCATCCCGGTTCCAGAATTTCCAATCCCATGAGATTCTTAATTAAAAATTCCGCCGGAATTGCTGACCATGCGTGGGAGTGAGTGCGGAGAAATCCATTGAAATCACCAGAACGCCAGCTTCCGTTTTCATACCATTCCTCAAGAACAGAGGTTACTCCCTTGGCCACCATGCGTTTGCCCCAGCGTTCATGTATCAGCCGCAAAGCCAGATCAAAGCGTCCCATGTGATCCAAAGCCCTGAGAACAATAGTCATAAAAAAAGGCTGGGCTTCAGTAAAATTTTCTATGGATCTTTCTTCATAAAAAGCAGAGATTATTTTTTCTGCTGTTTCGGTATTGCATAAATCCCAGTTTATAGCAGCAAAATTACCATGTTCGCTTATCTTTTGCGATAAAACCCCGTCAATGCAAGCATCAGCAAAGCATCCGCGCTCTGGGTCAAAAAGCCGTTCCTGGAAATTGGCTTTCATTAAGGACATGGTTTCTTGAGCCATTTTTTGGGTATATATATCACCTTTAAATTGAGCCATTTTCAGTATGGCTTCCAACGCGCCATAAAAAATGGCATTATAAGCCGTACATTCCCCGGCCCGATCTACGTCTGACCAGTCAATAAAAACCCAGTATGGCATATCCTCAATTAAACCCCGCTTGTTTACATAGTTTATATGGGCATAGATGACTCGAAGGGCTTGAGGATAAAGCTGGTTTATCCATTTTTCATGACCAGTATATATGTAATGATACCATAATCCCATAACCCACCATAGGGAGTAATCGGGTATGGCTCCTTGCCATGAATGATTGACCTTGTTGCTAACATTGGAGATCATACCTGTAGGGTGCTGATTACTGCCTGATTGCCGCAGGAATTTTCCTGTAAGCTTTTCATCACCAAAACAGGCGTATATAGCCGGTAAAGTTACAAGTGCCACATCACCAAGCCATTGGGCCTGCTCCCGCCAGGGGGTATCCATGAGGAATTCGTTGGAACACAGGCGTATGGTTTCACGTGAAATTTCGAATATCTGATTCAATTCCTTATCGCTGGACTCAAATTTTCCCTTTTCCTCGTAGGGGTATGTAGATATTACACCTCGGATGGAGTGAATTTTAACTTGCTGAAGACATTTTCTGAATCGTAATTTCATGTAGCGGAAGGACTTCCATGTAAAAGACTCAAATCTCTGCATACCTTCTTTCATGATGTATCTATCGGCAAATTCGCACTCCATAGCGATGTTGAAATTGCCATCTATAAGGCGTTCTGCGTAGCCAATATCAACAGTTCCACCGGCCGAACCTTCGATATTTAACTCGGCTCTGGCAGTAATAACCTTCCCAAAATCCAGAATAATCGCCGGTGCATACATGCCATCGAAATCCAGGTTAAGATGATTTGTGCTGCTCTGAATGATGGTGATTCCCGAATAAGAGCATAGGTTTTCTACGTCTGTTACAGTGCTGTATTTAACCGGCTGACCTACCATGGACAATCCCGGAGCAAGATCATTGGAGCGGGAACGATTCACCAGATCAAGACTTTCCTCAACTTTTTCGATCCGGACAGGAAACACAGGCTTTTCCATCATAAAGGGAATATCTCGACGAACCAGAAAACTCCAGGGCTGCACAGCCGGTGGCCTGTCGGAATGTCGTCCCCTGAGAGTTATGGCCCAGGTCCATTCAGAATCGTTAAATCCTGCTTTCATCCAGCCTTTAGGAATTCTTCGGACATCGAAAAACTCCTGATAAGGTGTAGCCTGATTCATACCTACATAGTGGGTGTTTTCCTGCCATGCGTTGGATCGGATAACCCGCCATCCGGTATCAGTGGAGGCTATAACTTCTCCATCTTTACCCGTCAGTTCCATCAGCAGGCCGCCCCGGGTGTCTTCGATATTTCCCACGTAATTTACAATGACGGCTATACAGTTTTCTCCCGGTATAAATTTGTCTTCAAGATTGTATACGTCGTAATACTGAAGAAATGGTTGAGACTGAGGCGCGCCCCGGCCTGTGAAGTTGCCGTTGATAAATAACTGATAACGGGTGTCTGCGGCTATGTAAAGTTTATACTGCTCTTTTGGTTTATCTATATTGAAGCATTTGCGGAAGAAAAAGTAGGCGTTTTTTACCTGACCAGTTCCCGGTTGCCATATCCATTTTGCCTTCCATTTTCGCGACTTTGGAAAGTCAGTCTTACAGCTTATTTTATCGGTCATTTTTAGCTCCTGTTATCTCAATTCATCAGTATTTGCCCGGACTTTCTTTACAGCATCAATTATCAAGTCCATATCGCTTATGTCACCCAGAAAATACCTGTGAGATATGCATATTGCCTCCGTCTTGAATATGCGTTCGGCTTCGGGACAATGGGTTTTTGTGTAATCAATATAATGATCCGGACATTTTACAGGCCATGTTTTGCCATCTGTCATGGATTGGAAAAGGGGATTCTGGTATATAGGTCTACCATGAGCGCCTACACTTGCAGGAACACCCTCTGCACCGATAGCAGCTAAAAATTTATCCCTGGGAATACCATCAAATTTTTCCTGAATATACTTGAAATTCCAGTAATATATGCTCCATCGGGTAACCCTGGGATCTCTTTCAAAAGGTTCAATACCATCAATATCTTTCAGACCTTCAGCAAGGTAGGTAAAATTTCGCTCGCGAATTTCCACCTGTTCATCCAGCTTTGATAACTGGGTCAGAAGAACTGCCGCTGTCCATTCAGGCATACGGAAGTTGGAAGTAGAAGGCAGTCGGATACTTTTATCGGGTCTTTCCACCCAACGACCTAAATCCATATAAGCATAGAGTTTTTCTCTTAACTCAGGATGATTGGTTAATATAATACCACCTTCACCACCGGCTAGGGATTTACCAGCCATAAGGCTGAAAGCTCCCAGATGTCCGATAGCGCCAACCCGGGTTCCCCGCCATTCTGAGGCATGAGCATGGGCGCAGTCCTCGATAATGGGCAGATCGTGTTTCCTGGACACTTCCACAATAGCATCCATATTGGCTGGATAACCACCGTTATGAACAATGACAGCGGCTTTGGTTCTTTCGGTAATAACCGCTTCCATTGATTCCGCGCTGGGGCCGTAGGTATTTGGATCAACGTCAACAAATACGGGTATTGCATTGATGAATAAAACACATGTGGCCGAAGCGAAAAAGCTTAGAGATGGAACAAGAACTTCATCGCAAGGTTCCACACCAGCGGCTTTCAATGCACATATCAGGGCCTGGGTTCCTGAGTTTGTAGTCACTCCATATTTTGCATCCTGGTATTTGGCAAAGGCATCTTCAAATTCCCATACCTTCGATCCCTCACCACCACCCCACCAACGGGCACTTTTTATAACTTCTATAAGAGCTTTTTCTTCGTTTTCATCCCTTATGGGCCATTCCCTTCCCATGTTACGATTTACAGCTTTATCACCACCATTAATTGCAAGTTTTGCCATAATTTCACACTCCTTAATTACAATTTAAAATATTTTGCTGAACACATGTTATCGCACTGATGTTTGCGTGTCAATACCTTTCTGTTGTTAATATTTAACGCTTGCATTATTTTGGTCAGGTCTTGTATAATGGTCATTGATAATGTATTACGTTATTATCTAATGATGTGCTGTAAAGACTCTGGGGTTTTACAGCACATCTATTAAAACCAACCCGGAGTAAATATATTATGGGCAAAGCAGGAAGTAAAACAATAAGTATTCTCGGCTCTATCAGATTTGCTGTACTTATTCTGATTTTAATAGTTCTGGCATCTATAATAGGAACTATAATTCCGCAGAACTGGATATATGAACAATACTCAGCTAAATACGGTGATTTTTTTGCAAAAGTTATATTAAATCTCCAGATTTCGGATGTATATCATTCCTACTGGTATGCGATTTTGCTGGGATTATTCTGTATAAACCTTTGTTTTTGCTCAATCCAGAGCTTTGGCCCTCTGGTAAAATCCCTAAAAAATTCCCTTCTAAATGCCCATAAGGCTAATATAAGCGAATTACAAAACCATGATAAATTCCCGATAAAAAAAGAAGTAGAAGAACCTCATATCAAAGTTATGGAATTGCTGGCCCGCAGCTTATACAGATTTAAATTTTCCGATGAAGAATCTAAAACATATTACTTTGAACGCGGTAAAACCGGAAGACTAGGCCCGTTTATTACTCATGCAAGTATAATAGTAATTTTGATCGGCGGTATAATAGTAGGGTTATTTGGATTTAAACAACATGTCCGAATACCTGTAGGTGAAACAATTGATGCGCCTCATTCTGATTTTCAGGTCAGGGCCGATGATTTTAAAGCTGAATTTTATGAAGATTCGACAATTCCCAAAGAATATACCAGCGTTTTAAGTATAATTGAAGACGGACAAGTAAAACTTACCAAAAGTATAGAAGTCAACCATCCTATGAGTTACAAAGGTGTAAGGTTTTACCAATCAGCTTACGGCCTTGCGGATATGGCTGAAGTTGAATTATATCGCGGTATAGAGGACGAAGACAGGCAGTTTCTGGGTAAATTCCGAATTGACGTGGGTGAAGAAATGGAAATCCCCAACTCAGAATCACGACTTAAACTTTTGGCTTTGATACCCGATTTCGTTATGGATGAATCCGGTCGCGTGGGAAGCCGCTCCCGAACTCCCCGTAATCCGGCCATACTGGCGGAAATCCATGAAGGTGACAAACTCAAACAGAGAATATGGAGTTTCAAGAATTTTCCCAATTTCCACGCAACTGAAAATTCAGAATACCGGCTTAACTTTTTATCTGTGGGATATTATACCGAACTTCAGGTAAGTAAAGACAGAGGGCTTTTTATTGTATGGATTGGATGTATACTCATGGTAGTCGGTATGTTTCTTTCGTTTTATGTCCCTTATAAAAGGTTATGGATTAAATTTTCTAAAGAAAATGGAGATATATTTTTAGAAGTTGGCGGCAGGTCTTATAAAAATAGGTCTGACTTTGGAAATGAATTTCAGAAATTAAGGGATTTTTTCGGGAATAATAAACAACAATGAACAGAGATTTACATAATTCTATTACCCTTGTTTTGAAATTCCTGTGGATATTTACCCTTATAATCATAGTCTGGCAAGCTTTATGGTCTTACTATATACTCCCTGAAAGGATGGTAAGTCACTTTGACGAATCAGGCAACCCAGATGGATGGTCATCAAAAAGCAGCTTCATGCTTCTATGGTATATCACAATACTGATACTTCAGCTTGTATGGTTGATACCACTGCTTCTTATGCGTCTTTCTCTTAAAAAACTTCCGGTGTGGATGATCAACGTACCCAATAAGGACTACTGGTTTTCAAATGAAGAAAGAAAAGAAGAATGTGCAAGACGGATGAATACAATGGTTTTAGGCATTGCATTCTTAATGAATTTTACAATGATTCTGCTTTACCAGAGCATTGTTAGAGGAAATCTGGAACCCGATAAAAAAATCAACATCTGGGTCGTTTTTATATCATTGGGATTTATGTTTTTATTCACCTTTGCGTATTTATTCACAGCTTTCAGAAAACCTAAGACGGATAAAACAGATAAATAATATTTAAATTACAGGAGGAATCAAATGCACCCATTCAATGAATTAAAAGTGCCTGAAGGATCAGTGGGTATACACTGGTTTGAACAAAACAGCTATGCTTTAAAAGATTCAGCAGAAACTATTGTATTAATTGATCCGTATTTCCCCCATAATAGACCCGGTGATGTATTTGTGCATCCAGAACCGCCCCTTGTGGAATCAGAACTGCAAGTTGATTATGTTTTGCTTACCCATGCTCATATGGATCACACCAATTCGGAAACCATAAAGAGAATAAACGCAAGCTGGCCCGACGCCGTATATCTGGGGCCTAAAGAAAGCATAAAGCAAATTCTTGAGGAAACTTCAGTTGAGGATGATAAAACGATAATTCTGGAAGCAGGTAAATCAGGGGAAATGGGCAGTATGAAAGCCCATGCGGTTTATTCTAAACCACCTGCTGGCGATCCTGATGCAGGTATCAAGCCACCTGATGTAACCCATCTGGGTTATGTTATAGAAGCTGGTGATGTAAAAATTTACGTCTCCGGAGATGAAATAAACACCTTTGCAAATATCAACGATCTGGTAAAACCTGTTGCAGATTTACGTCCTGATATAGGTTTAATAACCATGCACCCTACAGAAGGTGAATTTCCATTTGTGGAAGGAAGCATACTTATGGCCCAGCGTATAGGTCTTAAAGCTATAGTTCCTTCTCATTACTCATGTTTTGTGAAGCGTGATTATGATCCGGCTGAATGGGCTGCACAGTTTCCATCCGACGGGCCTGAACCGATTATTATCCCTCATAACTCAAATATTATTTACCAATTGGATCGTTGATATCCAGGAGAAATTATCTATTTTGTTTCAGGGGTTAATTTTCCGGCAATTTTCGAAGTTTGGTCTTTTCTAACATATACAGTCTTTCGATAATCCCTGTAGCCATCTCTTGATAAGGTTAGCACATAATCACCTGTTGGAACGGCAGGTATAGTCAAAGGTGTTTCACCTTGCAGCACACCATCCAGATAAACTTTAGCATCAGGAGTTGACGTTACTTGTATTGCGCCAACTCCCGGTTCGATTAAATCTTGGACAGACCAATCATCCTCCTTTGATTCCTGTGTCTCTGCTGGAGACAGCCTTGCTACAGGAAGGGGATCCCGGGGGTTTTCTGGTATGTTGGCTGTAAACATGGCCTTTTTATAGCCTTCTTTTTTAAATTCAAATGAGTGCATACCAGGTTCTACATCTACAGCAATATTGGTTTTACCAATAGATTTTCCATCCAGAACAAGTTCAGCTTCAGTGGGTTCACTCCTAACAAGGAACCTTAATCTAACCGATATAAATGTGGGTGAAGTTCCACTCACTTTAACATTGGATTCCCAGGGTTCAAAACCATCACTTTTAACAACAACATGATAATCCCTGGCCCTGATTCTTTTCTTTAAGGGTGTCTCTCCTGAAAATTCACCATTAATAAATACCTGGGCGTTGGGCGGCCTGGACGATTGGATCGTTATTACGCCTGTATAAATGAAATAATAGAATAATATTCCCCCAATACTAAGAATCAATAATATTATAACCAAGGCTTTAGCCAATTTTTATTCTCCTGAATATATTAAAGTTCTAAACTCTTTATTCTGCTCAGAATAATAAATGCAAAAATGTCATTATAGTCGTGGTAAAGAATCTCATCAATATATAATATCTTAAACAAATGTCTGTTCCCCGTCAAGGATTTTTATATTGACTACTTAAGTATATCACCTTATACTCTATTTTGCGATCTCTCACCCTTACCTGTTAAACATTACATAGGATTGAACTGGATTTATTTATGGAAGAATATTCTGTTGTTGATAGGAGAAAACACTCGTTTGTTGTTCTGGACAAATCTATACCTCTGGCTTATGCACCATATATAGGGGCAAATGCGACTTGTCTTTATCTTCTTTATGCTTCATTAGCTGATCAAGGAAATGTCTCAGTTGATCAGGATGATGTAAAAGAATTTCTTAGTTTTGATGCCGAAACTCTGGAAAGCTGCAACCAGACTCTGGAAGAATATGGTCTATTAAAGATGGAAAATCGGGAGCATAATGGTAAAATCCATAGTTATTGCTATGTTCTCCAACCCCCTCCGCTACCACAAACTCTATATACAGAACTGCGCAAAAAACCTTTAGCCAAGTATGCAGAAAATGTCCTGGATTTTGTTCCAGCAGAAAAACCCACCAAGAAAAGAAGAACAAGACGTTCATTAATCACGCCAACCAAGCTGATCAATAAATTATACAAAAGTATAGGTGTTGGCAAGGTTGACGTTTTTGAACGGGAATCAGGAAAAAAGCATGTCAATGACTTGTTAGAAGCCGGATACTCACTGGAAGATATAGATTTTGCTATCGAATGGGGACTTGAAAGTGCTATAGATGAAATAGAAGATTTCTCATCCATAAAAAATATAATAGAAAGAGCTATTGCAGCCAGAGAAGAGCAT
>WJIO01000261.1 GCA_014730235.1 Candidatus Poribacteria bacterium
ATAAAAATATTATTATAAATTTTGTAAATTTTGCAAATTTCGATATATATCCTATGATGAGTTATCATATTGGACAAATTCTAAAAAGGATTTTCAAGGATGATCCAATCTGGGTTATTGATTTTTTTGAAATGCGCATCTTGAAGAACACTGAAGAAAAGATACCTGGATATAAAGCAATCCCAGACAGTGCTCTTACATCATTTCAAGATATTGATTGGTCACTTGCTGATGAAAAAGCAAAAAATGCACTTAGAAAAGTAATGAACTGGACCATAAAATCAGAGAATAAATATAAATCATGGGAAGCACCTAGACTACTTAAAGGGATAGCCACTGGACATGTATTTGGTAAAGACGTTTTTGTCAATAGTATTTTAGAATCTTTATTTATAGAATGGATTCATACGGGTGATCTTAAACTCATAATTCAGTGTGCAATATTTCTTAGGGAATTTTCAGAAGATGATACATTCTACTCTCTTGTTGAAAAAATGCTTTTAATTAGTAAGGGTGATGATCAGGTACAAAACGAATTAATGAGAGCTATAACATCTGGTTTCTTCAGCAGAGGAGTAGGTCAAATTTCACCAATTCATATAGAGAGAATAAAACACTTAGAAAAAATTCAAAAGAACTCTAAATCAGAAATCGTTAGGAACTTCGCACAAAAAATGATTGACTCAACAAAGCAAGAAATTCAGGATGAGTTAAAACGAGACGAAGTTTTATTGGATGAGTAAGATGGTAGAATTTGAAAATGAAAGCGAATTACTTAACAATATAGAAATACTTGATACCAATAATAAAATAAATGCATCTGTTGGAATTGACCCAACTGATATTAGATCGCTTCTACACAAGCTTATTTTATCGACCAAGCAAAAAACCAGAGTGTCTGAAATGCACTTAAGATTATTGAGTAATTTAGAAAGTTTTCCTTATTTAACAACTGCTAATTTTCACTCAGAACAAATGGTACCTGAATCGCTTGTAAATATTTCTGATTCAGACCTGCAAATAATGATTAAATCAAATAGTGTTAACTTTTGGACCATCTTATGTCTTTTACTTGAAGGATTTTTCGCTAGCTTGGTTAGTTCATCGGATAATCTTGCTGGAATATTAAATATAATCTATGATTGTATCGATTACAACTCAAATTTTTATTTGGGAACAATTCGTAATAAATTGATAGATAATAGACCGCGCGATCATATTACAAGAGAAATTTGCCGTTTTCATCCTCAACAATTTGACGATGAATCAATTTTTAATATTGCAAGAAATATACGGAACCAATTAACTCATGAGATACAGGATGTTTTGGATATACAGACTCAGGCTTTGTATGGGCCAATACCAAGTAGAGAAATAATTATGAACATTAAGGATAATTTATTTTCACAATCCTCAAACTTTCGAGAAGAAAGAGAATTGATAACATTCTGCTCATTAACGTATAAAAATCTTTTCGAATTTATTGATTCATGCTACAAGAAGAAGATGTCTAGTAAATTAAGAAGGGAAAGAAAAATCCCTATTTAAGCTATGAAATATTATGTATGGAACCATGCTCTGCATCCCCTATGCGCTCAGAGACAGTTTTGCATACATCATCAAGTATTGGCTCATCCTTCCAGGAAGAGTCTGAAACGAAATACTGAAGGTTTTGATGGTCGCTGTCAGGAACTATCTTTTCGAATTGCGCCATGTTACCATAACGTTGATACTGGCCGATCTTCCCATTATATATCTCCATCACTCTATAGCACATAACGCGTATGCGCAAGGATGCAGTGGCATGGGATGACCCAGAACCATACAAACCACCACTACCTCCTGGCAAGAAGTAATTGGGAAAACCACGGATTAAACCCAAGAGAGGTAAGCAATGGAAGCTGGAAGACCTGCACAAGAACTTCCCAACAGAGTGTGTCAACGTATTCATTTATGGCAAGTTTCGGACTTTTCATGTGTTGACAAAAGACGTTTGGATTCGGGATGTCATCCAGAAGGTGCGTGTGATGGTGATTCATATAGACGACGGAGAAATTGGTAAAGTCTGTTTGTTTACCCAGACTTGTTCTAATTCTAATTGGAATCTACATATTTTCATTTAATTTAATGCTGTAAAACTCCGTCATTATTACTATTGTAGATGTCTCTGAACTTTCATTGAAGTTTCATCAAAATGGACAAAGTCGAGTAGAAATTATGTTGGATAATTGTATTGATATTATACAGTGTGAAAAAAGGCTATCTCAGGAAATCTCAAAAGTTAAGCTGTTAGGTCAGCTAGACTTTACTCCAGATGATGTTAAAAAGTTAGCCCATTTCATCAAAAAGCAGATTCTTACTGATATTTCCAAAGGAACGCTGTTCTTGGAAAGACATGCTCCATCCTGTATTGCATGCTTCTTGGTCTGGGAGGGTATCCTTAACTATCGAGAAGGAGACTACTGGTCTGTTATTCGGAATTCAACCGGGCTTTCAGATCCTAACTGGCAGAGCAAATGGGGCCAAATATTTATCCGCTTTTTACGGATTAAAGGTTTAAAGGTATTAGAAATCCCAGGATCATATCACTATATAACCCCTATTCTCATGCATGGTGGAATACCAGACTACTGTCTAAATGATCTTTTTCAAAGGGTTTTATATCCTATAGTTAGTAATATGGACGATCTTTCCAATACCAATAATGTTCTTCAAGAATTAAAGATATACCGGGAAGAAATTTCTGAGAAGAAAAGGATTGAGGATCAACTTAAAGAGTTAAAGAGTGGTAAAACCAAAATTGATGAAGAACTGAATCAGCTAAAAATACTAATAGATGTTTCTGAAAAGTTTCAAAGTATTAAAGAGCTTGAACAAAAAACAGGTGATATTGATGAGATTGATGGTATTCCAGAGAATCCAAGTTCATATATAACAAGCAAACTTGGAGAAATGAAACAAGCGAGAGAAATACTGGAAAATATTGATTTAATACTAAGCTTTTGTATAAATTTGCAGGATATTCATAATCAGGCGCGTAATTTTACTAAGCAAAAGGTAAATCAAATACAAGACATCAGAAGGAAAAATGTAATTTCATTATCGAGTTTCAAAGAAAAAATCGAAACAATTGTATTAATGATGCAGAAAGAATTTGCATGGGATGGAGAACGTAAAAG
>WJIO01000262.1 GCA_014730235.1 Candidatus Poribacteria bacterium
AAGTTAGGATCTGGAATATTAACCACTGCTGCATTGACAACAAAGGCTGGCATTAACAATAAAATAAAATAGAAAATACATAACTTGTAGTAGCATTTTTCCGCAATATTAGACATTGTTTTCTCCATCGATTATTTGATTGTGATTATCTTTTCTTCTAAATTCATTTCATTGAATCTATTAATATCAGTTCCATCTTCCTTTTGGAAAGCAAAATCATCATTCCTTAATATTTCCAACTTTGCGTCGCCGGATTTTACTGTCTGAAACCTGATTGTGGCTATAGTTCCGGAGCCGTTTACTGCTCCCAGACTAGCTTTGCGGGTAACCGCGAGGCTTATCTTACCCGGCTCTACCTGGAACAGAGATATGGCTTCGCTGCCGTTTCCTAAAAAATTACCTGGACTTATATCCTGTTTCTGAATACTAAGAGTCTCTGAACTGTACCCCATCTCAAATGAACAACCAAACAAATCCCGCACATTTTTGGTGTCTATATTAACCTGAAAAGTTTCTCCGACCGATAATTCTTCAGAAATGGGAACAATCTGAATACCTATCTTGACAGGGCTAATCTCTATGTTCAGTGTTAATGCACTTCCTGGTTCAAGATTCTCAATTATTTCTTCTCCTTCATACTCTATAAATTCACCTGAATAAGCCTGGATAGAAAATTTTCTATTCTTGCCAGCAGGAACGATCATAGTGCAGGTTGCCTTATTATCCTCTATATTCATATCGCATTCCTGAATTTCCATATCGTCTCCGGAGACAGCAAGAACAACGCGGGTTATTTCTACATGTTTAGCTGAAGGAGCCATTACAAGACGTATATTGGGATAAGCAAAACCATCATACTCCTCAAAATCTTCACCACATCCAGCAACTAATATGCTAAACACAATTAAAAGCAAAATCCATTTAAACAGCATATTTAACCTTCCTTGACTCAGTATTATTATATTAGTTTTAATCCACAACGACTATTATCCTGCATTCAGCAAGAATATTTGTTTTATAGGCTACATGGTGAAAGAAATCCACATCTTCAGATGAAATAACTATATTAATTTTATCCAGGACATCAACGGCTTTAATAAGTCTGGGATTCTTACCCACACGCTTATCTTTCATCGTTTTTTTCAATGAATTGTTGTAACCGGCTAATCCAGTATCGGTAGCAAATCGGTAAAGGGCATTTTTAACACCATAAGCATGTTCACCATTCTTGCCTATAACCTGAAAATAAACACATGCAGAAAGTTTAAGCTTCCGACAGTCAATGACAATACCTGTGCAGGATGATTCCAGGGGAGTGCGTTTCTGGTAAGATTTGGGCGGTAGGAATTGGTCTTTCTTTTTCTTATAGATAATTTTATAGAAACCTTTCATGGGAATTCGCATTTGCAGTTCGTAATATTCACCGTTCCATATTTCGCTGTCCTCTACAATCTCTGCAAACTTTCCCAGATATCCGGTAACTTCAGCCTTTACTTTACTGTCAGTAACCATCATATTAACCATCTGAGTTTCAGCATCAATACGAATGCCTTTAGTTACTTCCAGTAAACGTCTTTGAGCGTCTACCTTGGCAGCTAAACGGGCGAAGACTTTCTTTTGAGCTTCACCTCTAGCATTTCCGGGCGGCAAACCCATTCCTTTTGCGTAAATAAACTGCTCTTCCCAGTTAATTTTATCTTTATTTATATCCACCTGTTCCGACGAAGCAGATGGACATGTAGCAAAATACAGGGAAAGCAGGATTGATATGATAAGCATAGACCTCATGTTATCCTCCTGTTATTCAGGTGCAATTTCAGCTATAACCTGACCCGCGTTCACAGTAACAATATTTAATTGGGGCTTGCTCAGAACATCCAGAGCCTCAGCAAGACTTTCAGAGCTGTCCTGAGTCTTTATATCAAATGTAGCTGTGTTATTTTCGAATGTGCGAGGGTATACATTAATAATCGAGGAAATATTTAGGAAAGCCTGCAAAAGCTCTTTTCTTTGTGAGAACTGACAATTGTTTATTATTATCTTGACAGTTCTGGCCTGGAAAAGCCTGGTAGGGATTTCATATATGAACTGCTTAGCTACTTTGTCTATACATTTGGTAATAGCCTTCGTGGTGGCACTCTCCAAAGATAAAGCCGCTGCTTTATCCTGAGATTGTTTCGAGATGATAATTTGCCCGGTTCGAGCTATAATGGCTCTTATATTAGCATTGGCTTCTACCGTTGCCAATCCGGACTCATTTGTATAGCGCTCTTTAAATTCTGCGACTGAAATTTCACCTACGATCAGTATGTCGGCATTAAATCGGTCTGACATAGTTATTAACACATCTTTATCACCTGCTATCATCTTTCGGGTTATCTCGTCTTCTTGTATTAATTGAATCTGACGTTTATCAACAAGATGATATTTGGCCGATGAGAAAACTGCTGACATTCTGGCTTCAGCGACTGAAAAAAGCTGATTTTCCCCCGGATTATCCTCCACAAAAACTATCATAACTACAGGATTGTCCACAACATAATCAATAAGAATACCCAAGGCTTCCAGATCGTTATGTATATCCCCTTCCTGAACTACTGCTTCAATCTTAATATGATAAACGCTATCCTCATCTATCCATTCTTCCAAAACCTTGTGGGACTTAACATAACCCTGAGCTTTTGTAATAACCAGGTCTGAAACTATCTGCAGCATTTCCATTTGAGTTTCTGCTGTTATTTTCACCCCAACGCCTTGTTCTATGGCTCTACGATATGCATCCCGTCGTGCATCGCGCTTGGCCAAAACTAGATTATCCTGAATTACTGGAGCAATACCTTCGGCAATTATCGGTAAGGAATTATCTCCATAGCCCGATGATATACCAAGGACTGTAAATATAAATATCCAGATTATTTGCTTCATAAGTATTTGGTATACTGAAATGCACACAATGAGTTTGTCATTCAGTATACCAA
>WJIO01000263.1 GCA_014730235.1 Candidatus Poribacteria bacterium
ATAAGCCTTTGCTATTTGTAGTTATTACGCATGGTCATTGGGATCATGACGGCGGGTTGGATGCTCTGGCGGAAAATGGTATTATAGTTCTATGCAACGAAAAACTGCGGAAAAGGTATGAGGAATCGGAAAAGAAAGGGAGTTTTATAGGGATAAAAGACAATTTAATGTTAAACAATAACAAAAGGGTAATTAATTTCTTTACCAGCGGCACCGTTCATTCTGACAATGATCTATTTACATTCTTGCCGGATGAAAAAGTCATCTTTACCGGTGATGCCGTTGTCAACGCCCATTCACCCTGGATGGGTGAAAGCGATGTCCAAAACTGGATCAAAACCCTCAGAATGCTGGCAGGTATGGAAGTAGATACTGTATGTGTTGGTCATGGCCCCCTGGCCGGACATGAAGTTTTTGCCCAATTATCCCGATATCTGACAGCCCTTAGAGATGAGGTCGGTTATCGGGTTTCCCAAGGTAGAAGTCTGAAAGCGACCCTGGATCAGGTTAATATACCTCTCAGGAAAGAATGGCTTGTAGATGATAATGCCTTTTCGGATCATATAAAATCAGTCTATTCTCAACTTACCTCAGAAGTCCCCCCAAGTGACACCAGTCTGATGCCAAAGGCTTTGGTGCTTATCGGGGATAATTATCATCCTCCCCATTATATACCACCCTCCCTGGAACCTGTGTTTCAGAGGATAGGTATGCCGGTTAAATTTTTCTACGATGTATCAAAGCTAAATGCCAAAAGCCTGGAAGGGATAAAGCTTTTTGTTATTTTACGTGATGGCATGATATGGCCTGAACCAGATGGTAAGCAGGTTTTCTGGATGACAGAAGAGCAAGAAAAAGCGATTGCTGAATTTGTAAAAAACGGCGGAGGTTTATTGGCCCTGCATAACTCAACAGCCCTTAAATGCCTTGACGAAAAAGCCTGTATTTACAGGGATATGCTGGGTTGCAGTTACAACGGACATGGCCCAGGTGATGAGAAGTTTGACGTTAAAGTAGTCAATAAAGACCATCCGGTAACAAGGGGAGTGGAAGATTATGTGGCAGTGGATGAGCGGCACACTCCCATAATGCACACCGATGATGCAACAATTTTGCTGGAAGCCGTATCAGACAATGAAAAATCAGTTAATGGTTTTGTAAGAAATTACGGTAAAGGGCGTATTTGTCATCTGGCTAATGGTCATAATCTGGAGGTATTGCAAAATCCGAATATGCAGAAGCTTATGACAAACGCCGCCTTATGGTGCTGTGGGATGGAAATGCCTTAGAATAACATGTTTGGAGAATTTTCAGCGCGAAAAATTTTAAAATTTTAATGATTTGAAGTTTATAGTGACACGGTGTACCGTGTCACTATAAATCGAAAATCCTTATGAAATCTGTATTTACCGTTTTGATACATAAAAAGTGCGAAAGTATAGATGAAGTATAAATGGTTCTTCTGGGTTTAGTGTGGTTATAATTGAAAATTCTCTCAGCTTGTTATTCCTGCTTCAAGCTTTTTTAAAAAAGCTTGAAGCAGGAATAAGAGTTTCGCAGGAATGACAGTATAAAGAAGTTTCTTATCTTTACCTCACTCAAGCCGGAAAGTATTATAAATTAAATGTTACGGAGGGAAATAACATTAGAAAAAGTTTATTAGACCCAGAAACCGTATGTTTGTATACCAAATATAATACCGAATATTGTCCATAAGCTGCCGACTGTAAACTCTCCCAGTATTAACCCCAGGAAAAACGGAGTTGCCTGTCTGTGGACTTTAAGACCACCAAATTTCAAAATTATCAGCTTTAATAGCCAGCTAAAGAAGAGGCAAGACCATATTATATTCATTCCCCAACTGGTGGTAATTGCGTATCCTGCCGGATGAAAAGGCCACCAAAAAAGCCTCATTCTGGTTACCATAAGAAGTATGGTAAAAATGAATCCCATGATGGTAAAGATGGCCTGAGGATAATTTGTACCTGAAAGATTTACAAGCCATCCCTGCAATCGTGCATAAGGTTCTCTTCCAAAAGCAGTGAGGGATGGAGAAGGAACACGAACCTCCATTCCCATTCGGTATCCCCGATCAATTAAGGCCCAGAAAGCCCCTAATGAGCCTAACACAACAGCAAGCATCATGGCGAAAGCCAGTCGTTGATTACTCGTATTTGTCCTTTCCGCTAGCTTAAAACCTTCCAATTGATGGGGCATGGGGTGACTTCGATAGGCCCGGTTGATAAACCAAAACATGGAAAACATGGTAAGATTCCCTGCACCAAGCCTGCGCGTTCCCATAAATCTGACCATAATCTGGTCAGGCCCGGCATAATGCAGATCATGAACCGGTGAACCCAACTCAGCCCTCATTCGAGTAACAGCTGTGGAAATGGCGAAATATATAGCAAAGAACCCCAGAATAACGCCTAAAGACATACCTGCATTGGATTTGTAGAAAATGGATGATACACCATATTTTGAGCAGAAGAATACAATAAAACCTAAACCTGCGAGTAAACCGATTACCGCTGTCCTATAACTCATTGGTTCATCTGAATCATCCAGCTTTGGTCTATAGCCAATAGCTTTTCTAAATACAGCGGCGATATGGTTTCGGCTTATCCATAGGGCGATAATAGCCAGGGCGATATAACCTCCTGATGCCTGTTCATTCATATAGGGAAAACCGGGTAGACTTCTTAGTCCCAATGCACTTCCAATAACCCGTTGGAACCTCCAGAACCAGAAGAAGAACCAGCATGAAAAGGCCAGATCAAGGGGAATAAAGAAACCAAGCCCGATAGCAAAGGGATAAAAAGATATGGGTATACTCCCCATAGCATTCCAGGGTTTGTCAGTGAATAAATTTATATATCTTACTCTTAAGGGAATTTGCGGGATAGCTGGGAAAAAAGTATTCATACCATTTAACAAAGTTAAGAAACCGGCAATACCAAAACCCATCCACATAAACCTGCTTTTAAATAGACCCAATGCAGGATTGGTCATTTCAAGGGGTAACTGTATAATAGGATAACTTAGTTTTTCCGACTGAGTCCACTGCCGCCTTACAATGACATTTATACAAAGCATAACGAACACCAGAGCAAATATAAAGGCAGTCCACCATAAGATAGGTTCCATCCATGCAGAAAGCTGGTCGGATGTATAAAGGTCAATTTCACCATTATAATAACCATCCAGGGCATTTTTATCATCAACAGTCAGCCAGCGAGGTAAATAACGATGAAATAACTCAGCCCATTCATTCTCCGGTGTGGCAAACCAATACGCATGACCTAACATGGGAACCAGTATTTCCAGCATGTCATGACCGGCTATTCCGGATGCCAGAGATAGCATTATATAAATTACTAAAAGTTCGCTTTGGGTAAGTGTATGCTTGGGAAGGAATTTTTTTAAGATTAAGTTCAGCCCGATCAGGACAAATATATTGAATACGACATTGAAAAAGAGAGATATAGTTACAGGATGGCCTGAATATCGTATAACTTCCATCTCTATAACCCAGTAGCAGTTTATGGGAATTAATAATACAGCAATTATCAAAGAACGAAAGGTAACTCCTTGCTGACCTTTCTGTGGTTGTTTCATATTTTATTTCTCTCTAAGCTTTCCAATATATAAGACATGAAGAATTAGTTTAATATATATTTTTAATAACAGACTTATCAT
>WJIO01000264.1 GCA_014730235.1 Candidatus Poribacteria bacterium
ATACTGCTGAGTCCAAATCCGCCAGTGGTTGCAGCTTTTTGGGATTTAAAGTATCAACGTAAGAATCATTGGGTATTTCAAAATGGCAAGTACTTTTTCCGTATTTGAGTTTTATTTCTTTTAGCATATTTCACCTGTTTATATCTATTATTACTTTATAAAGAAATTCATATAATTATTTTCAGCCATGCGTTTTATAAGCACAGCGAGTTCCAGGGCGTGATAATCACCCCACATAGACGATTCACCACAGGGGATTTTTTGATCCGGGGGTATGTAATCCCATCCGTTAGGCCTGTGATATACTGAATGTAAAATTAGTCCTTCGTGTTCAGAATCAGTGGAAATATATGGTTCTCTAAACAGAGACTTCGCCACAGTTAAACCGGCGGAAATATAATGGTTTCCCCTTTCGGCATCTCCATTCTTGCTCAAAAATTTTCCCAGACGGATTAAGCCCTGGGCGGTTATGCTGGCGGCTGAACTGTCCACTGGTTCGTAATCATTATAAGGATCAGCCGGTTTGTCAAGGTAATTTTCAATTGATGTAAGATTTGGCGCGCCGGTATCCCAGTATGGAATTCCATCGGTAGGTGTATTAGCAATATAGAAATCAGCTATCTGCTGAGCTGTATTAAGAAAATGTTTGATAAATTCTTCTTTACGTGACATTCCGTCTATATCAATTTCCATGAATTCTTTTTCATCCAGATAATCGAGAAATTCCAGTTGTTCCGCATATCCACATATAGCCCATGCCAGTCCTCGCGTCCATGTGCTGAAAGGTGAGTATCCCTGCTGAGTGCTAGGACATCTGTAAGCTCCGCTGTTTAGATTGAATATTGATTCATGAACCACACGTCCGTTTATATCAAAGCTATCCCTATTATTTCCATGATATATACAGTATTGGTTTGTAGTCTCCGCATGTTTTAAAAGCCTTTCAATCAGGGAAATCCTTTGATCCTGCTCCCCCATCAGGAAGTGTCCAAGCTGATGGCTAACTGCCAGTATTCGCAAAGACCGCATAGTGTCTATAAAAAGTGAATGGGGGCCGTTGAAAGAGCAAATATAGCCAAGATTATCAGGGAGTTCAGTCCATCGGGCAGCCTGCACAGCCCCTGAGACTTTTAGGGCCAGCTCATAAAAGTTCATTTCCCATTTGTCTTTATCGATCTTTCCCTCTTTCATAAGCCGATATAAATTTCCATATGTACTGATATTGTTAAACCCATGATCATGAACGCCTATGTGGGTTAGATGGGGGGCCATTAATTCCATCGTGCTTTTACGGCCGTATTCCAGGGATGCAGTATTTCCGGTAGCATCAAAATGTAAAAGAGGCATTCCATACATAAAGCCCTGAGTCCATTCTGTCCAACCTCTGAGGGTATATCTACCTTTTACGGTAAATACCGGAGTTCCTTTTTCCGGCATCCATTTTTCTTTCAATTTGAATATTTTCTGACCGGCCAGGTCAATTAATCTATCTAAATCTGATTTTAAAATCTCAGGAGTTATTCCTGTATTTACAGAGATCATTATCTATCCTCCATATATTCTATATATAAATATGTAATCGTTAAAAAATGAATGCAATTTACCATCATGGTAAGGGTATTATTCTAAACACATTTTTCATCTTTGGTTCTTCCGGGTTTAGTGTGGGAATATATTTTCCTGACTCATTTTCCTAATTTTCGGCCACTGATATACTATCATAGCTCCATAAATGAATCAAATAATAAATACTCTACATGATATATTAATCCAAGTGTTCAGGATTGGCATATATGTAATTGGATTACAAAACAAAGCATAAATTTTACATCCCTGTGTTATTGCGAAGAACGGAGTAACAAATAAAGTTTTTAGTCTGTATCAGAAGTTTTGGCTCATCCAGTTTGAATGTGGAGGTGTAAAAAACATTGTCCAATTAAGAAAAAAATATCCTCCATTTGTCATTCCTGCTTCAAGCTTTTTCAAAAAGCTTGAAGCAGGAATGACAAGCTGAGAAAATTTTCAAATTATAACCATACTCAAACCAAAAGAGCCAAAGTTTTCACGGATATAAATTTTATGCTTGGATTACAAAATAAAAGGTTGACAAACATAATGAGATAATTATAATCAATATATTAGTATAAATGTTTTATATTATAATACAACGGACTGAGGGGTGATAGTAATGCTGTATAAGAAAATATTCTTTTTATCCTTTATTCTTTTTGTCTTTATTTCTTTTCAAACCTTTGCAGCTCAGGATGAACCACCAAAGGATGTTATGATTTTTTCCCAGGTGTTTGAAAATATTGCGGATAACTCATGGTCAAATTTGGAATTTCCCAATGATCCAATGCCTTCGGGACTATATTACATTGAATTGACTGAACTGGTGGGAACTGTGGGTTGTTGGGGTTCCAAGAAAAACCCCTATGAAAATGGCCCTAACGAAGAGCTTTTGATAGCTTGGCAAGATGGTAAACCCATGGGTGGAAATGAGGACTCGGATTTCAGGTTGCAATATCGTCCCCAAGGGGGAAGCTGGATAGAACTCATAGTAATCGCGCCCCAGGGAGCCATCAATGATACATGGAATCCCTTTGGATTACAGGAAGCCCAGGAATCCATAGGACAGACTTTTATAGCTCCAGAGAAATTTACCGGCGTAGGCCTTCAGACCCCTACTTGGAATACGGCTAACAGCTCATGTACTATATCCCTGTATTCAGCAGAGGAAATACAACAAGCTGTTAAACCTGATGAAAAAATGGCGTCAAAATGGAGTAATATCAGAATTCTGTATTATTAGCCAGTCCGATATAATGTCTTGAATTTGCTAAATTTGGTCTACAGATAATCTATTATTGTTGGCCTAATAGCTTCTGTATGGTTTCCCTGAGATTTACTAGCTGGAAAGGCTTTTCCAGATAAGGATTACCTGTTTCTTGCAGGAATTTCTGGGTGTCAGGGTTTGTTACGTCCCCGGTGATGAATATCATACGTTTGGCAAGTTTCGGGTCTTTACGTTCTATAAACTTATGCAGCCGGTCACCGGTAAATCCACATGGCATTCTCAGGTCTGATATAATCAGATCGTATTCTTCAAATTCCAGTTTTTCCATTGCCTCGTTTCCATCCCGGGCAATATCGGCTATATGACCCATCTGGTTAAGAACTGTTGATAGAAGGTCTACAACATCAGGATCGTCATCTACTACCATTATTTTTTTGCCGGTTTCCAGGGAATAAATTTCCGATTCATCGGTGGTTTCCTCAGAAATTCCTGTCTTTTCATCCACTGAGGGTATTTCTAAGGTAATAGTATTACCTTTTCCTATTTGGCTGTATATACGGATATTGCCGCCCATATTTCTAAGAACCTGGCATGAAATGCTTAGTCCCAGACTAATGTTATTATCCGCATATGAATCAAAAGAAAATGGATCCCGCATCCTTTCAATATCATCCTCGAGAATACATGTTCCTGTGTCCTCAAATTGTATTATTATGTAACCATCTTCGTATTTGGTGGTTATAGTCAAACGCCCTCCGTTGTCATATTCTACCATCCGCTGTTCTGCATACTGCATAATACGCAAAATCAACCTTTGTATGCTGCTGGAATTAGGAACTGTACCGGGCATTCCGCGACCTAATCTGGTGTAAACATCTATATTGTTTTCCCATAATTGATGACGTTTTAGTTTCAGGGCACTCCGGATCAGATCGTTTATATGCGGCTTTTCCCTTCGGAATTCATTTTCTTTTGCTATAGCCAATACGTTACGGACAATTTCAGCACATCTTTCAGATTCTTCATAAATCTTTGATACCATGCTGTTAATGTCATCTCCATCTTTTCTGTTAAGCAGCATTTGGGAATATACGGTTAAAGGTGTAAATCTGTTATTCAATTCGTTTGCCACATTAGAAAGCAGTTCGCCCATAGAAACTAACCGTTCCCATTGCATCATCCGTTCCCAAACCTTTGTTTTTTCCTGCAAGCTATAAATAAAGAAAATAGCTCCTATAATTCTTTCTTCATCACTCCTGAAAGGATGGGCGTTCAAATTTACACTTACTATACTCAGATCTCTACGTATATGGTCTATTTTTTTTATATCAACCGATTCACCTTCTAAAAGACTCTCCAGGAGTTCCTGACATTCGACATGGTAATCGGCAGGAAATACCATTTCGCAAAAGGAATTGTTAATCATTGATGATTTTTCATATCCATAAAGATCACAAGCAGTCTGGTTGCAAAAGCTTATATTACCTTTTTTGTCTACAATTACTATGGCCTGGGGAAAATTATCCAGCATATTAATTGGGATAAATTGCTCTTTTAAGTCTAATTTATCAGAAGAGCTTTTGCTCAAATAGATTCCCATTATTTTGCCGGCTGTGGTAAATATTTTCCTGTCCTCTAAATCATAAAAGCGAGGATTGGAAAATTTGATACGGGCAATTGATAATATTTCATCATTGGTAGTAATTGGAAAAAATACTGACAAATTGTCATTGTAATATATGACAGCCTCTTTTCTATTTATGGCTTTCCGAACAGACTGCATTTCTGGTTGCGTTAAAGGAGAAACATAGCTGGAATCAGCGATGTCCGATGGTAGCAAGATAGTTTTTGCATCTTTATCAAAAACTCTGGCAAACTGGAGTAAAATGTTATCAGGCTCCAAAGTTGATTCTGCAATAGAATTTAAGAGTATATCAACAGCCCGAAGCTTAGTATGTTGCAAAGATTTATCCGATTCCTGCAGTTTTTCCACAATCAAAACAAGATGCTTGTCTAAGTCCTCATCAGAAGAAATCAATGCAGCCCTTAATTTTACAGGAACAGGCATACCTCCTTTTGCATATAATACGCTTTCACCATATAACCAATCAGAACCCCTGCTGTCATCTGTCAAATGTTTAATCAAAGCCTGGTCATGGAGTATATCCGAAATGTGTTTTCCTTTTAATTCACCACTGCGATAACCAATCATAACCCTTGCTACTTGATTACAACGTCGAACACTCATATTTTTATCAAAATCAAGCACACCATCAGAGCTTACAAATAACAGATCTTCATAAGTGAGCACAGGGAATCATCTCCTCAACAGGAAAATTTCTCCTTTAGTTTCAGCTTAACCAGATCGGGAACAAGACCATCCAGACATCCTCCGACACTGGCAACTTCTTTAACAAGACTTGACCTGATATACGAATGTTGCAGACTTGTCATAAGGAACACTGTCTCTATTTCACTGTCCAGGTTACGGTTCATCAGGGCCATTTCCAACTCGAATTCAAAATCCGATATAGCCCTTAAACCTCTTACTATAACCCTTGCTCCATGGCTTCTGACATAATCCACAGTTAAGCCTGATATTTTGTCTACCGTTATCCTATCATATTTCTTTGTAAGTTCCTTTACCATTTCAAAACGTTCATCAGTGGTGAAAAGCGGGGCTTTGCCGTGATGATGGGCTACCGCAACTATAATCCTATCAAAAATACATAGAGCGCGTTCAATAATATCCACATGTCCATTTGTTATTGGATCAAAACTACCGGGATAAACAGCTAATTTCCGCATGTATGTGTCTCCAATATAGTTAAATTTCCTGGTTCTTCCGGGTTTAGTGTGGTAAGATAAGAAACTTCTTTATGCTGTCATTCCTGCTTTCTCAGGAACGATATATTTTTTAATTTACCATCATGGTAAGGGTATGATTCTAAACACATTTTTCATTTTTTAACGATTACGTTTTGGGTAGATTTACGGATTAATAACAACCTTCATCCCTTTGCGGCTTTCCACAGTATCGAAGGCTTCCATAATTTGATCCAGGGGGAAATTATGGGAGATAAATTTTCTGGCATTTATCCTGCCGCTGGCAAGAAATTCCAGGGCCATTCGGTGATGTCGTGGAGTGCTTCCATGAGAACCGAACAGATAACATTCCTTGTAATGTATCATATTTGTATCCAGCATTATGGGATCAGTGCCTTTGGGGAGTCCAGCAAAGAAATTGACCCGTCCTCTGTTCTTTATAACTGTCAAAGCCTGCTTCTGGGCTTCCAGGGATGAAGTTGCCGTAAGCACAACATCTGCTCCCATTCCGTCAGTTTCTTCCATGACTCTTTCGGTGAAATCCTCCTCAGTGGCGGATATAACAACGTCAATATCATATTTTTTGGCCATTTCCAGCCGGGTTTTGGATCTCTGGGATATCATAACTTTCCGCGCACCCATGTATCGGGCAAGTTCTGCCATCATGCACCCTACAGGCCCGGCCCCGATAATTGCCACAGTATCACCTAAGGAAAGCCATGAAAGTTCTAATCCATTTATGCAGCAGGCCAAAGGTTCGGCCAGAGCGGCTTCATCATAACCAAGCTCTCCCGGTATTTTGTGTATTGGGCCGTGGGTGATAACAAGAGGGTCTACCAGTAAATATTCCGCAAATCCACCAGGGAATTGATAACCCATAGCATAGTTGATTTCGCAGTTGTTTCCCTGCCCATCTCTGCAAAAGGCACACTCACCACATGGGACATCTGCTCCTATAGCCACTCTATCACCAACCTTGAATCGATTGACTTTTGAACCGACTTCAGCTACTTCACCGGCGATCTCATGACCGATAATCTGGGGTGGTTTCACTCTGGGATTGCCGTAATGATATATTCTTAGATCTGAGCCGCATACTGCGCAGGATTTCATTTTGAGCAGTAACCCTCGATCATCTTCCAGTTTTGGAGTTTCAACTTCTTTGACGGTTATTTTTTCAAGTCCCTCAAGGACAGCAGCTTTCATTATTTTTCTTCTCCTTTATCGGTTCAAAAAACAAACATAACTTTATTAAAAAATTCCTGTTTTTTATACATCATATCAAATACTTCCACAGCTTGTTTAAGATTAAATCTGTGGGTAATGAGGTTTTCCAGATCAAGAGCTTTGGAACTCATAAATTGCAGAGCCGTTTTCCATTCGTTTTTAGGAACAGCCGTAAAGCTTGAGTTCCACGTTCCGTATATCGTCAACTGCCCCCTGAGAATGGCTGAAGCTGTCTTTTCAGGTATAGTAACGTTTCCGCTAACATTACCCATAAGAACGACTTTACCCAGCTTTCTTACTATCCTTAATGACTGTTCAAATGTGACAGGGGTGCCGGCAGCTTCTATACATAAATCTGCGCCTATGCCACCGGTTTCTTTGATTACTGTCTCAACAGGATCGTTTCGCCTTGAATTGATACAGTTCTTAAAACCGTAATCCTTTGCGACAGAGAGTTTTTCATCCACTATATCCGTGACAAATACCCGACCAGCGCCGCAGATTCTCGCCCACTGAGCCAATATTATACCTATAGGGCCTGCGCCCAGAATTACAACGTTATCACCGGCATCCACTCCCGATCTCCTGAGGGCATGAAGGGCAACAGAAGCAGGTTCGGTCATTGCAGCCCATTCAAAACTGACGTTATCGGGAACTTTTACGAGATTCGCTATGGGAGCAGTTATATACTCCGCAAATCCGCCGTCAGTTCTGGAACCGAGGTAATCGTAATTATCACATTGGGCGTATTCGCCGATCTGGCAGTATGGACATTTTCTACAAGGAATTAGCGGAAATACAGCCACCTTATCACCGGCTTTAAAATCAGTGGAAATATCTGAATTAATTTCGGATATCTCACCGGCAAACTCATGCCCCGGTATCAATGGGAACGAGTAAGTTCCCTTTTTCTTGACCCGCGGTACATCTGAACCACACACGCCAGCAGCTTTGACTTTAATCAGCGTTTCCCCCGGATTAAGTTCTGGAACAGGTACATCCTCGTAGCGCAGATCACCAACGGCATGAAGCACCGCCGCTTTCATTTTTTCAGGCATTATTAAATAAATCTCCTAATTCATTAAAAATTTCTCTAAATTTACCCTTAAAATCCGATTTTATATCGTAAGGGGAAATTCCCTCTAAATCAGCTTCTACAAGCTTTTCGTCATAAGGTAGAAAACCCATTATTTTAAAATCTGCAAGATTTGATCTTATTATTTCTTTTGTTTTATCGTTTCTTATTTTGTTACCAATAACAGCTATCTGTGGAATTCCTATACCATGTGCTAAATCCCTGATGCGTTCTGCCGTCTCAAAGCTCAACTTCCCCGGTTCTACCACGATAATCAGCAGATCAACGGCCTCTCCTGTGCCTCTGCTGAGGTGCTCGATTCCGGCTTCCATATCCATGATAATTATATCATCAGTCTTTAACAGCAGGTGCTTCATCAACTCACGAATAAAGGCATTTTCGGCGCAGTAACATCCACTTCCGCCCTCTTTTACAGAGCCTACCTGAAGGAATCTGACACCTTTATGCAAAATGCTGAATTTTTCAGGAATATCATCAACCTTTGGTCTGGATTTAAAGAAAGTGCCAAATACACCAAAGTCCTTAGCTCCGGTTCTATCCTTGATCATATCTTTCATCTCAGATAGAGGTTTTATATTCTCTATCTGTTTATCTGACAGACCTATACACCTGGCCAGGCTGGAATCGGGATCCACATCAACAGCCAGAATATTATAATCATTCTCGGCATACATCCGGGCCAGCATACCTGCTATAGTGCTTTTCCCCACACCCCCCTTTCCTGCTACCGCTATTTTCATTATAGTTCACCGTTATTTTGGGAGAATTTGCTAATCCCCCATTCAAGCCAGAAAAACCATTTATTCTACTACATTATTTGCAAATTTTTCCGTAAAAGTCAATAACAAACTCAAACAAGAGCATTTAACTGATCAATTAGCAATGATAATCATATATTTAAGCGTTTCAGGCCCGGGGTTGCTAATGCCGTGCATTTTTGGACCTTCTACAAACACAGCCGTATTTGGGCCAGCTTTAAAGGACACTCCCTCCAATGTGATCCGGGCTTCGCCCTCGAGGATAAAGAAAATTTCTTCCCCTTCATGAGTATGTTCCTCATGGGCTCGCATACCGGGTTTTATTACAGATATGTGCATCTTGAGCTTTTTTGCACCTATGGTTTCATCTACATAAATTTTGGCATATCCCTCTGGATCTTCAGGCTTTCCTCTTAACCTTGCTTTGTCCCATGAAATTACAGATGCCATAATAATGTCCTTTCTATATTTGGTTAATTTACTTAATAACGCCGGATGCCCGGAGGACAGTTTCCTGGACAATAAATTCATGATCAAGGCTTCTGTCCGGTTTTTTCTCACCTCTGATGTCCGCCACCAGGGCCACCAGTTCGCCGTCATATCTGGACCGTTTTTCCACATTTACAACCTGCCAGCCTTTTACAAAATTTCCCCTGGCTTCATGCAGACACAGCCTGACAGTTGGATTTTGCCTGGGTTCAATAGGTTCCATTATAACACTGCCCTTTGTTCCATACACCTCAAATCTTCGGGCTTCAAAAGCCCCTACTTCCAGGGCTGATGATTCCAAATGTGCTATGGCCTTGTCATATTCAAAGACTGCCATGCAATTGTCCTTGAATTCTGGATGCTTGCCCAACTCGTTCCTTAAAAATGGTGTTACTTTATTTGGCCTTCCCAAAAGATAAACCACTATATCCGTCAGATGGCAAAGCAATTCAAAAAACATACCTCCGGGATATTCACTCAGGAAAATCCTTTGCTGGTTTTGATAAAGGCTGGACATGTGTCCCCGCACTGAGAAAATATTCCCCAGACTGCCCTCTTTTACCCTATCAAAAAGAAATTGGAAACCTGAGTTATAACGAAACATGTAACCAAGCTGAACCATCAGATTTTTTTTCGCAGCTATATCCAGTATTTCCTGAAATACCTTCAGATCAGTTCCCGCCGGTTTATCAAGCCATACATGCTTGTCATGATTGACACACTCCCTGGCAAAAGTAAGGTTGTCCCTTACATATCCCTCCACAGCTACTGCTGATATAGATTCATCTTCCAGCATCTGATCCTTTGATTCATACCATCTTACACCCTTATATACCTCTGCACCGGCTTTTTTCTCGTGCACTTTTGAATCAGGTTCAAATATTCCACAGAACTCTACGTTGGGATTTCTTTTCATAGCGTCGGTTTTGCCTGATGCATGGGCATGAGCTATACCGTATTGAGCCATTTTTACAGACATTCTGTTACCTCCCCAAAAAATATTTTAAAAATGTAAACGTTTTTTTTCTTTTTGCGTTTATAGAAATAGTAAAACGAGTCTCGAATATAAAAACCAGCCTTAATACCTATAATGACTCATAGCATAGCTGGATACCCATCTGCGAGACTCGTTTAACTTAACAAAATATCATTGCAGCCAAAATAACGAAAGCCGATCCCTGGTCTCCTTTTTAACTATCCCTTATATAGTATTTTCCTCTCCTTGGATCGGCTTTTGTTATTCGCTGACCCACACTCGTCCATCATGGCTGATATGCCAGATGCCTTTCTTACCATTAGCATCAATCTTTTCAACTGTAATTTCATATCCACTTTGAGTTGTCTGCATCAGGGGATTTCCCTCAATATTATCAAGACCAAGCTCTTCCAGACTTTTCGCCCAACTTCCATAAGCATCCTTATAATCTTTTTGGGCATAATATATACGCTGTAGCAAAAAGCGAATCGGTAAAGAGGGATCGGGTCTGAATTTGTCTTTTCCAAATTCGGCGGTGGAGAACTGCACAAAACCCCATTTCTCCGGGCGGTGCATATCTATCACACCTTGGGGCGACCATATCCAGTTATTTTCCCGCTTTTTGGGAATCTTTTTATATTTACCATCAACAACTTCAATATCCCATTCGACCCTAGAAAAATTGATACGCCATTGATCCCCATTTTCCGGCGGTGTCTTACGATGAGCACATTCAGATAGTATCTCCCATGGAAAAGCCAATTCCACCGACCAACCTTTATCAGTATCGCTGGGGTTGTTTATAGTTCCATCCACATATACACCTATCTTAAGACCGGGGATTTCCCAGCTATCCACAGCCGGCCCACCATCTTTATATGGTTTTATAAGCAGCAGATCCCACTCCGTACCAAAGGCATTAAGCTCAATCTCGTAATACTGATGGCTGTCGCCATCGGGATCGATAAAAATTTCAAAATCGTTGTCATAGAAAATAACGCTGTCATGCTCTGTAAGAGTAGCCCATACATGTGGTTCTTCCAGTTGCGCACCAATATAAAAACAATTGTCATCCCATAGCATCTTGGCTCGGGTTTGATACGTGGGTTTGGGTTTTACGTCGCCTTCAATATCGGCAAAATCCTCAGTCCATGGGGCTTTTTGCCATGAATCCTCCTCCAGCTTTCCATCAATATTGATAGGGCTTAAAGCCCGATAACAAACATAATTCCTGGGCTTGATACGTTCCATTTTTTCCCAATCCTCAGACCAACGAGCCTCCAGAGATGTCACACCAATAAATATAAAAATCAAAACAAATTCAGCGAATACAATCAGCTTCATAAATATCTCCTATGTTAATTTAACTGATCCCGCATCCTCAAATAATGTTCATAACCACCGGCATATGAATGTAATTGACCATGCTTTATTTCAATAACCCTTTGGGCTATTCTGGACAGCAAATGCCTGTCGTGGGATACCATTATCACTGTTCCTTTATACGTTTCCAGAGCTTCTTCCAGCACTTCTATGGATGGAATATCCAGGTGATTTGTAGGCTCATCCAGAACCAGCAGATTTGCCTTTGTATATACTAGCTTTGACAGCACAACCCGGTTTTTCTCACCGCCGCTCAGATTATCAATCTTCTTGAAAGCTTTATCTCCCCGGAACATAAGCTTTGACAGCAAATACATAGTCTCTTCATTTGATAAATCCGTATTACCACCAAGTTCGCTGTAAATTGTATTATCCGGCTTTAACCCTCGCTGTTCCTGGTCAAAATAGCTTATAAGCAGATTTTCGCCCAGATTCACCTCGCCTCCTGTAGGTTCCTCAAGACCCAGGATAATTCTCAACAATGTGGTTTTACCCGAACCGTTAGGACCTACAATAGCAACATTTTCTCCCCATCTAATATTTAAATCCACTTTTGAAAATAACACGTTATCGCCGTAACTTTTGGACAGGTTCACAAATTCAACCACCATCTCACCGCTGCGCTTCTGGAATTCCAGATTAAGCTGCATTTTGGTTTTTTTCCGGGGTTTATCAATTAAATCCATGCGATCCAGTGTTTTTTTCATGCTTCTTACCTGACCGGAGAACTTGGATGACTTTCCCTTTACACTCCAGGAGCGCAAGGTTGCAATAGCCTCTTCAAGATGGGCTATTTCCTGCTGTTGATTGACATAATCATAGTGCTGCTTTATACGTTCTCGCTCTTTTTGATCTGCATAATATGAGTAATTGCCATTATACTGACGCAGTTTTCCGAATTCAAGCTCTATGGTTTTTTCAGTAACTTCATCCAGCAGGTAGCGATCATGGGATACCATCAAAAGAGTTCCCCTGTAATTCCTGAGAAAGTTCCCAAGCCATTCCATAGCATCCACATCCAGGTGATTCCCTGGTTCATCCAGCAGTAAAAGATCAGGTTGTTTTAATAATGCCCTGGCCAATTGTGCTCTGGATTTCTGACCTCCACTGAGGGCTGATGCAGGCAATTCCATATCCGAAGATTTAAAACCCATTCTGTGCAGAATTGTCTCCAAACGGTATTCATAACGATACCCATCACGGCTTTGGAATCTGGATTGCAGAACGTCATATCGATTCATAACCTCTGCAAGTCTGTTCTTATCACCTTTAAGCGTCTCCATCTCAATTTCCAGCTTTTCAATCTGGGCTTTCATGGCCAGTATTTCATTATCGCAGATTTCCTCCCGCAGGCTTTTGGATTCGTCAAACCGGGCTTCCTGGGCCACATATCCAATCCGCAGCTCGGGATTAATCCTCACC
>WJIO01000265.1 GCA_014730235.1 Candidatus Poribacteria bacterium
CGGACTGGTATGTCGTATATGTCACATCCGTGCGCATCAGCAGGGGTTTGGCGGGAATATCCATGCCGGCAGTAAATGTAAGCTGGTCGCCGGGTTTATATTTGCTGTCCTGACCTTCCGAGAGATCATATTCGCCCTTCTTTATGTATCCCGCTCCACCGCCCAGGACAACCGAACCCATATCCTGGGCATAACCGCCGTTAAGGCTTATGTCAAAACCCTCGCCCAGGTTGCTGTAGCGAAAGCGCATGGCCCTGTCGGACAACAACAGGCTGACGGCTTCCTGATCCGAGTTAAGGTCGCTTTTTCCTGTGGGCAAATTCAGTCCCAGGCCTATCATTGCTTTATCGTCGGCAAACATCATAACGGTACGGGCTTTCAGATCCCTGAGCCCTGAGAGGGAGTTATCGTCAGATGATGACATAACAGCCGAAGTAAGAAGGTTAACGGCAATATTCCTGGTAACGGCGTATTTTACTGACAATGGTAAGGAAAACTGGCTTATGCTGTATGAATCGCCCTCATCGGGGGTTTTACTCCAGCTCTGGAATTCGGCTTTGGATGATACAGTAAGGTTATAAGCCTTTCGATCAAGACCTACCTGACCGTATGAAGCGACTGAACATATAAAAATCATCACCGTGATGGATGTTAATATTTTCATTATTTTTCTCCTCATATTATAAGGGTTAGGGTAGTTCCACAGTAATCTGGATAACCGCGTTCTGGATTTCCTGGGGCGGAGTTTTGGACGCAGGCGGCGGAGCGCTGTCCGTAATATCCGGCTCATATTCAGGCGCAACATCGCTCATTATGGAATCCAGCATATCCGAAGGAGCCAGGGCCATCTCTTCAACTTCCCCCTGCTCATCCATTGACATTTCCTCGCTGACTACCACCTGTTCCAGCGCCTCTATATCCTGAGATGAACCTGTAGACGGAATTTCCGCAAGAATCTGGGCATCCTGAGCTTTTTCACTGGCATGAGAAAAGCCGGGATCAAGCTGAGTCGCCTTCTGGAATTCGCCTGCGGCTTCCCGGTACATACCCCGGTCTTCATAATCTAAACCTCGACTGTAAGCCAGGAAGGCCAGGAAAGACTCTGTGGGAACCTGCTGTATAGCGTCCCGTTCTTCCTGTGTCAAAGGGATATTCATATCATCCAGTATATTAAACACCAGGTCTTTTTCCATCTGGAAAAAGCTTTCCAGTTCTCCCATGGCGTCGGCCTGAGCGTCGGATTCATTTGTAGCTATATCTGTGGATACTGCGTCTATCCTGAGCTGGTCTTCAGACGGAAGAGCAAACCCACCGTTGACAATCCTGCGAGCGCCCAGAAGGCGACCCATCCGGGGCATGTTACCCGGTTCCGCAAGACCTGACGCTTCCAGTCCCAGTTCTTCCATAAGTATCTGCATCCGCTTACGCTCCAGCACTTTCAGGGATTTTACCTGGGAAAGGTCTGTGATAATCATCTCAGCCAACCCCTTTTGGAGCACATCATATTCTTCGTTGTTTGTAAGATTGGTGAAATACGACACAGCCAGAGTATTTCCGGGAATACTGTCTACATCTATCTCACCCTCTTTTCTGACGGATTCGGCGATTTCCTTCTTAATCTGTCGGCGCATTACAGTGCCCATATATCCCCTGAGACGACGACCAAGGGGAGAAAGAGGCGCTTTCTGGTAATATTCATTGTATTCTTCCAGGGCCTTCTGATATTCCTGCTGCCTTTCGTATATCAAGCCCAGGTAAAAATATGACATACCATACATAGGATCAACGGATTTGGCTTTCTCCAGATATGGCACTGCCTTATCAAAATCCTCCTTCTTGTAATAAGCCGTACCCAGATCCGTGAGTATCCGGGCGTCATCGGGCGATTCTTCCAATGCCTGGTTCAGGAGTGTTATGGCCTGATCATACTCAGCCATGTTTAAGGCGCGCCGTCCCTGATGGTATGGTGTGTTATAGGCACAGCCTGAAATTATGAGGACAATTAGCATCGCTGAAAGATATAGCTTCATTTTTTTCTCCTTCTACTTTGTGTCTAAGTTAGCGCAACACGGTCATTTTTCTTATTTTAGAAAAGTTATCTGATTTAATACTATAAAAATAAACTCCACTGGAAATCTGCTCTCCCCATTCATTGCAACCATCCCAGTAAGCAGCCTTATCTTTTTGTATATAGTATCCTGATTGAAGGTAACCCATATTAAGGCTTCTTATGAGTTGACCTTTTGAGTTATAAATACTTATATTTACACTTCCTTCGTCAGAAAGGACAAATGGAATCCATGTCTCCGGGTTAAATGGATTTGGATAATTATTTAGTAACAGACTTCTCTCAGGATTTAGGTTATCTATTAGCATACGAAGATTTTCGGCTATTACTGCTGAACCTTCGCTTGGTTCCATCTTTATGATAACTTTATACATAGCTCTGTATTTATCCAGCATCTCTTTATCTAACATCAGTCTCAGGGATTCTGATAAATCTGGCGCTGAAGTTTCACCGGATATAGTCTTTTTCCAATTGCTAGCCACTACTCTAATATCATCTTCATTAACTAGACCATTGCCATCTGCATCAGCATATGCGGCTTCTACTGGAGTCCACTTAGATCGTGCAGTTAGCTCCATTTTCCAGCCAATTTCTTCTAAATTACGTTTTTCACCTACCACACCCCAGAATCTCCCTATAGGCAAAACATCCATAATTGAGACTTTGCCATCGTTATTGGTGTCACCTGGCCATATCTCTACAGCAGGAATAGCCAAAAATTCTATACTGCTGATTTTTTCAGGACTAATTTCTATCTGCTGATTTTCTATAATATACTCTCTGGCTGAAGGACTAATTTCATATATTCCTGGGCGAAGATAAAACTCAAATCCCCCTGATAAATCCGTTTCAACGGAATTACTTTCTCCCAGTTTTACTTGCGCTTTATTAACAGGATCGCCTGTTTCTGCGTCTAATACAACCC
>WJIO01000266.1 GCA_014730235.1 Candidatus Poribacteria bacterium
ACCTGATCCTGAAAATAGGCATGCTTTCCTCTTCCCTGGAAAAACCTGAATATCTGCCTATACAATCTCTGTCAAGACAGTGATCTCCCACAACTAAAACAGACAGTTCTGAAAGCTTTGAGCTAAGTTCTATGGTGTTCAGCATAAATTTTAAACTCCTGAAAGGCTTTTTTGCAGTATTTGTATTGTATGTAAAACTTCTTTATCTATATTTCTCTTTTCAAGTTGTTCTTTTATAAACGCTATACATCCTGGACACCCGGTAGCCACCACATCAGCTTTAGTTTCTAGTATAGCTTCAACTTTATCTTCTGCCATAGATTCTGAGACTTCAGGATGGAATATTCCCAGGGTACAACCCAGACCACAGCACTTATAGGCTTGATCCATTTCTATATATTGGGAATTTCCCAATAATATTTGTCTGGGTTCCGCTTTAACTTCCTGCCCAATTCTCAGGTAGCAGGGATCGTGATAGGTTACTGTTTGTTTTATGGGTTGAGCTTTATAGTCCATGTATATGGTTATAAACTGGGATATATCCATTATCCTGGAGGTAAAAGGAGCTATATCATCTTCAACTAAAGTTTTGTATTCACGTTTCAGCGTTACTCCACAGTTAGGGCATAGGGTTATAATAGCATCAAAATCCTGAGCTTTTAAAGCCAATATATTTTTCTTTGCCATCTCTTCTGCCGCCTCTTTATCCCCCAGAAGCATTGCAGGTGCACCACAACAAATCTGCTCTTTCGGTATATAGATGTCTATACCAAATTTATTCAATACGTCAATAGCCGCATCAGCTATATCTGTATGGACATAGTTCATGGAACAACCTACAAAAAGAGCTACCCGCTTTTCACCCTTTGACTCTATATATTCAGGATATTTTTCTGTTATAGTTTCGTCTGCTAGTTCTGGAATTTTTGTACCTTCATGAAAATAGAGAGGGAGTAACCAGAGGGGGGCTTTGTAATCTGATGATGATTGTAAATTTTTACTTTTTACAAGTTCAGCTTTAAAAGCTTCTGGATTATTAATAGTTGATCGAAAAATTTCCCTTATAGAGCCGGGTATTTCCAGATTCTCTGCAATTTTATACCGGGCTGATTGTATTATTTCTTCAACCTTTACACCAACAGGGCAAACCTGGGAGCATCGGGTGCATCTAATACAGGTTCTTATGGTATCAATATATCTTTTGGTGTTATCTGACAGATCACCTTCAAGAAGGGCCTCAACTAGGCTTATTCTACCCCGGGGAGACATTACCTCATCCTTGAGTTCCAGAAATACCGGACAAACCGACCTGCATATACCGCATTTATTACATTCCTTCGTTTTATCAATAATCATCTGAAATTCCTTTAATCTTTAACGTATACGGTATTAAATTCTGGTTTAGGCTCATAGAATATTTTGCCAGGGTTAAGTATACCGTTGGGATCGAATACGGCTTTTATCCCTTTCATAATTTGCATTTCCACCGGGCCGATCTCTATATCCAGGTATCTGGATTTGGTATTACCTATACCATGTTCGCCGGACAATGTACCACCAAAATCTATAGTTGCTCTAAAAATTTCCTCAGCGGCGGTTTCTGCCCGTTCCATCTCTTCAGGATTGCCGGTGTCCACGAGTATATTCATATGAATGTTTCCATCCCCTGCGTGACCGAAATTGGCGGTAATAACTTTATATTTATCAGCAATTTCATGTATTTTCTCCAGCATTTTTGTCAGGTTACTGCGGGGGACACAAATATCCTCGTTTACTTTGCCTTTGCTGATGGAGTAGAGAGAAGGAGATATTGACCGCCTTACAGACCATAATTCGTCAACATCTTCTTCATTCCTTGCCTTTTGCACTTGGAATGCATCGTTATCTCTGCAAATTTGCATAACGCGTTCTGCATCCCTGGCAGCTGTTTCTTTTGAACCATCCAACTCCATTAACAGCAGTGCCTTTGTTCCTTTCGCAACTTCGAATTCAGCATAGTTACTTACGGCTTTAATGCAGGCTTCGTCCACAAACTCCAGTGCCCGAGGCATTATTTTTGCCGCTATTATAGCCGATACGGTATTTGTTGCATCCCTTATACTGCTGAAATTTGCCATTATTGTTTCGATCTTCTCCGGTGGAGGAACTAGTTTTACCACGATCTTTGTAAATATTGCCAGAGTTCCTTCAGAACCTACAAGTAATTTTGTCAGATCATATCCGGTAACGCTTTTCAGGGTTTTAGAACCAGTGTGAATTATATCGCCGGTAGGCAAAACGGCTTCCAGGGCCATGACATAATCCTTGGTAACACCGTATTTCATACCTCGAAGTCCTCCGGCACATTCGGCCACAGAACCACCCAGGGTTGCAAACTTGTTGCTGGCCGGGTCTGGAGGGTAAAGCAAACCATGTTTTTCAACTTCCTTTTGAAATTCAGCAACTATAACACCCGGTTCTACAGTGGAAGTTAAATTCGCTTCATCAATGTCCAAAATCCTGTTCATCCGGGTCATATCCAGGGCTATTCCGCCATGTAATGGAACTGCACCGCCAGTTAATCCTGACGCTGCGCCTCTGGGATAAACAGGGATTAATTCCCGATTTGCCAGCTTCATAATTTCTGAGATTTCCAAAGCTGAATCAGGTTTAATGACTAGATCAGGCATACCTTGCTGTCTTGTCGCATCGTAAGAGTGACATATAAGGTCTTCTTCAGCATCAGATATGAAATCCTTGCCAACAATTTCTTCAAGTACTTTATATATATTTTTTTCTATTGTCATATACAACTG
>WJIO01000267.1 GCA_014730235.1 Candidatus Poribacteria bacterium
AGTTGTCATTCCTGCGAAAGCAGGAATGACAACTAAATTATATTAAATTATATCCATCTTTTAACGATTACGAAATTGATAGCGATTCGGTTAAATATAATAAAAGCTGCGTAGGTTGTTAGTGTTTTGCCTAAACTTTAGTGTTGTCGATAAGTCGAATTTTTACTTTGACTTTTTGAGATTAATATGTTATTCTAGGAACAGCGGTTGAAATATCTTACCAAAATTTACTTTAAAAACATGATTCTTCCGACTTGAGTGTGGAAATGAAAATAACATCGTCTAAATAAGAGAAAATTTTCAAATTATTTCCATACTTAATCCTGAAGAACTAAAAACATAACAAATCAAAAAGGTGAATATTGGAAGGGGAGGAGGATGATTTACCAGGAAATTTCTTGTTAAATGGGATTATGCTGGTGACCAAATCATTTTAAAAGGGAGTATGGAAAATGAAATCAAAAATTGTATTTGCTGTATTGTTTCTGACTGTATTTTGTTTTAGCTCCTATGGGATTGAAGTAAGTGTATCTAAAATCGAGGCCCAACCCGGTTCAACAGCAGTGGTGGATATAAGCCTGGATACTGCTGCTGGGGTTGCTGGCGCTGATATAATGCTGGAATATGATCCGGCTTCGCTGGAAGTCGTTGATGCCCAGGTGACTCCCCTGGTGTCAAGTTTATTGCCCACAATAAACTACAGCGATCCGGGTATAGTAAGTCTATCCATGGCCGGAACAGCCGCTTTGACAGAAGGCAGCGGGGCCATAATGGAGATAAGCTTTAACGTCAAACCTGATGCAACAGGGGAAATACCTCTGACACTTTCGGAAGTTGCCCTGTATGATGAATTAGCCGGGGATATTCCTGATGTCACTGCAGTTGATGGAAATATAACCTTACCTGCGCCATCACAGGAAGAAATCAACAAAGCCATCGCCCGTCGTCCCTATGAGGATGTTATCAATCAGCAAAACTTAGATGCAATAGACGAAATCTTTGCCCCTGATTATTTGGAACACTTACCACCAAATCCTGATCTTCATGGTCCTGATGGCGTGAGGGCATATATCGAATCGCTTCTTGCCGATTTTCCCGATACCCATTTTGTTATCGAGGATCAGGTCGCCGAAGGGAATATGGTGGTTAGTCGCTGGACAATTACAGGTACACAAAAAGGTGATTTTATGGGTATCCCAGCTACTGGTATATCCACGGCATCAACAGGAATTAGTGTATTCCATATTGAAAATGGAATGATTTTGGAAGGCTGGATTCACTCCGACTTTCTGGGAGTTATGCAGCAGCTTGGTGTTATTGAACCCGGACGGCCAGCACCGGAAAATTATACCTGGGGAGAACCATCAGAAGTAACTGGTGATCCGGGTGATATGGAAGTAAATAAAATCATTGCAGAAAGATATGTTAATGAGTGCTGGAATCAGGGTAATCTGGATGTGTTGGATGAAATTCTGCATTCTGAAATTCTGGTTCATAACCCGGTTATTCCCGTTGCAATAGACACTATTGAGGTTGTTAAAGAAAATACTGCGGGTTATCTCAATGCTTTCCCCGATATGAATGTAACTGTTCTGGCTACAATAACCGAAGGTGATAAGCTTGTTCAGTTATGGTCAACCTCAGGAACTCACCAGGGAGAACTCATGGGTATTTCGGCTACCGGCACAAAGGCAAGCTGGTCAGGAACAACCATTTATCGCTTCGTTGATGGCAAGATAGCAGAAGTCTGGTGGGCTTATGATGTTCTTGGCCTGATGCAGCAGTTATCAGCCGCCGCGACGGAAATGATGAATGAAGCCATCAGTGCTCGGATATGGGATGAGATATGGAATCAGGGTAATCTTGATCTGGCGGATGAATTGGTTGCAGAAGATTTTGTCCTTCATGATCCTGTCAGCGGTGATGTAGCTGGACTTGAAATCTTCAAGCAGTTCGTTGGCATGTACCATACTGCGTTCCCGGATTTCCAGTTTACCGTTGAAGATCGCATGGCTGTTGGTGATAAGGTAATGATAAGATTTTCCTTCCAGGGAACCCATGAAGGTGAACTCATGGGAATGCCAGCCAGTGGTAAACAGATAAATCTGACGGGAATAGTTGTAGAACAATATAAAGATGGTAAAGCTGTAGAATCATGGTCCGAATGGGATGCTCTGGGTCTGATGCAGCACCTTGAGGTTATTCCACCTAATCGCGAAACCTATGGTTGGGCCCCACCATCTGGAATAGAGGGCGATCCCGGCGATCCAGAAGCAAATAAAGCTGTTGTTATACGGTATATCCAGGAATTTTGGAATGATAAGAACCTGGATGTATTGGATGAACTTGCTCATCCAGAGGTTTTCAGTCATACCCCTGTTGAGACTATAAATCCTATAGTTGGCATAGAAACAGCCAAAGAAGTTGCTTCTGGTTACATGGAAGCTTTTCCTGACCTTCACGTTGTGGTGGATGATCTCTTCGCCAAGGATGATTTGGTATTAGAGCGCTGGACAGCTACAGCTACCCATCAAGGTGAGATATTGGGTATTTCACCAACGAATAAAAAAGTTATATACACTGGCTTTACCTTATATCGTCTTGTTGAAGGAAAGATGACCGACGTCTGGTGGGCCTGGGATAGTCTGGGATTGATAAATCAACTGACGACGGAAGAGGAAGATTATTCAAATGTCTTCTTTACCCAATTATCACCGGGTCTAAACATGATATCCCTTCCACTAAAACCAATCGAACCTTATACGGCTCGTTCCTTTGCCGAAGAAATAGAAGCGACAGTAGTTATCCGATATGATACGGAAGCCAAAAAATTCATGGGCTTTACTATGGATGCACCTGATGATGGTTTTCCCATCGAAGGTGGAATGGGCTACATTGTCAACTTGCCCTCCGGCAGCGTGGTAACATTTACCGGCGCAGCATGGACAAACGAACCACCAGTGGATACGGCTGCACCACCTGCTGTATCTGATGCGTGGGCTTATGTAGTCAGCGGACAAATTCAGGATGGTGAGATAATGAAGTTGGGTGCTGGTGGCTATACCGTCAATGTTCGCAACCTGAGAACCCATGTAGAATTATCCCAGAAGGTAAAAGGTGACGGATACTTTGCCGCTGCATACGCTGATCTTAACCGTAACGCTGTTGTAGAAATCGGCGATAAAATAGAAGTCTCAGTCACTGATCTAAACGGCGGAATCGTATCAGGCCCGTTTGTCCGGGAAATAACCCCGGATAATATAAGAGATGCTGTTGTGAATATCAACCTGCGTCTTGGTGAAATTATACCGGAAAGATCAACCTTGCTTCAGAACTATCCCAACCCCTTTAACCCTGAAACATGGATTCCCTATTATCTGAATGAAGGATCAGATGTAATCGTCAGTATATACAATTCTATGGGGCAGTTGATCAGAACCCTGGATATTGGATATAAAGCCGCTGGAATTTATGTAGACAGGTCAAAAGCCGTTTACTGGAATGGCAAGAATTCGGCAGGAGAAAGGGTAGCCAGTGGACTTTATTTCTATTCCATAAAAGCTGGTGAATTTTCGGCTACCCGGAAGATGGTTATCAAGCAGTAAATCACAAAAATATAAGCTGCGGGATGTATACATCCCGCAGCTTATAAAATTTATATCATTTCTTTTACTTACCCAGCTTCTTCCGGAAAGTATCCGTAAGAACCGGTACGATATCAAACAAGTCTGCGACAATACCAAAAGTTGCCACGTCGAATATAGGAGCATCGGGGTCTTTGTTTATTGCTACTATTATGTCAGATGTCTGCATGCCGATAAGATGCTGAATAGCCCCTGATATACCGCAGGCGATATACAGCTTGGGATGCACTGTTTTGCCCGTCTGACCTACCTGATGGTAGGAGGGTATCCAGCCAGCATCGACAGTAGCCCTGGAAGCCCCTACTGCCCCTCCAATAACTTCCGCCAGTTCCCTTACCACGCTGAAATTCTCAGCTTTACCAAGCCCACGACCACCGGAGACTATAATTTCAGCTTCCTGGAGATTTACGTTGATATCGGCAGCCTGTATAACTTCCAGAATCTTTGTGCAGATGTCTTCAGCTTCAAGGGCGATGTCCTTTACCTCGATGACTTTACCCTCGCGGGAAAGATCAGGTTCCAGGGGTATCATGACGTTTGGACGCACTGTGGCCATCTGGGGGCGATGATTGGGGATAATAATGGTGGCCATAAGGTTGCCGCCAAAAGCCGGTCTTGTCTGTACCAGAAGTCTTCTGTCAACGTCTATTTCCAACTCTGTGCAGTCGGCTGTAAGACCTGTCTGTATACGGGCAGCGACCCTTGGAGCAAGAGAACGACCTAAGCTGGATGCACCAAACAGGACAATTTCGGGAAAATACCTTTCAATAAGGGATACGAGGGCTTTCGTATATACGTCTGTCTGGTACTGCTCAAGAAGAGGATGGTTGACGTAATAAACCTGATCTGCACCGTAGTGTATAAGCTTTTCAGGCATATCTGATACATCCGAACCAAGTAAGACAGCAGAAAGGGTAACGTCCAGCTTATCCGCAAGGATTCGGCCTACGCCCAGTAATTCCATTGCAACGTTCATTAAAATTCCGTCGCGCTGTTCTGCAAAAACCCATACACCTTTGTATGCACTGAGATCAACATCTTCTCTTGCTTCTCTTTCGATTACTATGGCGTTTTGCTTTTTACATGCAGTAACACAAGCGCCGCAGAGGGTGCAGGCATCCAGATCAATGACGGCTTTTTTCTCAACAAGCTTTACCGCGCCAAAGGGACAGGCTTTGACACAAAGGGAACAACCAATACATTTTTCTTCAATTACATAAATCACAATCCATCCACCTATTCGCAAATTACACGATATTCATATCTCTTAATTCGGCAAAAAGGGCCTGGGCTATTTCCTCCGGTTCCCCTGCCAACATTGTACCTTTTCCCCTTGGTTCGGGGTTAAAGGTTTTTATAACCTCTGTAGGAGATCCGGTTTTACCTATACGCTCAGGATCGGCGTCTATATCCTCTGGCTTCCAGACAGGTATTTCCACTTTCTTGGCTTTTAACACACCTCTCAGGGAAGCGTGTCTCGGTTCGTTAATTTCTTTAACAACTGTCAAAGCCGCAGGAAGTTTAGTCTGGAGTACTTCACAGCTATCCTCAAGGACACATTCGGCTGTGACATGACCATCTTCTACATTGATCTTGCGGACATACGTCAACTGGGGAAGATTCAGCATTTCTGCGACACCGGGGCCAACCTGAGCGGTATCACCGTCTATAGCCTGTTTACCAAACAACAGCATGTCATAATCACCGAGTTTGTTTATGGCAGTCGCCAGAGTGTATGCAGTGGCGAGGGTGTCGGCAATGGCAAAACGCCTGTCGCTCAACAGTATTCCCTGATCTGCGCCCATGGCGACGGCCTGGCGCAGTGCTTCCTCTGCCTGGGGTGGTCCCATACATATAACAATAACCTCTCCGCCATGCTCTTCCTTTAATTGCAGGGCGGATTCGATGGCGTTTTCATCAAATGGATTGATAATAGACGGTACACCGTCCCGGATCATGGAATTTGTTTCTTTGTCGAAACGCACCTGACTGCTGTCGGTTACCTGCTTTATACAAACAATTATTCGCATTTGGCGTTTCCTTGATATTAAATTTATTTGGTTCTTCCGGGTTTAGTGTGGTTATAATTGAAAATTCTCTCAGCTTGTCATTCCTGCTTTTGCAGGAATGACAGCATAAAGAAGTCTCTTATCTTTACCACACTAAACACCGAAGAACCATTTATCTCAATATATGTCCAGCGATAACATTGCGCTGTATCTCAGAAGTCCCTTCAACTATCTCAAAGAGCTTGGATTCGCGGAAAAACCTTTCGACACTGTAATCGCACATTAAACCATAGCCACCGTGAATCTGGACTGCCTGATTTGTGGCTCTATGGCAAACTTCGGAGGAGAACAGCTTTGACATGGCAGCTGGAAGGCCAAAAGACTTGCCCTGATCATGCAGCCATGCAGCTTTACGCATAAGTAGATCAGCCGTTTCGATTTCTGTGGCCATGTCCGCCAGCTTATGCTGTATGGCTTGGAAATTTGCTATACGCTGACCGAACTGGACTCTTTCTTTGGAATATTGAAGGGCTTTTTCGTATGCAGCTTTGGAAAGACCTATAGCTCCGACTGACATTCCTATTCTTCCAACATCCAGAGTTTCCATGGCTACTCTGAACCCCCTGTTTAATTTACCCAGAAGGTTTTCTTCCGGTATTCTGCAATCCTGGAAAATCAATTCCTTATTGGCCAGGGCTTTAAAGCAGAGCTTATCATCCTGAGGGCCAAAGGTAAAACCCGGAGTATCTTTTTCTATGATAAAAGCGCTCATACCGCGAGCACCGCGTCCCGGTTCGGTCTTTAGAGTTACAACGTAAGTTTGGGCTTCGCCTGCGTTGCTGATAAATATCTTGGTGCCGTTTACAATATATTCATCACCATCTTTAACAGCAGTGGCAATACCTGAGCCGGCATCAGAACCGGCGTTTGGTTCTGTAAGACCAAAGGCTCCGACCACTTCGCCCTTACAAAGGGGGGTAAGGTATTTTTTCTTTTGCTCTTCTGTACCAAATTTATAAATAGGATACATGCAGAGTATATTTGCGCCATATACAGCCCCGGTTGTACTGCAAGCTTTGGCAAGTTCTACACCAACCAAAGCCCATGTGAGTAGATCCGATCCAAGTCCTCCATATTCTTCAGGAAAGGGAATTCCGCTTAGATCATATCTGGCCAGCATTTCGATATTGTCCCAGGGGTATTTTCCACAGGCATCAATCTCATCGGCTTTTGGTGCAAGCTCTTCTTCACATATTTCTCTAACTGCTTCTAATATTGCTTCTTGTTCTTCTGTAAGATCAAAATTCATATTTATTCAACAATGCCAGTGATATATAATCACTCGCTTTCGTTTTCCCTCCTTCGATCGATAATGGTTTCCAGAGCCTTTTCTGCGGCTCTCTGTTCTGCTTCCTTTTTATTTCTTCCAATACCTTTACCGTATGACTCCCCGGCTAATTTTACTTCGACTTCAAATATTTTATCATGATCCGGTCCCGTTTCTGAAATAACCTTGTATACAGGGGGTTTCCGGGAGCCAGCCTGCCAGTATTCCTGTAAAGCAGTTTTATAATCTCTTTTTAACTCATCTCTGTCAAGTTCATAAATCTTATCTTTAAGTATGGATAAAACAAATTCCTTTGTATTTTCAAAACCACCATCCAGGTATATAGAGGCAACAATAGCTTCCAGAGCATTGGATAGATTAGATGGTTTTTCTCGTCCACCAGTAGCCAATTCTCCTACCCCAAATTTGATATAATCACCTAAATTCATTTCTTTAGCACACATAGCAAGAGTTGATCTGCTGACAGCAACGGCTTTCAGTTTGGAAAGCTGACCTTCTGTATATGTGGGGAAGTTATTGTATAAAAAGAGATTCACGATTAGCTCAAGAACTGAGTCTCCCAGAAATTCCATCCGTTCATTACAGTTAAAGTGCTCTCCCTCTCCACCTACAAAAGATTTATGAGTAAGGGATAGCTCCAGTAAGCAGATGTTATTGAATTTATATTTTAGCTTTTCTTCAAGCTGTTTTAATTTATTTAATCGCTCTTCATCAATATCTTCTGTTTTATTCTGCTTTTCGGGAAATGCTGGAGATGGAGAAAATGATAAATCATTTTCAATATTAAATTCTTTATCTTTTTCCTGATCAATTATATTTTCAGCAATATCTTCTTTATCAATCATCTCCATACCTTTTAACAACGAGGGTGGCGTTATGGCCACCGAATCCAAAAGCGTTGGTAAGGGCAGAGTATAATTCAACCTCACGGGGTTTATTAGGCACACAATCTATATCACACTCTGGATCAAGATTTTCATAATTTATTGTAGGTGGGATAATCCCTTGATTCACGGCTAAAGTAGTAGCGACGAATTCCACTGCACCGGCTGCACCCAGAAGGTGTCCAGTCATGGATTTAGTTGAGCTTATGGGTAAGGAGTTGATGTTTTCATCAAAGACGGATTTAAGGGCTGCAACTTCACCTTTATCACCCAAAGGTGTTGATGGACTATGGGCATTTACGTAATCAATATCTTTTGGGCTTAAATCAGCGTCCTTTATTGCCCTTGCCACAGCCTCCGCTGCACCTGAGCCATCGGGTAGAGGAGCGGTTGTTTGATGAGCATCGCAGCTCATTCCAAATCCCACTAATTCCGCGTATATATAGGCATCCCGGTTAAGGGCGTGTTCCAGAGATTCAAGTATTATTATCCCTGCTCCTTCACCCATAACAAATCCATCCCGCTTTCTATCAAAGGGTCTGCTGGCGTGTTCCGGATCATCATTTCTTGTGGACATGGCCTTCATAGAGCAAAAACCAGCATAAGACAGAGGAGTGATAGCTGCTTCTGAACCGCCGGCAAACATAACATCCGCGTCACCATATTGTATGGTTCTAAAGGCACTTCCTATACAGTGATTGCCTGATGCACAGGCAGTAACTTCACAGAAATTAGGTCCTCTTAACCCCAGATATATGGCGATCTGTCCTGGGGCCATGTTTGCGATTTCATGGGTAACAAAGTGTGGGCTTACCCTTTTTGGTCCTCTATCCATAAGTATCTTGTGCTGTTCTTCAATTACAGCAATTCCACCTATTCCGGAACCAACTACCGCGCCTACATTATAAGGATCGTCCTTGCTCAGATCCAATTTTGCATCCTCTTTTGCCATCAAAGCACATGCTATGGCATATTGAATAAACTTAGCCGTACCCATTTTGATTACATCTTTTCTAGTGAGAAAGAGGGAAGGATCAAAATCTTTAACTTCTGCTGCAATCTGAGTGGCAAAATCGGTTGTATCAAAATAGGATAATTTACCTATACCGTTTTTTCCCGCGCAGAGGGATTCCCAAAATATTTCTTTATTATTTCCTATGGGAGTAATTACTCCCATACCAGTAATAACTACTCTTCGCATCTTATTTCGATACCCGATGCTGGATACCAGGTGCTAGTAACTAGAATGCTAGCATCTGGTATCCAGTATCGAGACTACTCCAGATGTGCGTTCAGGTAATCAATAACGTCCCGAACTGTTCTAATTTTTTCGGCATCCTCATCAGGAATTTCAATATCAAATTCCTCTTCAAAGGCCATAACTAATTCTACAGTATCCAGGGAATCTGCGCCCAGGTCATCAATAAAAGACGCATCGGTTGTTATTTCGCTGGCTTCGACTCCCAACTGTTCAACAATTATCTCTTTGATTCTATCTTCTGATACCATATTATCCAGTACCTCCGACAATATTTATGAGTGTAGCTAAAACTCATTATAGGTTCAGGTTTACATTACCAGTCCACCATCTACCTGTATTACCTGACCGGTAATGTATCTGGCGGAATCGGAAACCAAAAAAGCCGCTAAGTTGGCTACATCCTCGGGAGTTCCATAAATACCCAGAGGTATAATATCCAAAACTTCCTTTTTCTGGTTTTCCGTTAAAGCATCGGTCATTTTAGATTTTATAAATCCCGGGGCAATAGCATTTGCTCTTACTCCCCGGCGACCGAGTTCTTTGGCTGTTGATTTTGTTAATCCTATGATACCCGCTTTGGATGCAGAATAATTGGCCTGTCCGGCATTACCGGTTATTCCCATCACAGAAGCGATATTAACGATATTACCTGTCCGCTGTTTCATCATAGGCCTTGCAACAGCCTTTGTACAATTAAAAGCACCCTTTAGGTTAACAGCAATAACTGCATCCCAGTCAGATTCTTTCATCCTGACTATGAGGTTATCACGGGTTATACCTGCATTATTTACCAATATGTCTAAATGACCAAGATCATCTATAACTTTTGTTACCATATCTTCAACTGCCTGTAAATCTGTGACATTCGCTTGCATTGAAGTAGCATTGGCACCCTCTGCTCTGAGTTCCTCAGCAGTTTCGTGAACTTCTTCCATAAGGTCACAGATAACAACAGTAGCACCATCCTGGGCCAGCCTTTTGGCAATGGCTTTACCTATGCCTCTTGCTGCTCCAGTAATTACAGCAACTTTACCTTCCAGTCCCATAAAAAATCCCCTTGAATTATAAAACACTTAACGGATTAGTATTATCAAGTAAACTGTCAGAATTATATGTCTGAACGTTTTTATCAATTCTATGTATAAGACCTGAAAGAACTTTTCCCGGGCCAAATTCCATAAATGATTCAATACCTTCATCAATCATCCTGCTGATAGATGTTTCCCATTGTATAGGACTTGACATTTGCAGTGCCAGGATTTCTCTTATTTTATCCGGGTCATCTATATAATCACCAGTTACATTTGCTACAAAAGGAATTTCAGGTCTGGCAAAACAGGCTTTATTCAAAACTTTGCGGAGACCAATTTCAGCAGAATGCATTAGCGGCGAATGAAATGCACCGTGAACGCTTAAAGGCTGGCATCTTCTTGCCCCGGCTTCACGAGCTAAATCCACAGCTTTTTGAATTCCCACCTGGTCACCTGATATAACAACCTGACCAGGACAATTGTAATTTGCTGGTCCGACAATTCCGAATTTTTCTGCTTTTTTACATATGGATTCGATTATTGAGTTATCTTTTATGCCCAGTATGGCCACCATAAAGCCGGCTTTTTCTGAAGCAGCCTTAGCCATCAAGCGTCCTCGCTCTTTTACAATTTCAAGGGCTTCTTTAAAATCAAGAACACCGCTGGCTATCAGTGCTGAATATTCACCAACGCTAAGTCCTGCTGTTGCTGATGGTATTAAACTGCATACTGGACAATCTATTTCTTCGCTGAGAATTCTGTAAGCGGCAATACTGCAAGTCAGAACTGCAGGTTGGGTTATCTTTGTGTCCGCCAGTTGATTACCAGAACCATTGCAACAAAGATGAGTTATATCTATATCAAGTATATTGCCGGCTTCCTGGAAGGTTTCTCTACCTTTTTCATACTTAACCAGGTTTTTCCCCATGCCCTCGTATTGAGAACCTTGCCCGGAAAATAAAAATGCTGTTTTTCCCATCCCAGATTAAAGTCTTATAGCTATTGCAGCCCATGTCAAACCACTTCCGAAAGCTACAATAAGAACGATATCCCCAGACCCCACTTTTTCGTTTCTTATAGCTTCATCCAGAGCTACAGCCATAGTTGCAGATGATGTATTGCCATATTTATCAACGTTGATGAACATCTTCTCTTCAGGAAGTCCCAATCGTTCGCCAACGGCATCAATAATACGTTTATTAGCCTGATGTGGAATACACAGGGTAACATCATCCAGAGTTAAATTACCCAGTTCCAGAGCTTTTAAGCCGGATTCTGCCATTGCTTTAACACCTAATTTAAAAAGCTCTCTTCCCCGCATTTTTATATAATGCATCCTTTTATCTACTGTTTCATGAGAGGCTGGATTTCTTGATCCCCCCGCAGGTAAACTTAAGAGATTACCACCGGAAAAGTTACCATCAGCAGAAAGATATGATGAAATCACACCTTTATTATCCCTTGTTGCCTGAAATACAGCAGCACCTGCTGCATCCCCAAACAAAACGCAGGTGCTTCTATCCGTCCAATCGGTAATTTTTGAAAGGGTTTCCGCGGCGATGACAAGAACTGTTTTATAGGTTCCTGATTTTATAAACTGATCTGCAATGGATATTCCATAAGGGAAACCCGAACATCCTGCTGATATGTCAAAAGCAGCGGCATTGGATGCACCGATACCTTTTTGAACAAAACATGCAGTTGATGGAAATGACATATCAGGTGTGACAGTCGGCAAGACAATAAGATCGATTTCTTCTGGATCAATATTTGCTTTTTCTATGGCTTTTAATGCAGCTTGAATGGCGAGGTCAGAACTGGCGGTATTTTCATCAACAATATGTCTTTCCACCATTCCTGTTCGTCTTCGTATCCATTCATCGCTGGTATCAACCATTTTTTCCAGGTCAAAGTTTGTCAGGGTTTTTTCAGGTGCAAAAGATCCAGTTCCAATAAGAGCAGAATTAAGTAATTCCATTTACTAGTTACCTTGTTTTATATTCTGAAGACTTTGCTCAATGCGTTCATTGACTTTATGAGAAACGGATTCAGATGCTGCGCGTATGGCGCTTTTGATTGCGTTGGGAGAAGATTTTCCATGACCTATCAAACAAACTCCATTTATACCCAGTAACGGAGCTCCACCGTATTCTTCATAATCAATCTTTTTTCCCAGCTTGCGTAAAGTAGGGCTGGCTAAAAGAAATCCAATTTTAGCAAGAAAACTTTGGCTAATCTCTTCTTTTACAAGCTTATAAATGACTTCTCCCATTCCCTCAACAAGCTTCAGGATCACATTACCTACAAAACCATCGCATACTAAAACATCGGTTTTTCCTGAAACTACATCACTACCCTCTATATTTCCTATAAAGTTAATAGGATAATCTTCCATAAGGGAATAAGCCTCTAAAGTTAAGGCACTTCCTTTTGATTTCTCTTCGCCAACGCTTAGTAATCCCACACGTGGATTTTCTTTGCCAATTATTTCTCTTGCATATATTTCACCCATTAATGCAAAATGCAATAAATCCTCAGCCCTGCAACCTCCTGCATTAGCTCCTACATCTATTACAATTGTAGAATCTATTACATTTGGAAAAACCATTGCCAAAGCAGGACGGGATACACCTTTTAGCTTGCCTAAAAATAAACGAGCTGTAGCGTAGACTGCGGCTGTATTCCCAGCGCTTATCATTGCATCAGCTTCTTTATTTTTAAGAAGACGGGCGGAAATAGCAATAGAAGAATCCCTTTTATGACGAATGGCATCAGCAGCAGGTTCATCCATTTGAACCACCTGTGATGCTGGAATTATCTCAATCTTGCTATTTTCTAGATCATAATTCTTAAGCCTTTCTTCTATAACGTCCTGAGGCCCTACTAAAAGGATTTCTAATTGGTTTTCGCGGGCGGCTAAAACAGCCCCTTCAATAACAGCATCCGGGGCGTAATCTCCACCCATTGCATCAACAGCGATCCGCATATATTCTCAAATTTGTTTGTGTTTTTACGATTTAAGCATTTTCCAGGATAGTTTATAAATTCAGAAATACTATTGAAAATGTGAAAATGCTTATATAAATGCAAATTCAGTAATTGTTATTCTTCTTCGGTAATTTCAAAGGCCTGTCTGCCTCTATAATAACCACATTCAGGACAAGCTCTGTGAGGTAGCTTTACCTCGGAGCAGTTAGGACAGATATTTACAGACCGGGCCTTTAGCGAATCGTGACTTCGACGTTTATTTCTGCGGGATTTAGATGTCTTTCTTTTTGGAACAGCCAAGGTTTACACCTCCAATTTTTTCTTCAAATCGAGCTCTTTTATAAGGTCACCGAATTTTTTATTTTTTATTTCTTCAATTTCCGTATTGCAGTCACAATCTCCGGTATTTAAGTCTTTTCCACACTTTGGACACAAGCCCTTACAGGTTTCCGAACATAAGATCCGGGGTGGAATTTCAAGAAACAGACATTCTCTGAAATCCTCAGTAAAATCAATTACATCATCCAGGTAATATCTGATACCAATTCCTTCTGGTGGGTCATAAACCGTATTAGGCATAGGCCGATATTGGTTTTCTGATGTACCTTCCAAAATCATGGTAGAAGGTTTCAAACATTTTGCGCATTCTGTCTGGATTGTAACTGCCAGATTTGCCTTTACGTATATTTTGTCGTTTTGTTTAAAAAGATCAAGTTTTACAGAAATAAGATCAGTAAAATCTACATTTTCTATTTCAAAATCGATTTCCTCTGGTTTACATTCAGCTTCATAAATACTAAAACCTTCTTTTATATTTTCAATTTCGATTTTCAATTTTCTGCCCTCTTAATTTATTATTATCGGAGCAATCTAACCAGAAGCTACAGAGAAAACCTTGATAAGTATAGCATCCTTGATTATTTTTGTCTAGCGAAAAACATTGATTACGATGGTATAAACTTCCTGTGTATAGCTTTGACAGCTTTCTCTGTATCCTCTGTTTTAACTACACAGGATATTTTGATTTCTGATGTGCTTATCATTTGTATGTTTATATCTTCTTCTGCTAATACTTCAAACATTTCAGCAGCAACACCAGAATGACTTTTCATTCCTATACCAACTACCGATACCTTCGCAACATCTTCATCATATGCTATATCAGTAATACCAATATTTTCTCCTACCTTTTTGAATATTTCTAAGGCATCTCTTAGATCAGATTTTGATACAGTAAATGATATATCCGCTTTTTCGTTTTTAGATACAGTCTGCACTATCATATCTACATTAATCTCGGCAGATGCCAGAGCCTTAAAAATACTGTAGGCAATACCAGGTCTATCAGGAACTCCGAATATTGACATTTTAGCCTGGTTCTTATCGTGAGTTACTCCTCTGACTACAACACCTTCCATAGCTTCTCCTTCTTTTGTAACAATTGTGCCTTGATTTTCATTGAAGCTTGATCGTACATGCAGTGGTACGTTATATTTTCCGGCAAATTCAACAGCCCGGGAGTGAAGAACTTTAGCTCCAAGACTTGCCATTTCCAGCATTTCTTCGTAAGAGATAGTATCAATTTTCTTTGCTTCAGGAACTATCCTGGGATCAGCAGTATAAACTCCGTCAACATCCGTATATATCTCACACACATCAGCTTCTAATGCAGAGGCCAGGGCCACAGCCGATGTATCCGATCCACCTCTCGAAAGAGTGGTTATAGCATCATCATCTGTAGATCCCTGAAAACCAGCGACAATTACAATGTTACCTTCATCCAGCATTTTAGTAATGCGTTCAGCCTGAACTTCTGTTATCCGGGCTTTGCTGTGAACGTTATCAGTCCTTATTCCAGCCTGATACCCGGTAAGGGAAATTGCGCAGTGTTTACTATTACATATAGCCATAGCCAGAAGGGCGATAGAATGTTGCTCGCCAGTGGCCAGGAGCATATCCATTTCCCTTGCAGGTGGCTCATCAGTTATTTCATGAGCTAATTCTATCAATTCATCTGTCATTCCCGCCGGAGCTGAAACAACTACCACCATATCATTCCCGGCTTCTTTATTCTTTATTACTCTTTGGGCAACTACCTTAACCCTATCCACATCGGCAACCGATGTGCCCCCATATTTTTGTACGATCAATCCCAAGTTCTTAATCCTCCTCTCCTATTCCTTTGACATTCTTACTAAATATGACATGAGTTCATGTCCCTTATCAAAATTAAGACTGCTGGATTTTGCAGCCGCTTCACTAAAACTATTTATGCCGTCACTTTTAACTTCTGTTCCGCATACTGTAAATGGAATACTGCCATGAACATGAGTTCTTTCAATTATCGGCGTAAGGTGATCAGGCATAACCAATAAAATATAATCCTCGCCTCTCTCTTCCATACCTTTAAGTATTGTACCTGCAACCTTGCTGTCAAAATCCTCAATAGCCTTTATCTTTGCCGCTATATTACCAGCATGGCTTGCTTCATCCGGTGCTTCTACATGCACCCAGACAAAATCCTTTTCTTTCAGGGAATCCAGAGCATATTGAGCTTTACCCAGATAATTGGTATCTAGGTAACCCGTAGCACCGGGAACTTCAATTATATCAAGACCTGCGTAATAACCTATACCCTTTATTAGATCAACAGCCGATATAACCGAACCGGTAAAACCGTATTTTTCCATCAACGTTGGCATCTGAGGTGCTTTTCCTTGTCCCCAGAGCCAGATCATATTCCCAGGATTTTTACCTTTTGCCCTACGTTTTTTATTTACAGGATGATCATCCAGAATAGCTTTGGAATTCTGCATCAAATCCCTGATGATCTCCTGCCCTTCGCCTTTTGGCAGGTAATCGGCATAGGGTTTATCGGTAATATCATGGGGTGGAGTGCAGTCCAGATTTATTGAACCATGCTTATGAACCATCAGGTGTCTGTAACTTACACCGGCATGAAACATTATTTCCTCTGTGCCCAGATGTTTATCTACCAATTCAATAAGCTCTCTAGCTTCCTCCGATGATATATGCCCTGAACTGTAATCCAGCATTATTTTATCATCAACACAAACAATATTACATCTATAGGCAACTTCATCATCATCCAGCTTAACGCCCATGCTTCCGGCTTCCAGAGGTCCACGACCTTCGTAATAGATAACCGGATCATAACCTAAAACTGCCAGATTGGCTACATCGCTTCCAGGTGGCATATCTTCAGGTATTGTATTAACCAAACCCGATATACCTCTCCCAGCTATCTGATCTATGTAAGTGGTATCAGCAACTTCCAGAGGGGTTTTGCCATCCAGTTCATCAATAGGATAATCTGCCATTCCATCTCCAACAAGGATAATATACTTCATTTTTACCCCTCGTCTAATCTAAGATGCTTTACTACAGCATCCTCTGTGGCAGGAATGGATTCAGGTTCTTCTATCATTTCAATTGCTCTATCCGGATCTTTTAATCCATGTCCTGTTAGAATACATACAATACAGTCGTCTTTTTTAAAGTAACCTTTTTCATTTAGTTTTTTTACTCCAGCTATTGATGCTGCTGAAGCTGGTTCAACGAATACACCTTCCAATTCTGCCAGCATTTTATATGCCTCAAGAATTTCATCATCTTTTACTGAATCTATAAGACCCCCTGATTCGTCTCTGGCCATTTCTGCCTGCTTCCAGCTTGCGGGATTACCTATTTTTATAGCCGTTGCTACAGTGTCGGGTTTATCTACAATGCAACCTTTCACTATTGGACAGGCTCCGGCAGCCTGAAAACCTATCATTTTAGGCAGGGAATCTATTATACCATGATTTTTGTACTCTTTGTAACCCCTCCAGTAGGCTGTAATATTCCCGGCGTTGCCAACAGGGATGGCATGATAATCCGGTGCTTTTCCCATAACATCGCATATCTCAAAAGAGCCGGTCTTTTGACCCTGGATGCGATAGGGGTTAAGAGAATTTACCAGAGTAATGGGATATTTACTTGTTATAGTTTTGACCAGCTTTAAGGCATCATCAAAATTCCCCTGAATAGGTACAACCTTAGCCCCATGTATCAAGGCCTGAGATAGTTTGCCAAGAGCTATTGCTCCTTTAGGGATCAACACAATGCTGTCTATTTTTGCCTTGGCAGAATATGCGGCGGCTGATGCAGAGGTATTACCAGTGGAAGCACACATAACGGCTTTTGAACCTTCTTCAAGAGCCTTTGAAACAGCCAGAGTCATACCTCTATCTTTAAATGAACCAGTGGGATTCATACCTTCGTATTTAAGATAAATTTGTAAATTTCCACCTAATTCTTCACTCAGGTTATCCGCTTTTACCAACGGTGTATTACCTTCATGTAAAGTTATTACAGGGGTTTTATCCGTAACAGGTAGATACTTCCTGTATGTATTTATTACACCTTTCCATTCCATTTATATTTTTCCTTAATTCAAAATATTTTGGGTTCTTCCGGGTTTATTGTGGTTACAATGGAAAAATCTCTCAGATTGTCATTCCTGCTTTCGCAGGAATGACAGCATAAAGAATTTTCTTATCTTTACCACAATAAACCCGGAAGAACCAATTTTCTTAAGAAACCAGTCTATCCACCAGTAAATCTTCAAAAGCTTCCATATTTTTCCATTCAGTGGCACACCTGATGACTTTTGCGTTTTCGTCTATAACGGTATAACCGTCGTCGGTAACTCTGATTGGCAGGTCTTCCATAACGAGAAGATCCTCAGAAAATGCCAGATATATGGCTACTGTATCAAAAAGGGTTGAGCTTCGCTTTTCTGATTCTGGTGAATATTTTGCCCATATCCTGTAATTTTCAATAAGGGCTTTGATAACCGGGTCTTCACATTCAAAGACCGTCTTATATTTTTCGCCAGTCAGATGCACCAGACCGCAGGTATCCAGCGGGGTTATAGTCATGTCCCAGCCTGCGGTAAATACCTTCTGGCAGTCTTTAACGTGATTCACCACGTTACATTCGGCGGATATTTTATCGCTTCCACCATAGCCTTTACGAATACTGCCGTGCATACCTACGAACCTGGCTTTCTGAGCGATATTTGGTTCTATTTCCAAGGCTTTACCTATGTTTGGTACAGGACCGATGCAGATTAGAGTTATAGGTTCAGGAGAATTCATAATAGTCTTAATTAGGGCATCAACACCATCTTCATAAACTTCACCCGGATATGATGCAAGATCATAATCTTCCACCCAGGGATTTTGAGGGCCTGATTTATCACTGAAGCTGATTCCTGTGCCAACAGGAATATCTGTTCGGTTTGCAACTTCCAGCATTTTGGCCGTAATTTTTGAACGGTATTCAGTGTTGCCTGTATCTGTAACCACCAACTTAACATCAAGTTCAGGACATTTCAGCATCATGGCCAAAGCCCAGGTGTCGTCTATATCATTCCCTATGTCTGTATCCAGAATAACAGGTATTTTTTCACTCATAATAAAAATGTTTCCCTTTATAGAAGTTTTAATTCCCGGCAAATCTGCAAGACTGTTGGCAATGGTTCTTGCCAGAGCCAGGAAACTTTAAGCCAAAATCCTTTTATAACTTCAGAATAAAAGATACCTTCATCATCTGGTAATACTGGATGATAATGATTATCACTACCAAGATAGTAAAACTCAACTTCTTTTCGAATAGGATCAATAAGCCAGTATTCCTTTACTCCTGCTTCTTCATACTCAATAAACTTTTCACCTCGATCTCGGTTTATACTTTCTCTGGATATGATTTCCAGAGCCATATCAGCAGGACCATCAAGATATGTATCTTTTACAAGATCAATATTATCCGGGGATACATAAAGAATATCGGGTTCTCTACCAGAGGGCTTTTCGGTAATTCGCATTTGAAATGGCGAACGTATAACCATTCCAAGTTTTTTTTGCTCTGTATATGTTTTCAGTATTGCCTCTATAAAAGAGCCAATATTTTGATGGTCTTTGGAAGCAGAAGGTGTAATAATAACTTCTCCATCAACCCATTCAGCATGTTTTCCATCATATTTAACAAGAAAATCCTCGTAACTGATATTCTTAGTGTCCACTATCTCAATTTCAGGTTCAACAGATATATCTTTCATTAGTATAACCATCTTTCAGAATCATCAGACAATGGCCAGATTATCCTCTTCACCATCCATCGTTTCCACACGTATTAACATACTCTTGGGAGTTACTACGGACAAAGCATCTATTTCCTTTAACGCATTCTGCATATTTTTTTCAACTGCTTCATGGGTCATCATGACAATGGGAACGGTTTTCCCTTCTCGGCGTTCTTTCTGAATGACTGATGATATACTAATACTGTTATCACCAAGAATTCCTGATATCTGCGCCAAAACACCGGGAGAATCCAGAACCTGAACCCTTATATAATATCTTGTTTCTATCTCTGCAACGGGCTTAATAGAATATTCAGTATTATCCAGAACTGGTGACGGTAAAAGCTGTGAGTTTGCATTTGCAGCTATGGTCTTTGATATATCCACAATATCGCTCAAAACCGCGCTGGCAGCCGGCATCTGCCCCGCCCCTCGTCCATAAAACATGGTAGATCCGGTGGCATTTCCCACGACGTATATTGCATTGAAAACACCCTCAACGCTGGCCAGCATGCTCCTTTCTGGAAGCATGGTTGGATGAACCCTTACTTGTAATTTATTATTATCAACCAGCTTTGCTATGGCCAGGAGCTTTATTCGATAGCCAAGTTCACTAGCATATTGAATATCCCGTTGAGTAACCCGGGTAACACCTTCAACAAAAACACTGTCAAGTTTAACATCCGATTCATAGGCCAGGGAGGTAAGGATAGCGATCTTATTGGCTGCATCAATACCCTCAATATCACTGCTGGGATCAGCTTCGGCATAACCCCTTTCTTGGGCTTCTTTGAGGGCCTCACTGAAATCCATACCTTTATCAGTCATTTCAGACAGAATATAATTAGATGTTCCATTTACTATGCCATAGATGGCCTGAATTCGATTTGAAACCAAACCTTCCCGCAAAGACCTTATGATGGGTATGCAACCACCAACGCTGGCTTCAAAGCCTATTCTGACTTTATTTTCTTTTGCTATCTTGAACAATTCTTTTGAATATAAAGCAAGAACAGCCTTGTTGGCTGTAACCACATGTTTTCCGGCTTTTAATGCAGAACGGATGAAATCTGTAGCAGGATTCAAACCACCGATAGTCTCTACCACAATATCTATCTCACGATCTTCTATGATCTCGGAAACCCTGGTAGTCAGCAAGGAGGGATCAACTGCTGTATCCCTGGGGGTAGTTATATCAAGATCGGCAATTTTACCTAATTTTATAGAAAAACTTCCGGGTTTCATCATGTATTGATCCTGATTCACAAGTATCTTAACCACCCCGGAACCTACGGTTCCCCAACCTATGACGCCGACTTTGATCTCATGTTCTTTCATTTATTGCCACCTTTAATCATGTCAAATGCTTCTTTAGCGTTAAACGAACTACGGACAAATGGAGCTGAAGCCACATACTTAAAACCCATTTTCTGAGCTTCTTTTTTTATATCATCAAAGACTTCCGGTCTTATATATTCTTTTGTCTCAAAATGCACTTTTGAAGGGCTTAAATATTGCCCTACAGTAAGAATGTCACATCCTGCATCCAACAGATCTTTGATAACCTCTGAAACTTCCTTACGGGTTTCACCAAGACCCAGCATGATGCCGGATTTTGTTAGCAAATCCGGAGCGATTTCTTTTGCCTTTGCTAAAATATCCAGGGAACGCTGATAATCTGCCATAGGACGCACAGAAGAATATAAACGGGGAACTGTCTCCACGTTATGGTTGAAAATATCAGGCCTTCTCTCCAATACTATTTTTAAAGCTTCTATATCACCTTGAAAATCGGGTGTCAGGACTTCAACAGTTGTCTCAGGACTTTTACCATGTATTTCGCTTATTGTTCTGGCAAAATGTCCGGCACCACCGTCAGACAGATCATCCCGGGTTACTGAAGTTATAACCACATGTTTTAAATTCAGCTTTTGAACCGCTGTTGCCAGTCTTTTAGGTTCATCACCATCAACTTTTTCCGGTTCGCCGCTGTTTACAGCGCAAAAGCGACAATTTCTGGTGCATGTATTACCTAATATCAAAAAAGTTGCTGTACCTTTGCCAAAACACTCGGCAATATTCGGACAAACAGCACTCTGGCAGACTGTGTGCAGATTCAAATATTTTAATAATTCCCGGACCCATTTTTGTTGAGAATTAACACTTACCCTTTTTTTCAGCCATTCCGGTCTATGTTTTGTTATAGCTTTTTGATTGTTTGTCATCGTTGTTAAAATGTATATTAATATACTAAGATTCTAATATTTTACCATTTCTGAGTAATAATGTAAAGTTAATGATTTATTAACCAGGCAAGGTAGGATTAATTCTGGTATGAATCGGTTTAACTTTAAAGATTTTACCAAAGACGGAAATGGTTTTATCCATAACCTCATTCAGATCTATTTTGTAACCTAAAAGTTTTTCAAGGGAGGTTACACCCTTATCTGTAATTCCACAAGGTGTTATCATTTTAAAATGCGACATATCAGGATGAATATTAAGGGCAAAACCATGATAAGTAATCCATCTTCTGACGGCTACGCCTATGGCCGCGACTTTCTCATTACCTACCCATACTCCTGTATAAGCATCTATTCTTTTTCCTTCTATTCCATATTGCGCCAGAACATCTATAATTACCTGCTCTAATTGACGCAAATACCAGTGAACATCCTTTTTGAACTGCTTCAGGTCAATTATAGGATAACCTGTCAACTGCCCCGGGCCGTGATACGTGACATCTCCACCGCGCTCTACCTCATATATTTCTATACCAGAAGATTTCAGCATAGATTCTGAAACCAGTATATTATCTTCGTGACCACTTCTACCTACAGTAATCACCGGTTTATGCTGAAGCAGAATCAGTGAGTTACGACCATCATTAAGATGCCTATTCAGCAGTTGTTTTTGCATATTATGGGCGGATTTGTAATCCACTATGCCCATTTTTATTATATCTAATTCAGGAATAAATGAAGTTTTATCAGTCAAAATAAAAACCTAATCAACCACCAGATAATTTTCTTCGATACCTTTAATTATAGCATTAATACCGTCAAGAGATTCTTTTGTGCTTTCGATCTTTGAGCCATCAACTGTAGTGCAGTGAGTTTCCAGGGCTACTACTCCCTGATAATTATCTTTGTATAGAGCCTCCAGATGATCTTCATAATTTACCGCTCCTTGACCCACAGGTTTCCATATTCTCTCGCCGTTTTCATCAAATACCACGTCTTTTATATGTATATGTATTATCTTATCCTTTATTTTTTCATATCCATCGGGGAAAGGTTTTTCTTCACCTGCGGCATAAGCATTTCCGGGATCCCATATAAGCTTGAGATTTGGCGAATCGAAATATTTAAATAACCTTAAAAGTTCATCGCTGGTACCTATATTTCCAGAACTGACATTTTCAAAACCAAGAATTACGTTTTCCCGTTCAGCTATTTTTACAGCAAGCTCCATCTTCTCAAATATCTGATCCCACTTATCGTCTACATCATCTTCTTTCCAGAACGAAAACAGACGTACTATATTTGTATCAAATAAAGAAGCTATTTTAATCGATCTTATAAGATGTTCTATATGCTCTGAATATTCTTCATCGTTATCCAGAGAACATCTGAGCGTTAAAGAATCTATGTTTGTTACTGTTAATCCGCTGAAACGTATAATCTTTAAGACTCTACTAAGGGTTGCATAGTCTACATCACAAATATTTGTACCCCAGACACTGTGAAGTTCAATATATTCCAATCCCCAGGATTTTGCTATTTCAACTGCCTCTTCCAGATTATTGCTTATTTCGTCTGTTACTACTCCGATATTAAACATTGCAGCACCTCAATTTCTGGAAATGAATAATGATGACAAATAACAATTAGTCAGTAGTTAGGAAGTATACTATGTTTTCCCGATCTGAGTCAAGCAGAATTTGGTTTCTATGAAATAATTGTAAATGACACGTAAAGTAGATTTTTCTTGTATAATTTATGATTTTTCTTCATTACCACAATAACCCCAGAAGAACCAAACTTATTAAATAATCTCCATTAAAAAATCCCTATCACGTTTCAGAGCTTTCAACTTATCCTCACCATGAACGAATTCCACTTCTATATAACCATCAAAGCCCTTTGATTTTAATATTTTCAGTATACGCTTATAATCAACAGCACCTTCAGAAATACCACATGGTGTTACTTTTCCATCTGGTTCAACCTTTGCGTTCTGGGCATGGACATTAACCACATACTTACCGATCATCTCCGCTGCTTTGTAGGGATCATCTGCATCTTCAGAAAATCTGGGTTGATAGTAAGTTTTTAGATATGGGCTATTTATTTTTTCCATCAATGCAACTATATTTTCAGCTTTGTCAGTCAGATTGTTTCCATGCATCTCTATGGCCAGAATAATTTCACGCTTTTCCGCTTCTTCTGCCATCTCACCAAATACTGCAAATATCTTGTTTTTGACATCCTCTGACATTTGTGATGAAGGGCCTCCTCCAGACCATACCCGCATTATTTCAGTACCCAGATTTTCTGTTATGTTAAATGCAGTATTCCATTGATCTTTGTAATTTTCCATAAGGGGATTAACATAAGAACCAAAGCTGAATATATCAAGTTCCCTTTCCTTTGCCATCTGACTTACTGACTTTATGTATTCAATATCATATTCCATAGGTGTATGGGGTGGTTTACCCCAGATTTCTACACCATCAAAACCGCTTTTGGCGGCTATATCCAATACATCTTTCAAAGGTAATTCCTGAAACGCAATTGTGCATAATCCTATTTTCATAACTTATCTCCCGTTTGATACTATGGAATTAATAAATGGTATATTTTGCAATAAAAAATCAACCCTACCTATTAAAAGAGAAATACGGGCCATAACGGTATAGCCAAAGGATGCCCCAAAGCCTATCATCAGGAATATTATACCTGCTTCAGAAAGACCACCGGATAATCCCTTACGTTCCCTTGAGAAGAAGAAATATATAAGCGTGCAAATTACCCCCAGCATTATCATTACAGCATTTGTGATTGCCCATAAACTACTCTTATCACCAAATGGCTGTATAGTTCCCTGAATCTGCCGGTAGATATCGGCTTGCATTATCACTGGTATTTTTACCCCGGCGCTGTAACCCATGAGAAAAGCAAATGGCCATCTTACCATCCAGTTATATCTGGGAACAAATCGGCTGAAAAGCATAAGACCCATGAGGGATGGTATAAGCACGCTGAATTCCCTGTATTTTCCCTCTGTTAAAGCAGATTTTAACGGATAATATATATATGGCAAAAAGTTGGTATGATAGGCAATGGCCAATAGATAACCGGCGGAAATACCCACAAAAAGATGTTCTGCAAATTTAAAGAGTGGGTTATCCTTATACAAAAAGCTGTATACGCATATAGTCAGACCAATTGCTACCCATATACCTATTGCATTAAACATTATACCTTAACCTTTTTACGTGCCTTATGTCTTGAAATTAAATAAACTACATTACCCAGCAAAACAAGAAATATAATTGCTAAATGCGCCATTGACTGGGCGTTCATACCCAGAGTAGCTTTCCCGGTAAGTTTCACCAGCTTTTCATATTCTGCCGCTCCTTTTAATCCCCCGATTAGACCCACAAGTTGTCCTGCCTTTAGGTATGGATAAAGACCTGAAACCATTACACCAGTACAACCTGAAGCGATCTTCTGACCGTATCTTGAGCCTGCATAGGCGATCCATGCTTCAGGCGTATTACCTGAACCCAAATCAATCACTAAAGCTATATCTCTGTAGTTTTTGATATTCTTCATCATGGAAATTTCGGTTACAGGACGATTCATGTAGTCAGTGGGAAACGGATCTGCAATGTCTTCGCCTATACCCAGCATTGTAGCTTCGAAGTTCGGCTTATAACCAAGATAAACGTAGTCCTGAAGCTCCTGGTAACTACAGCTTTCAGCCATTTCTTTTAAAGCTGTATCACCTATAGTTGCGGCGCTAGAATACAATGTCATCCCGATAATTTTTAGCTTTCTGGAACAACAGTGTTTTAAAACAGCCAGGGACATGGGATATAATTCAGGCATTGTAGATGGGCTATAATTAAAACCCACCAGTACCACCGAACCCTCTGGCAAAGCCTCAATAAAGTCATATACGCTTCTAACTGGTTGTGACACATACACAGGCATGTGAAAAGGCAGGATAAAAGGCACAAGCACAGCTACTGCTATTACCAGATATATATAACGCCTGTCTATATTGAGCAGTCTTTCAGTCAAAGACATTTAATCGTTTCCCAAGAATAAACACATATCACTGATCACTGACTACTACTGGCAAAATGCGATCTTTCGATACCAAGAATAATCTTAAGGGATGTGCTTATAGCCCCTAAAGCTGCACCTATCATTATACCGCGTCGTGCTGCCATATTTGGGCCTGACATAACCCATTCAGCCACCTGTTCGGGCAAAAATGGAACTTTATCCACCCATGATTGAGGAGCTACAGCCTGCCACAGGAAATCACCTATAGGAACTCTTCCGAACATCACAATCACAGCGGCAATCAACAAAAGTGTAGCATCCAGTGTCCTCGCTCTGAAAGCCCGATAAGCCGCTGATGCCATGAAAAAAGCCAGCAGGGAGAACATGGTAGCATCCAGGGGGATATTTATATTCTGGAATATCCATACAAATAGCTTTCCCCTTGTTCCTCCAATAATACCGGCAGAGGCTGTAACTATAAGTCCGGCAAAGACCACTACACTGTAAAACCAGCCTGGAGAACGTCGGGTTATTCTTCGAAAATGAAGTCTTACCAGAGTTCCAATGCCTATTATCAGAGCAAACACACCGATAATCCTGGCCCAATTTAATATACCTCTATATACACTTATAAAACCGGGGTGGGGTATAAAAAACTGGATAAGCATAAATATACCGCATACAAAGCTTATTATAAGAGGTATTTGACGTTTCATAGATTTTACAATTTGCCTTTATTCTTACCTGAATAGATTAGTAAACCATTGGTAGCCCAAAAGCTGTAATATAACCCCAATAATAATGCACGCAATGACAATCAGTTTGCCTATATCCTGACCCTTCAAACTTCCCAGCAGTAGGGGATCTTTAGAAAGATATGCGCTGGCGGCATAAAGCTCTTCGCCCATTAATGTGTAATCACAGGAAGCGATAAAGAAAGGTAATTGAGTAATAGAATCTGTACCTGCCACTTGGATCGTGCCGCTTACGTTACCCACTTCAGCCAGTATAAGGGATTCGGCCATAAATGCGCCCATGTAAAATATAGCCGCAGGTTTCTCGCGAATAATCATACCATCAACAGCGGCGGCATAGGCAAACTGTTCTTCAGTTATGAAAAATACGTTTTCCTGTCTGTAAGTATCCGGTCTGCCCGCGTCCATATGGGCGTTGCGTATTATTTCACGTTCAATATTCATCACCACAGGATCGCTGCATGGAACTAAAAGCGGAGTTTCATATTCAGCCGCCATGCGGGAAATTCTGGAAAGGATGTTCATAGAGGCAATAGTAGCCATGCTTCTTATGCCACCTATGCCTGAAACGTATAATATAGATTTGCCCATTTCCGTTGCTCTGCCGATGGCTTCATCAATGGCCTCAAGGCCGGGTATGCGTCGGATTGTGAGTTTTTTGCCCGATTTAGCGTGGTATATGAAAAATATCAGTATACCCGATATTATTAAAACACCCCCAGCAGTAGGCAAAAGAGATTTATCAAACCATTGGGCCTTCGGTACAACAGGGCCTATCATGGGTGAGTTTGCCACAACACCATCGTTATATATGGTCTGTATAATGTAATAATAACCTTTACCTCGGGTGACTTTATTATCAATATATCTATTAACACCGGGTTCTGCATTTCCAATCGGTTTCATATCACCTATGGTTACCTCAGATCGGAAAATGCGATATGATTTTATCCTCGGGAATTCTGTATCAACTTCCCATTCAAGTATAATACTCCCTCCGTTGTCATTTGGCGTATCAATTCCCCTGAGATTTGCTGTTTCGGCTGTGGATATAATTGGCAGGATAGGAATGAAGAATAATATTATTATTGCTAAAATTTTCCGGTTCATCGAAATCTCTCTATAAACTTGTGATCTCTACATTAGCCCTGGGTAAGACAACTATTTCTGATATATCTTTTATCTTTACCTTTAGAACCCTTACTCTTGCCTCAGTTTCAAGTTCCTGAAGTTCAGATATTAATTCAGTAACTTCACCTAATTTACCGAAATATGGTTCTCTAATTATTCGGACTTCCGAACCTACAGACATCCGGGTCTGGCTATCATCTAAATCAACTTGAGCGTCATTGACATCAGGAATAATAACCTCTGGTCTTATAACACCAGCCCGGATCTGTGTTGCACCACTTATAGATGCTTTCATACCCGCGTGGTTTTTAAACAGGTTAAAAGTTCTTTCAGCCATTGCTATTTTACCAAATCCCTCAGTTATCATGAGGGTAAAGGGTAGATCTTCAGAACCGGTTATGGCAACGCCTATTTCATACCCCAGTAATTCCTTCAGATCGTTATCGTCAATGCCGCCTGTGACAATACCTTTTATACCTATGTCTTCAGCTTTTTTAATAGCTTTAACACTTACCAGAGAACCACCTACAACAATTTTACCAGATAAATCATCCGATAGCTTATCAGGAGTTAAAATATCCCCTGGATTATCACAGGCTACGACAAGTGTTCCGATGGCTTCGCCGCCTATGCCAAATATTCCCTGGATAAAAGTTCCGTAAGTTTCAATTTTAACACCTTCGTTTTCCAGTATGTCAATAACTGTGCCTGATACATAGGCGTTTATCTCAACGGGTATTTCCGGCTTTCGGATTATAACCTGACCTGTAATGTCCGAAATGCTTTCAATTTTTCCATCCACAGGGGAGCGCCACTGGGTTTTGAATAAACCAAATATGCCTTTTGTAGAGGCCAGAATTTCATCTTTATCTACAGGTTCACCGGCTTTTTTTAGCATTATATACTTAACTTCATCAGGTTGAACACCCAATATATTGGCTACATTTGCGGATTGTACCTGACCGGGAAGTTGGGTTCTGGCCACGAAAGTCTCCGCATCCACATGTTGGCCTATCTGGACAATAGTATCACCGGGTAGCGGCAAACGACGGAGTCTTACTAATTTTACCCCGCTGGAAACTTTTAAGCCGGGAGTATAAGCATTAGTCATAGATTTTTTGTGAATCAGACACGCTAATAAAGATTAAAAATTTAATCGGGTAATCTCCTGTGCTTATATTTGTCATTCTGAGTTTTTCTTTTTTGCTCAAGCTTTTTCTAAAAGCTTGAAGCGAAGAATCTCATTTCCCTCCTTTGCAAAGGGGTATCAAAGAGAATTTTTTAGTGAGGTCTAGTGTTTATTACCCGATTTATTAATCAATCTTCATAAGCGTGCCTGATCTTTAAGATTTATGGCTCCTCCGAACTAAACCCGGAAGAATCAGATTCTATGTTATTTATTATCGGACAAAAGTAAGAGTTCCCATAACTGGTACAAGACCTTTAAAAGACATGGCTTGTATTGTATATGTTTCACCAGCTACCATCTTTGGCGCATTGGGAAAATCTGCTTGAGCATTGACCGGCACTACACCATATTGAAAAGGCCCGGCAAGACCCGGCCCCTGTTCATCATTTGCTGTGAATCCCCATACAGGCAAAAAGCCTTTTGATACCATGAGGACATGTACAGGTTGGGATATCTGGATAGAAGGATTTGCACCAGCACCTACTGTTATTATAATATCGCCATCCTGATTATCACCCGGATTTATCTGGTTATCGGGGACATCAGGCTGGTTAGGTACATTGGGTATGTCTCCACCATTCCCCGGGTTATTATCTGGTTCATCTGGCAGATCTCCTCCTCCAGTATCAGGAAATCCTCCACCGCCGATGTCAGGAATTCCAAGAGGTTCCGCGTTTTCTGCTTCCTGCTTTGATATGCTTCTTGTAGCACCATCTTTGCCAAAATCGTAAAGTGTTGTGGTTACCTCACCGTTGTCTGTAGTCTTTACTACGCTGAAAGGAACTTCAGAACTTACTTCGTTTTCAGTAACACCATATTGATCCGTTATTTTGTATTTAGTTGTATCCACAGTTTTACCCGTGGGAGTCGTATATTGACCATCGCCTATTTTTTCATACTTCTCAGTATTCTCTTCAACCATTCCGGGAACATCGGATATATCCATATCCATCCTGATAACCTTGTTCCCTTGCTTCATAAAAGCAAAAGCGGTGGTCTGGGTAGTGTAATCAATCCATATCTGCATTATAGAAAGCTGACCACTTTCAGTAGTTTCATATTCCATAACGTAGCATTGTTTACCCTCAAGAGTATCAATTCCTATACTTTCCATCTTGTATTCTCCGCCGGGGGTTGTATATTCTGACCATGAACCCGATGAAGGAATACTTGCATATCCATTTCCCGGATTTTCACCGTTCATATCCGGTCCTACAAGGTCTCCTTCTTCCTCATCATCTCCGCCGCAGCCTGTAAGTAAAACCGCTGTGAAGATGAGAAAAATAGAAATTATTGATAAATATCTAAACATTTATAAGCCTCCAGAATAAGAATAACAAATCCAATATATCTAATATATCTAATATAACTGTACTAATATTGCCCCAGTAAGCCATATTGTATCATGGCCATTTATAACATATTTGGCCTGTCCGGTAAATTTCATATTAGAGCCAACAGGTATATCAACGCCACCACATACATGGAAAGCAATATCCAGATCAGTGTCGGAAGTATCTACACCAGACGCTCCCCACCAGGATTCATCAATTCCAGCAGTCCATTCAGAACTCCATCGGGAAATAGCAAGTCCCAGACCACCACCAGCAAATGGTGTGAAACTTCCACCTGTGGTAAAATCATACTTGGCTGTTCCACCGATAATTATAGTCATCCATGACCATTCATAACCCGGTACTTCCCATGAATCACCCCAGTAATCCACTGTTCCCTCAAGTCTTACCTGGGGAGTTATGGTTCCCAGATCACCAACAACACCAAGACCCAGAGTTGTATCAGCTTCTCCGTCGGGAAGCACAATACCCAATTGCCCCCCGATCCCTTTCAAAGCAATCTCAGCCGGGGTATTTAAAACAAAAAACAGCATAAACGATGAGACCAGAAGTATTGACAACGTTAATTTTTTCATTTTTTTCTCCTTAAAATTTAAGTGTTTTCCAGAAAATATTTACAACTGTTCCCTTAATGGGCGAAACCTATTATCCCCCCTTAATAAGCTGTCAGGGATATGTTTTTTACTACATAATGCTGTAAAACATTTTGGTTCTTCCGGTTTTAGTGTGGAAATAATAAAATATTATCTAACAAAAAAATATCCTCTGTTTGTCATTCCTGCGAAAGCAGGAATCCAGTAGATGAAAGGGTTTACTAAATCTGGATTCCTGCTTTCGCAGGAATGACATACTTATACAGGTTTTCATTTTTACCACACTAAACCCTGAAGAACCAACATTTTTATAATTGGTTCTAAAATTCTCCCTTTCCCAAAGGGGGATTGGAAATCTTAAAGAATTTTCCTGAAGTTGCTGAAAAACCAAAAAAGATATTTCCACATTATAAAGCCTTATTATCCTTTAATCAAGATTTTTTTCAGCTTTTTAGAACCTCATTCATACTTCCTGTCCTGTAACCCTGGAGATCCAGTGTTACATATTTGTAGCCGATGTTTTTAAGCTTCTCAACAATTTGCTTCCGATTATCCATTACCCCGGCCATATCCGATTCAGCAACTTCTATCCGGGCTATCTGATCATGATGCCTTACACGAAGGTTAACAAAACCCATTTCCCGCAGGACATTCTCGGCTTTGTCAACAGTTTTTAGCTTCTTGTCTGTAATCTCTTCACCATAGGGGAAACGAGATGCCAGACATGCGTATGAAGGTTTATTCCACGTTGGAAGACCAAAATGTTTTGACAACTCTCTTATATCGTCTTTTGTTATCTTCGCCTCCAGTAACGGGCTCCGGGCTTCTGATTCAGCCAGGGCTTGCATGCCTGGTCGGTGATCCCCCTTGTCGCTGAAATTTGTGCCATCAATTACATACTTAAAACCTTTTTTATCGGCAAAATTCCGCAGTATTTTAAGTATTTCCCTTTTACAATAATAACAGCGATCCGGTGGATTCTCTGAAAATTTTGGTATATCCAAAGCCCTGGTTTTGATGGTATAATGTTCTGTGCCTATACTATCGGCGTATTCCTTTGCTTCCTTGAACTCCCAAAGGGGGTGTACTTCCGATTCTACAGTAACGGCTACAGCCTTTTCACCAAGAACATCATAGGCGATTTTGGCAAGAAATGTACTGTCAACGCCGCCAGAAAAAGCAACTACAACGCTTTCCATAGAATGCAGTATGTTTTTAAGGGAATCAAGCTTTTTTTCCAGCAATATATTCACCTCAGGATTTAATAACTTGCAGAAGTTCTTTAACGGCGTTTTCCAGACCTATGAATACTGCCCTGGAAAATACGCTGTGGCCTATGCTTACTTCCAGCAGATTTGGTATGGTTTTCATGCGTCTCATGTTTCGGAAATCCAGGTCATGACCGGCGTTTAAACCTAATTCCAGCTTATCGGCTAATTCAGCGCACTTTGCAAGCTTTTCAAACTCCTTATCCTCGTTCTCGGTGCCAAAGGCCTGACCATAGGGTTCGGTAAAAAGCTCTACTCGATCCGCGCCTACGTCCTTAGCAGCTCTTATCTGGTCTTCATTGAGCATGCTGAATATACTAACCCTCATACCAGCGTCTTTTAGTGTTTCAACAACCTTTGGAAGTCGGGCTTTTTCTTTTATGACATTAACACCATTTTCCGTCGTAAGTTCGCCTTCTCGTTCCGGTACAAGGGTGCATTGTTCAGGTTTTGTCTTTAACGCAATATCAATCATCTCTTCCGTTGCAGCCATCTCAAAATTAAATTCTTTGTGTATAACAATCTTCCTGATAAGCTCCACGTCCCGATCCTGAATATGCCGCCGGTCACCTCTGAGATGTGCCGTTATACCATCCACCCCGGCCACTAGTGCCACAGCGGCAGCATGAACCGGATCTGGCTCAGAACCACCTCGGGACTGTCTTAATGTGGCGGCTTTGTCTACGTTTATGCTTAGGTTTATCATTTTTGGATTCTCCTTATTATTTAAACCACCATTCTATAAACTTTTCAGTTACTTCAAGAACAATCTTTGTTTTTTTCAAGAAATTACTTGCTATGCTTGGATTGTATTCTTCCGATGGTAATTTGATTTTATTATTGTCTATATCTTGATAACGGCTGAGTGATACATGGGGTTCGATTTGCAAACCAATATCAGCAATTATTGTTAGTTTTTCTTCCCATTCAGATAATTTACGTTCTTCGATCTCTCTTCTTAAAACATCAGAAATAAAATGGGTTTTATAGAATTCTCCCCAAGCTGAAAGAATAGATTTTATACTTTTTTCTACGATTGCTGGCAATGATAAACAGCATTTTCAAACAATTCTGCTTCTATTAGTTTTTCAGCAGAAGATAAATCTCTTCTAGCTCCTGTAAGCCATGCTAATGACCACTGTTGATTAGTAGGTTTAGAAAGTTTTGTCGGAACTCTGTATTTTACAGGATAATGACCATGCCCCAACACCTTTTCTTATTATATTCTTTAATAAAACATATTTACGGGTTTCATCTATATGTTTCTTCAAATAATCGTTTTTATCGTATAAAATCTGAGCATCAAAGGCTATATCCAGATATAGTGGATTATGATTTCTAAAATTATTTTCACATTCAGTTTTAGATATCAAAATAGTATCCAGGGGATACGATTCATCAGGAAAACATTCATTTATTCTTAATATATCTTCAATACGCTCAATTCTATTCTTGTCAATATTCTCTACAACTATGAGTAAATCAGTATCAGAATCCGCGGTATCTTCATTTCTCGCCACAGAACCAAAAACAGCAACTGATACTACGTTCAGATCATCTAT
>WJIO01000268.1 GCA_014730235.1 Candidatus Poribacteria bacterium
AAAGGAGGTAATTGCAAGAATTTTCAATATATTTTGTTTTTCAATTTGATTTCCTTGATATGGAGATAATAAAAAATGAAGGCTACAAACACTAAATTATTTACAATAATACTTATAGTTGTTTTTAGCTTATTTTTCACGAAATATAATTACGCCATAATAGACACAGAATCACTCGTTGGTATGTGGTTATTTGATCAGGATGATGATATAGTTGAGGACATGTCCGGAAATGGAAACGACGGCACACTTATGGATAAACCAGAATGGGTTGAGGGTAAATTTGGTGAATGGTATCACCTGGCCTGGACACTGGATGGAACTCAGGAGACTGTATATGTAAATGGGGTATTAATAGGTCAGTTTAACAAACCTCACGAAGGAACTCTGGAAGGAACCCATAAATTAGAAATTGGTTGAAGAGAGGGTGGAACGTTAGGCTTTGTAGGAATAGTTGATGAGGTTGCGGTCTTCAATGTTGCCCTTGAGCAGGAAGATATACAAGAAGCCTTTGAAAAAGGATTAGAAGATTCACTTGGTTTAACTGCTGTTTATCCTGTTGACAAAATTACTACAACCTGGGGTGCTGTTAGAAATTATAAAGAATAAATATTCGATAAAAAATATGTCATAATATCAGGCTTAGTTGATTATCAACTAAGCCTGATATTAGAAGTTATGAATAATGGCCATATTCATCAACAGCATTAAAAAATGCCATTATATTTTCCAAGGGAACTTCGGGTTCCAAAACATGGGTAGGAGCTATTATCAAACCGCCGTCTTTTCCTACAGTTTCAATCATATGCTTTACTGTTGCGTCAACATCTTCCGTTGTTCCAAAGGGCATAGTTGTCTGAATACCTATAGTACCATCAAAAGCTAACTTATCCCCATATTGCTCTTTAAGCTTTACTGGATCCATACATTCAGGTTGAACCGGGTTCAGTATAGTAACACCTATTTCTATCAGATCAGGTATTATAGGTTCAATATTTCCGTCGCTGTGATATTTGACATGTATATCAGGTTTATGCTCTTTTGCAGCGGCTATAACGCTGGCAAAGCGGGGTTTTATCCATTTTCGCCATTCATTGGGTGACATAAGCATCCGGTTTTGCATACCAACGTCATCGCCTGTGCCGATCATATCTGCACCAGCAATACCGGCAGCTCTGGCCCGTTTAAGACATGTATCGGTTATTTTATCCAGCAAGGCAGCCGCTAGATCTTCGTTTAATATGAAATCAGCGAAAAGATTATCCATACCCCGGAGATACCAGGCAGCTTCGAATATGTGCCCTACGTTTCCTACAGCTATCAAATCTCTTGATTTAATATCATCAGCCGATTTTTTCATGCCCTGATGATACTTATCGTCGTATAGTGGACCCTGAGGCCAGGGATATTCCTCCACCTCAATGGGATCTTTGAAATTGCGCATTGGGAAGATATATTTATTAAAATGATACTTGGAACCCGGGGCATGAGCAACACCCATCCCATCTATCGTTGTTCCTTCAGGAAGCTCTACATCCTCATAATACTTTGAAAAATCTCTCTTATCCTCTTTGACTTCATATGGCGCGCTGACACCAGCACCGGGGAAAGCATGTTTTTTTACTGAATCGGAAATAGTAAGATTTTCCTGCACCCTTTTATTCAGGTCTGGAGTATATGATATATGATAAACCACCCATTCCGGGTTGTTTCTGTTCATGACGGCAAGGCAATTTTCACGTCTGGATAATGCCATAATAATATTACCTCCGGGAAATACTCTATTTGAAAAAATCTCTTACAACATCAACAGCAATAGCTGCATCCTCAGCATAGGCATCAGCACCGATTTTATCGGCATATTCCTGGGTAACAGGGGCTCCGCCGATTATTATTTTTGCTTTATCTCTTAATCCTGCCTCAATTATGGCTTCTATAGTCTCTTTCATAGAAAGCATATTTGTAGTTACAAGAGCGGACATACCTACAACCTGAACGCCATCTTTAATAGCAGATATAAAATCCTGAGAAGATACATCATAACCTAAATCCACTACCTCAAATCCTGCACCTTCCAGCATAGCGGCAACAATGTTTTTCCCTATATCGTGGGTATCACCCTGAACTGTACCAATGGCAATTTTAACGGATTTACGGTCTTTAGTATTAGCCAGGACAGGTTTTAATACAGAAAGTCCAGCTTTCATGGCCCTGGCAGCAACGATAAGACCGGGAAGATAGACCTCATAATTTTTGAATTTTTCACCTATAACATCCATACCCTTAACCAGGCCTTCGTTGAGAATGGTAATGGCATCCATACCTTCATCCAGGGCTTGCTTTACCATCTCTTCAACTTTTTCTGCATCACCAACCACAACCTTCTCTGACATTTTTGTTAAGTTTATCATTACTGCCTCCAGGTATAATTATTTGGCTCTTATTAGTTTTGCTAATCTTTTATAGTGCCTGATTCCACCTTCGCTTCTAAATCAGCGATTTTCTTTTTATGGATATCTTGAGTCCATTCCTTCATTAACTGTTTTACCTTATGTTTGCCAGCTTCGTTACGTTCCAGCTTATAGTAACTATAGGCTATTTTTAATTCCGCATCAAAAACCTTATCAGCTTCCGGGAAATTTTGTTTTACCTTTTGAAATTCGATAAGAGCCTGGACATATTCTTTCTGAGCATAATAACATTCGGCCAGCCAATACTGGGCGTTATCCTTTAAGTGATGTTTTTTTCCATATTCCAGTATCCTCTTAAACTCAGGGATAGCCGCTGCATACTCACTTGATAGACAATCGGCAAGAGCCTTGTCATATACTCCCTGTAACTGTGTATCATTCTGAACATCTGGCAGTTCAGGGATTAATTCTTCCGTCGGTTTAGGTTCTTGTTCCGGCTCGAATATAAGTTCAGGTTCTTCATGTATCTGGACTGGTTGTTCCGGTATAGTTTCAGTTTCAGTCGGCAAAGTCTCCTGAGCTTTCATCTGTTGCCTTGTGATATTGACAGGCGGCTTTTCATCCATATTAATATAGCGCATGACTATCAGACTGTTAATAAGAACCAGGGCCAGGATTAATATTGCTATAAATCCGGGCCAGAAAAATTTTCTTGCGGATTTCCATACAGATTCAGGATCCGTTTCAAGCAAATACTGCTTTGCTTTTGCATTGTCGGGATCTATTTTCAGGGCACTACGCCAACAATCTCTGGCTAGATATGTTTCGCCTTTATGAAGATAAGCCCGGCCTAACATAATGTAAGAATTGGCATGCTTGGGATCTTCTTCTATCACTTTTTTGAAAATGGCGATTGCATTATCCCACATACCCTGTTTGACGAATTCAAGGCCTTGGTTGTAGTCTTCAACCGCACTTTTATGATTCATGATTTAATATCCCTGTATATTATATATGGTTTATCGCTTATATTATTGTAATGGTTCTGAGAATTCTAAAAAATCTCTAAAACCAATGTTTATAAGAATTCAGCATGAAGAAACAGATGAAAATGCTCAAAGAATATAGTTCTATGTCATTCCTGCGAAAGCAGGAATGACAGCCTGATAGCATTTTCATTTGCTAGTGTCTCTTTAAGCACTGCAACATATGGTTTTAATTAATTTTAGAAATATCAGTGGTTAAATTATTAAACTATGTTGTTTGTTATAATCTACCACAGTTATCAGTATATAGTCAAGAACTTTACACATATTATTCCTGAATAGTTGAGTGACCGTTGCATAGTGAATAAATCTATGCCAGAGCCTATAAAACCTTCCGTCTGTTGTTTTTTTCTTTACGCAAACAGCCAGTAGAGGTATATTATCTGTTGTGGCTTTAAAATCTACAACCGGATTTTTGATCTGGAGGATGATAAATTGACTAAAATCGTAAAACAATTCAACATAGTCAAGGGATTAAGAAAACTTCATTTAAAAACTGGTGATATTGCATTTATACATAGTTCTCTGAAATCATTTGGTTATGTGGAAGGAGGAGCGGAAACAGTAATAAAAGCTCTTCTGGAAGTTCTGGGAGATGATGGAACCCTTGTTGTTCCGATCTTCAGGCGATATTTCTGGGATGGTCCAGATCAGGTATGGGATCGGGATAATTCATCATCATTTATGGGGATAATATCCGAAAAGGTGCGAACCTGGCCCGGTTCAGAGCGCAGTCATCATGCACCGCATCCAGTAGCGGCTGTGGGACGATTAGCAAAGGATATAACTGATCGCTACAACAAAACTGACTTTGCCCCCGACAGCCCTTTCGCCCGGATGATGGAGCTAAACGCCTGGATAATCATGATAGGGGTTGATTATAATACCTGTACTATGATACATTTAGTTGAGGAAAAGTTACAGGTTCCATACAGGCGTTGGATTATGCTGCCGGGTATCGTAATTGAAGATGGAGTTTCAGAACGCAGATCTTACCCGTTTTACGCCAGATATCCGGGTGTTAACTGTGACTTTATCCCTATGGGACGTAGGATGGAAAAGCAAGGTCTGGTAAATTCTGTTAAGGTGGGTAAAAGTAAAATTCTTGCCTTTCATTCCCGGGATTTGTATGATAGTGTTACAAAAGCATTAAAAGAAGATCCGCTTTTCCTTGTAAGTTCTGATACTAAGGAAGAAGCAAGTAAATATATAAAATGACCCAAGAGGAGGTATACTCATATGGTTTTACATGTTTTAAGGACTTCCTGCATTTTTCTGGCAGCATCTATAATTGCATCTGCCGGTGGAAGTGAAATAAAAGAAATGGCTGTGGAATTATCCGGCGGTGCATCTATGGATATGATTTGGATAGAACCCGGTAGTTTTATTATGGGTTCGCCGGAAGATGAACCGGGAAGGGAACAAAACGAAAGCCCACAGCATAAAGTTACCATTACAAAGGGTTTCTGGTTGGGCAAATATGAACTTACCCAGGCCCAATGGGAAAGCGTTATGGGTTTTCGCACATGGGATAATCAGGTATTTGTGAAAAGGGATGAAAATTGTCCTGCTGTTTATCTATCATGGTATCATACCCAGGATTTCATAGAAAAACTCAATTCTCAGGCAGATAAGCATATATACAGATTACCAACAGAGGCAGAATGGGAATATGCCTGTCGAGCTGGTACTCAAACAGCTTTTTCCTTCGGGGATGATATAGATCAGCTTGGAGATTATGCGTGGTATGGCAGAAATACATATAACATAAACGAAAGATACGCCCATCAGGTGGGTCAGAAAATTCCCAATCCCTGGGGATTATATGACATGCACGGAAACGTATGGGAATGGGTTCAGGACTATTATGGTGAATATACCGGAGAAGATCAGGTTGATCCAAAAGGCCCAGAAACCGGAGAAAGACGGGTTTTTCGCGGGGCAAGTTTCTACTATTTGGGTAGATTTACACGTTCTGCCTACAGGGGGTATAATTCACCGCGCCATCGACTTTTTAACCTGGGCATGCGCCTGGTAATGCAGGAAGATTAAGGGAAGGAGAAAACAGGAATGAAGTTCTTTTGTGATATAACAGTTTTTGCTTTGACTATTTGTGTTAGCATGCCTCTGCTTTGTCCTGATGTTTCGGGTGATACAGGTGGAGAAAAGTCGTGGTGGGATAAACCCAAGATAGCAATGGTATACGGTGGCGTTGGTGGTAAAGGTAACCCTATAGACGCTTATGAACTATTGAGAATTTCTGGTATAAGCGCAATTGTAGGGGGGGTGGCTTCTGATGATGAAACTATAGAATATGCTGCTGAAAAAGGTATAAATCTTATCGGTCTTGGTTATGCCTGGGGAATTCCCCATTCAATACCAAGCAGTAGAAGTGCAATGAATGAAAAAGGTCAGATAACCACAGCCGCCTGTCCTTTCTCCAGGCCTTTCTGGGAAGGTACTATTAGACAACCGGTGTTAAATACTCTGGAAAAGTCATTGGAACATCCAAATGTGGTGGGGTTTTTTGTGGATTCTGAGCAGTATGCTGTATACCCAAGAATAAGAACATGCTTCTGTTACGACTGCTGGGAGACATTTTTAAAGGACGAAAACCTGCAAGACCCGGGGGTTGATGAAACCCAGAGGGCTATATGGCTGGCGGAGAATGGATACCTAAAGGGTAGAGATTCAGAAGATCCGGAGGAATGGAAGAAAGCCCCAAAAGCTCCATTTTTCGGGAAGTATATTGAATGGGTCAAAGAACGTCTTACCGAACAATATAAGTCATTAGCTGATGAAGTGCATGCAAAGAATCCTGAATTTGTATTTGGCAAACTACCGGGAAATCCAACATATTGGTACAGCGTAGGAATGGCCAGAGGAACAGCTACAGATGAAGCACCGTTTTTCCTTTTGCTGGAAAGCACTTATGCCAGCGCACCCGGTTACGGCAGCAAGCCGGAAAGAGGTGGCTGGATTCCGGGTTTTACCCATGATAGAGAGGATATGGAAAAACTGGATATTCCCTTCAGGATTATAGGTGGGGCATGGCTTACTGTTGACACCGTTGAAAAAGCCGACAAACGCTACACCAGAGATGTTTTTCAGTTGTATGACCAGGGACATCGCCTTGGTTCGCATCCTGACAGTGATGGCTATTGGTTCGGGCCTGTAAGTCAGATAACATCGCGTAAATATTTCCGGGAACACTATCCCGGTTGCAATATTAGAGATTACTGGCTGGCTGTCAGAAATATCAATCGCTATCTGGGTATTGAAGTTCCTGATGATGAAGGCGAAGTTTTAAATTTCCTTAGAAAGATAGACGATTAAAGGAGTTCTGAATGAAAGCAGGGATAGTATATGGCCCGGGTAAAATTGGTGTTGGTGAATTTCATATGCCCAAACCGGGATATAGTGAAGTTTTGATCAAAGTAAAAGCCGCCGGTATATGCGGGAGTGATTTACATTACCACAGGTCAGACGCACCAATTTCTGAAAACGGTCGGATGATGGGCGGTCATGAGTTAAGCGGAGAAATAGTTGCTGTGGGTGATGGTGTTAAAAACCGGGAAGTTGGACAGCGAGTGGGGATAGAACCGCTTTTAGGCTGTGATGACTGCGAATACTGCACCATGGGACAATATCATCTATGCAGCAGGTTGACCCATCCCGGCGGGGGATTTCGCGAGTATACAGCAATTCTGGCGAAAAAAGCCTTTCCCATACCTGGTAATGTTTCTTATGAAGAAGCGGCTCTACTGGACTGTCTGACCGTTGGTGTGCATGCAGTCCACCGTGGTAATGTAGGGATAACAGATTCTGTAGCTGTTATTGGCGATGCAGCTATAGGATTTTCAACTCTGGAAGTGGCTAAGGCCGCCGGTGCAAAGAAAATTATTTTGATCGGACATCATGATGAAAATCTGGATGTGGGTAAAAAAGTAGGCGCTGATGTGATTATTAATTCCGCAGACGTCAATGATATTGAAGCTGTGATGGAAGCCACCAATGGTCAGGGATGTGATGTGGTTTTTGAAACTGTGGGGGGAACGGCAGATACCCTGGATACAGCGGTTAAAATTGCCAGAACTGGTGGCAGGATCGTTATAATTGGCATGTTTAGAAAGCCGTTGTCTTTGGAATTTGGTCGTCTTATGCGAAATGAAATAGACATAATTTTTTCATGGAGTTATTCCACATGGAACGGCATACCGGAATTTGCAATCGCACTGGAACTTTTAGCCAGAGGTGAACTGGATGCTGAAGCTCTGATAACACATAAATACCCCATAGATAAAATAAGCGATGCCTTTGAAGCCGCTTTAAATAAGCGGGAATCCGGCGCTCTTAAAGTTTTGATTACTTACGATTGATTTTTGGAGGAAAGATATTGTTAGCCAAAAGAATTATACCATGTCTGGATGTAAAAGACGGTAGAGTGGTAAAGGGTATAAATTTCCAGGAACTCCGGGACGCCGGGGATCCGGTGGAAGTAGCCGCCATGTATGACCGGCAGGGAGCAGATGAGGTTACATTCCTTGATATTACAGCTTCCCATGAAGAACGTAAAACCATGATTGATGTAGTACAGAGAACTGCTCAACAGGTATTCATGCCCCTGACGGTAGGTGGTGGAATACGGGATGTTGACGACATAAGGGAACTGCTGAACGCAGGAGCAGATAAAGTTTCCATAAACACCGCCGCTGTGGAAAGGCCTGAATTTGTCAGGGAAGCTTCTGATAGATTTGGCAGTCAATGTATAGTGGTGGCTATTGATGCGAAAAGAAGAGAAAACGGAGATGGATGGGAAGTATATACTTATGGAGGTAGAAAGACGACGGATATTGATGCCATACAATGGGCAAAACAGGTAGAAAAGCTTGGGTCAGGTGAGATACTCCTGACAAGTATGGACTGCGACGGCACAAAAGCTGGTTATGATATTGATCTAAACCGTCGTATATCTGAATCGGTAAATATACCGGTTATCGCCTCTGGTGGTGCAGGAAATCTTGAACATCTTTACGAAGCATTTGTTCAAGGCAAAGCCGATGCTGTCCTCGCTGCATCAATATTTCATTATCAAGAATATACAATCCAGGAAGCCAAAGAGTATCTAAGGAACAAGGATGTTCCTATCAGAATATAATTTTTTTTGGAGGAATGCTATATGTCCGTTGATAAAGAATTATTGGAAAGTATCAAAGAAGAACTTCGGGAAGAAATAAGAGAAGAAATTATGGGTATAATGGTCTTCACTGGAAGATCTAATAAAAAGCTTGCAAAGAGGATTGAAAAATCGCTAAAGAAAAAGCTGAAAAAAAATGACTTTAAGCTGAGTGAAATCGAATTTACTGACTTTGATAACCAGAATATTAAGGTAAAAAGTCTGGAAAGTGTAAGGGGTAAAGACGTTTTTGTTATACAAACATCATGCCCTCCGGTTCATAAAAACATAATGGAACTCCTTATAATGCTGCATGCCTTTAAAGGAGCTTCAGCCAAAAGAATTACGGCGGTAATACCATATTTTCCTTATGTCCGTTCGGACAAAAAAGATGAACCTCGCATATCCATCACCGCCAGGTTAATAGCTGATCTGCTAAAGACATCAGGGGCATCCCGAGTTTTGACAATGGATCTGCATGCTGCACAAATTCAGGGTTTTTTTGATATGCCTGCGGATCAGCTTCTTGCTCTTCCTGTGTTCTGTGATTATTTTGAGTCCAAAAACATAAACGATATGGTAGTTGTGGCTGGAGATGTAGGTAGAGCAAAATTAAACAGGATGTATTCAGAAAAGCTGAAAGCACCTATGGCCGTCCTGGATAAAAGCCGAAGGGGCCTTGATGGTAAACCCCAAATACTGGCTGTTACCGGAGAAGTTTCAGGCAAAAACGCTGTTATGTTTGATGATGAAATCCTTACTGGTGGTTCTTTGATAGCGTTGGTTGACGCACTAAAAGAAAATGGCGTTAAAGATATATATGCCGGTATAACTCACGGTATTTTGGCTAAAAATGCTGTTGAGCGTATAGAAAAATCTGATATAAAGGAATTGGTAGTTACAGATACAGTGCGTATACCAAAGAAAAAACTTGACAATTCAACAAAAATCAAGGTCATATCCGTTGCCGATTTATTTGCCGAAACAATTATACGCATACACTGTGGTCAATCTGTCAGTCCCTTATTTGGTGTTGATACAGAAAAATGTGACATTTGATATCTATTCACACAGTCATCCATTTCCATAATAAAAAACACTGGCGGTTTTCAAACCTTTAACTCCATTTTCAGCTTTGAACGGCCTTTATGATATTATCCACATCATATACACAACCACCCCATGTGCCGCCGCTGACACTTTGTAGAGCAGCCCAGATACGGGTATCATCCGGCAGGTTTTCATCCGGTGACAGATCAGGACGCATAGATCTTTCTGATAATATTTTCGTTCCTTTCTCCTGTCCGAATATTTCATCCTTATTGCCTATGAGGTCAATGCTTCCTTCCAGTCGATTTCGGTCTACGATAATCTGGATAATATCACCTTCCAGAACCTTACCGATAGGTCCTCCTGCCAGGGCTTCCGGGCCTATGTGACCTATACAGGCTCCGGTTGAAACACCGGAAAAACGGGCATCTGTTAAAACTGCCACATGCTTCCCAAAGGAAAGATGTTTCAAAGCCGCTGTTACCTGGTAAATCTCTTCCATACCTGCACCCATAGGTCCTCGACAGATTATAACCATAATATCACCGGGCTTTATATTATTATCAGTATTGCCTTTGATTGCATTAATAGCGTCGCTTTCTCTTACAAAAACCCGGGCCGGGCCCTTCATGCGAAAAACACCATCTGAATCCACCACAGATGGATCAATAGCTGTGCTTTTAATTACCGATCCTTCCGGGGCAAGGTTACCTCTCGGGAATGTTACAGTGCTGGTCAAACCCTTTTGTCTGGCCTTCTCTGGACTCATAATTACATCATCAGGATCAACCCCATCCTTTTCGGTAAGTATTTTTTTCAACCGTTTACGCCGCTCTGAATTCTCCCACCAGTCGAGGTTTTCTTTCAATGTCATACCTGAAGCTGTCATAACCGATTCATCCAGGAGTTCCATTTCCCTGAGATTAAGCATAACTTCCGGCACTCCTCCAGCCAGAAATACCCTGACTGTGGGGTGTCCAACCGGGCCATTGGGTATAACATCAACCAGTCTTGGAACTTGCCTGTTGATCCTTATCCAATCATCTACATCAGGACGTCTAAGACCGGTGGCATGGGCGATAGCCGGGATATGCAGTAGCAAATTCGTCGAACCGCCGCAGGCAGCGTGAATAATCATGGAGTTGCGGACAGCGGCTTCTGTCAATACCTCTTTTACTGCAATACCTTTCTTTTGAAGGTTCAGCATAGATCGGGCAGATCGTTTTGCTATATCCAGCCATATGGCCTGACCTGATGGTGCTAAGGCCGAATGTGGAAGAGTTAATCCCAGGGCTTCGGAAACTACCTGAGATGTCCCAGCCGTACCTAAAAACTGGCATCCGCCGCCAGAACTGGCGCAGGCTTTACAACCAAGAATCGAAGCCTCTTGTAGGGAAAGTTCACCTCTGGAATATCTAGCACCTATGCTCTGCACTTTACCCAGGTCTTCACCTTTTTGTGGAGGTAATGTAACGCCGCCGGGAACAAGTATTGAAGGTAAATTCCTCATTGCTCCTATGGCCATCATTGCTCCGGGCAGTCCTTTATCGCATGACGAAACAGCCATAATACCTTTTCTCCGGGGAAGAGAGCGAATTAATCTTCTGAGTAAAATTGCTGAATCGTTACGATAGGCTAAACTATCCATCATGCCAACTGTTCCCTGGGTCCGACCATCACAGGGATCTGAGCAGTATAAAGCATAGGGTAATACGCCTTGTCGCCTGAATTCTTTTGAAGCTTCGCGCATGGCCAGGTCGGTTTCCCAGTGTCCTGTATGTAACCCCAGAGCGGTGGGGCGGCCATCAGGATCACGAAGTCCGGCCAGGTTGCCGATTATCAGATACTGATCCCTGTCCAGTTCCGAAGATTCCCACCCCATGCCTGCATCTTCGGTCATGCCAAATATATGACCGCTGGGCCATTGGGTAAGCATTTGTCCGGTGAGAGGGAGTTGACCGGAAGGTCCTGCTGCGTTGGTTTGTATATCATAAATATATTTATTGTCAGAAGAAAGTATATTTTCAAATTTCATATAGCGTTAATCCATTTGTTAAAAACAAACAACGGCAGTTTAAATATTTAAACTGCCGTTGTTTAAATAAAAACTTTTATACCACACATTGAAATTCATCGGATTTTTATTTGGATTTAATACCTGCCCAGGTTGTAGCAAGCTTGCCGGAAAATTCAACAGGTGCTATACCAGTTGCCATCCCTAATCCTCTGTTATAAATATCATTAATATCATTTTCACTCAGAGCCACATTAAAAATACCGACATCATCAATGATACCATTGAAAACTTCACCTATTGTGCCGGATGCACCAATTCTTAATTCGTTTGCAGCTTCTATAACACCGCCGCCTGCTCCCCATGTATCGAAGAGTTCACCATTTATATAAAGCTCTGTAGGATCTGCAGACATTACACCGGCAACATGCACCCATTCATCACTGGGAAGGTTATAATTAAATATCGCTATCCCACTTCCTCCAGAAGTATATACCTGGAATTGGTTTGTTATAAAATTAATACCATAGGAATAGTTACCTGTGCGTTTTGCCATAATTCCCTGCCATGCGGCTGCGCTTCCAACTGTAGGATATACCCAGGCACACATCGTTACTTCACCGCCAGTTGGTATATTCATACTTTCAGTATCCCCACAATCAACAGAAGTAGACGAACCATCAAACTCCAGAGCCATGCCAAGTTTACCATCAACCCACTTGGGATCGCTCAAGAGAGTTCCGTGATTTTCATTTCCAGAGGAATCTTCGGCAGTATCGCCATCTCCTTCGTCAAAAAACCATATACCAACCATCGTTTCCGGATCAATCTTGGCATAAGTTGGACTGGTTAAAATACCAGCAACAAATAAAACAGCCATGCTAATTAACAAACAACTTGCTTTCATCTCGATCCTCCTGCATACCTACAATAATAGTAATTAAAATTAATAGCTTTTGTAACCTCTTCAATAGACCTTATTAAATTTAACTCTTCTGGGTTCAGTGTGGTTATAATTGAAATCCTCTCAACTTGTCATTCCTGCTCTTGCAGGAATGACAGTATAAAGAACTTTCTTATCTTTACCACACTGAACCCGGAAGAACCCTAAATTATTCTATCAATTCCTCAATTCCAACAACTACACTTAGTAGTTTCCCGTCACATTTATCAAGGTATTCAATAGATTAAACGCAGAATATTATAATTAAAGTAAATTATGATGTCAATAATTTTTTGAAAAAATGATAATTAATGCTTGACTTTTTTATAAAAATAGTGTAAAATATAATATGGGTAAATAGTTTTACATTTTGATAAAAAGGAATCTCAATGAGTAAAGTAATAGGTTATATTCGTATTTGCTCACAGAAGCAGGAAATTGAAAATCAGCAAACGTCTATATCTAGATATGCGGATAAAAATAACCTGAAAATTGATGATTTTGTTGATATAGATTTATCAATTCGTAAGATTCAGAAAGAAAGACAGATTACTCAATTATTAAATACGCTAAATTCTTATGATACCTTGATTGTTGCAGAATTATCCCGTTTAGGTCGCTCATTAAATCAAATAATTGATCTAATAAAAAAGTTAATGAGAAAAGGGGTTAGGTTGATAACAGTTAAGGAAGGGATAGATACTGGTCAGGATAATACGGTTACAAAGACTCAGATGGCTATGTTTAACCTATTTGCCGAAATTGAACGAGACCTGCTATCCCAGCGCACAAGGGAAGGCCTTGCAAGAGCCAGAAAAGAAGGAAAAATTTTGGGAAGACCTAAAGGTAGTAAAGGAACTTCGATTCTGGATGGTAAAGAAGATCAAATAAAAGAATACCTTAAAAAAGGTATTAACAAGACAGCTATAGCTAAATTAATGGATGTATCTAGACCTACTGTCGTTAATTTTATCAAAAGCAGGGATATAGATAAAGGAGTAAGATAATGGCAAAAAAATATAATTACAACCACCTGTTTTCAATAGGTGTTGAGGAATCATGGATAGAATCACTGGATAAGAAGATAATACCTCAGGGCTTGAAAAAAAAGCTTTTGGATAAAGGCTTAGAATTTGATAATGAAAATGTTAGAATCAACAAAAAATCATCATCTTGGTCAGTGGATAATTATATATTCAGATACAAAAGTCGCCTTTCCGTAAATGAGCGTGTTATTAATACTTCTGCATTGACTGATAACAGGTGGGTGCAGGAAGTGGATGAAGAGGAATTACCGGAAAAAAGACAAAAGCTTGTTTCATACCTTATGGAGCGTTTTAAATTAAAGCCAAATATGGCAAAGAAGGAAAGTAATAAGTATTTCAACAAGCACTTTAAAAGACTTAAATGGTTTAAATACATTGAAGATGATGAAGAATTGCCTGAAACAAGAAAGGCTATGAAAGAATATCTTTCAGAGCGTTTCGGCTTTAATAATAAGGAAGCCAGAACCGAAGCCATATTATATTCGGTGGATATTCAGAAATTGGCAAAGATATAGATTGTTATATTTTGATTAATTAATTTGGTAGACGCATTTTTGTCATTCCTGCATTTGCAGGAATGACAAAAAGTAAAATTTATTTTTTGGACTTTTGCTGTTTGTCCCACTGTCGAATTATCTTGAGGATATTATTATCAACTCGACGGTTATGTTTATCTATATTATCATCCCGTTCATCTTTAACCATATCGTAGATATAGTTAATCAAATCCACATCTGCCTCTGTCATTTCCACCTTTCTTCTTCCCATAACTCTTTGGGCTGTATCAATTAAAGTGCTGGTACGGAAGCCCCTGCTCAATCTATCATCGCGATAGAAGCAAAAAGATGGTATATCCTGGGGAGGGATACTGCCTGAAGACAATACGTTAGTCATAATTCCCACCACTGTACCGGTAGTTAGAAGAGCACCAATACCTAACTTACTGTGATCACCAATAGAACACCCAACCTTAAGATCTTCTGTATCTATAAGATTTCCATTTACCGGAACTTTTACATCAGTAAGGTCATTTTTCAGGTCGCTGTTGGTGGCCATTGCACCGATATTGACCCACTCACCTACATAAGCATGACCCAGGAAACCGGAATGATGTTTGTTGGAATAACCCTGAACAATAGATTCCTCAACTTCACCACCGACTCTACAAACAGGCCCAAGGGTAACACCTTCCCTGATTTTTGCGCCGTCAATAATAGTTACTTTTTTGGGTGTGCCTTCGTTG
>WJIO01000001.1 GCA_014730235.1 Candidatus Poribacteria bacterium
GGCAGGCCCTAAGCGTTCTTCTGCCTGACCGTTGCAGTAGGAGGGGGCCACGTCAAAGTAGTTAACACCCCTGTCAACCGCTTCGCTTACAATATCATTGGCTTCTGGCTGTTCTGTTCCGCAGACTACGATTCCGCCAAATCCAATAATTGAAAGCTTTTCTCCTGTCTTACCGAGTTCGCGTTTTTGCATAACAATACCCTTACCTGATTTTGCACCTTTCGCAGCTTTAGCAGAATTTATTATTGAATTTGCTCCTATAGATGCAACTGCTATAGCACCACCTGTAGTCTTTATAAAATTCCTTCTGGTAATGCGGTCTTTTTCTTCCAAGAGATCTCATCTCCTTTAAAACGAAAATACATTGACAACGGCGAAAGTTACTTTCGCCGTTGTCAATGAAATTAATTAACTACCAAGAGCTTCGGCTGTTTCTTTGAGCTGCTCCCGGATAGGTATATCCTGAGGGCATTTGGGTTCACATTCCCCGCATTCGATGCAGGCTTCCGCCCAGGCCTCTACAATTTTACCATCGGATAATTTCTTCTTACCCAATCTCTTGTATTGAACCTGAGCATGTTCTTTCAAGCCCCATACTTTGTAATAATTCATGGCGCTGAAGTTAGCCGGTATGTCTATATCGTTAGGGCACGGCATACAATAACCACAGCCTGTGCAGTAAAGGTCGGACAGCTTTTTAGTTTCTTCCAGCATATCCATTACCTTCTGTTTTTCATCATCAGCAAGGGCTTCTTCCCTGCTTGCGGTAGCTACATTTTCTTCGATCATCTGTATGCTGTTCATACCGGAAAGGGCCAGGGTTACGTTGGGATTTGACAGAACGAATCTGAGGGCGACTTCCGGGGTGCTGCTTGCACCTACTGCTTCCTGTATCGTATCTGAAGGTGCAACAAGTCTACCGCCGCCAACCGGACCCATAATGGCAACACCCATACCGTTTTCACAGGCATGAGCTATGGCCTCTTCATTTTTCCTGTCCAGAAGGTTATACTGAACCAGCATCCCCGCAAATTCACCGGTATCAATCAGCTTTTTCATATTTTCCGGATTGTCATGACATGAAAAACACCTGTGACGGATAAGTCCTTCGTCCTGGGCTTTTCTGAATCTTTCAATAGGGCCACCTTTGCCCTGCATATTCTGGAATTGATCCCATGATAGGCCGTGAAGGTGATAAAAGTCTATATAGTCAACGTCAATTCTCTCAAGAGAATCGTCCAGATGCTTCTGCCAGTCATCGCCAGATTCACCTTTATAATGGTTCTTGGTTGATACAAAGACTTTATCTCTGAGACCTTTTATGCCTTTACCAAAGGCTACCTGACTTTCTGCGTTACAATACATCACCGCGCTGTCAAGGTAATTAACTCCAAGCTCTATGGCCTTTCTTATCAGTTCTACAGACAGGTCCATGTCCACATGGTCACCTTCCATAGGAAGACGCATAAGGCCATATCCCAGACGCGAAACCTTATCACCCGTTGTTCCGTATTCTTTATATTGCAAAATTATCACTCCTTGTGTTTATTGAATTAAAAGTTATTTTAAAGCACCTCTAAGGGTAAGGAAAGCTATTATTTTAGCCTCCGCACTGTCATCCAGTTGAGAATCTACATCAACAAATAAACCGTTATACTTCTGGGCAAGGTATCTGGCCAGTATAGTTTTCTGACAAAATGATTGAGCAAAGAAAACAGTGGGAATATCTGGATTAACAATGAGTTCTATGTCCAGATTATCTGGCGTTTTATTCTCCATACATCTGGCCCAACCGAAAATATGGGTTGTATCAGGAAATAAATCTAGGATTGAAAAATCTCTGGGAGGAACACCCCAAAAGCCAGCCGTTGGTTTACATGGTGTAAGATTATTATCGACATCCGTTATAACACTGTCTACGATCCTGTTCATCTTTTCTTTCAAAGGTAAACAGGAAATGGATATAGGGTTTCCTGTGGGTTTATTATCTGTATTGCGTGTAGTTATTATCTTTGTTTTCGGCAAAAGTTCCTTGAGTATCTCTGCTATAAATCTCATTCCATCACATTTGCCTTCCCCTACATCAGCTATTATAATTTCAGGCTTAAGGACAAGAGCATTAGTGAAGACTGTTCTCAGAGTAGCGCAGTAAACCTTTGGCGCAAGCTGCTCGATCTCCCCAAAATACTCCACCCCATCCACAGGCATATCCAGGTCTACTACTTCCGAATCCTCTATAATATAGTTATCAAGCTCATTCTGGGTCGGTAAGCCAATAATACCGATTTTGGGCATTCAATACCTCATACAATACAAAAATAAAAGTGATTTTAAAACGGACTGGTCAGATAAAAACGGCAAGATTCCTTAGAAGTTTAGCATATATAAAAATTTGAGTAAAGGAAAAAGTATACAATATACTATATAAGCCGAGAATTTTCATTAATCTCATATTTATCGGTAACACTATTATATTCTTACACTTGGTTAAAACAATTATCCTTAAGGCTTTTATTCCATAAAATAATTAGTAATAGATAATATATCATTCTTGACACAACCCCCCTTTCAGGTTAACATCTTTTTGGTCTTCTAATAAAATATGGTTTTTCTGGGTTTAGTGTGGTTATAATTGAAAATTCCCTCAGCTTGTCATTCCTGCTTCAAGCTTTTCGAAAAGCTTGAAGCAGGAATGACAGTATAAAGAAGTTTCTTATCTTTACTCCACTCAAGCCGGAAGAGTCTAAAATATTATGAAAAAATAATATACAGGATAATTATAAAATGAAATCAACATTAAAAGTCGGTAAGATAGAAGCAAAGCCCGGGACTGTTGAATATGGATTTATGGATGCGGGAGAAATGCAGGATGGTTCGACAGCAAAAATACCCGTTGCGTTAATAAACGGAAGCCAGCATGGAGATATATTGTATCTACAGTCAGTAAGTGACGGCAATGAGTTAAACGGTGTGGCGGTTGTTCATCACATATTAAACACCATAAAACCTGATGAGCTTAAAGGTGCTTTAATAATCATACCCATCGTAAATGTGTTTGCTTTTTTCAGCAAGCAGACGTATAACCCCGCTGATAATAAAAAAATGAATAGATGTTTTCCAGGTGATAATAAAGGAACTTCCAGCCAGCGTATTTCTCATAAAATCTTTCACCAGGCAGTATTACAGGCTAAATACTGCATAGATCTACAC
>WJIO01000269.1 GCA_014730235.1 Candidatus Poribacteria bacterium
AGGAAGTAGCAAGCGGAGTATATTTTTACATCATTGATGCTGGTGGTTATAAGCATATTAAGAGGATGACAATCCTTCGCTGATCTCGCGGGTATTAGCTATGAAGAGATAACGTTAAGAATTAGAAAGCTAAATATTGTTAATCCATATTTTTCTCTAAGGGGCATTTAGTGTGCAAAAAATTCAATAGATCAGAGCATTTTATTGTCAATAGAATACTTACTAATTGCCATGTAATATTTATGATTTTCATAATGGCACTACTTGCTATAATGTCTGCGTCTGCCGTTCAGCAAAAAAAGAACCCGGACGAGATCCGGGCAATAATATCGGAAGCCAGAGGGGAACTAAAACATGGAAATACGTTCTATCAACTGGCACGAGTTCGCGATGGTAGACTTAAGGATTTCGAGAACGCTCGGATATACTTTAAAAAAGCGCAGGAACTAGCGAATAAAGCTTTGAAGGAAACGACAGATCAGGCATTGTTATCAGAAATAGAAAAGATTAATGAAATTTCACAGAAAGGAATAGACGATACAGAATTCCGCATTGATAATAATTTTGATACCATGCGTAATGTGTTTCTTCTATATGAAACCTTGAGTGGCAAACCCAAAAGCCTTTTCGAATACATAGATGATCCTTCAATAATAGCAATCACGAATGGTATGGAGCAAGTTATAGCATCAATTGATAGACAACCCAGAAAAGACTATCAAGAATATATTATATGCCTTAGTATGCCTAAGAACGAGGCTCTGGAAGATGAAGCCCGGTTTTATTTTGGTCGCTCCCAATACTTTTTCCCTTTATCACCTGAACGCATAGCGGAGATACTGACTAAAAAAGAGGTAGCAGGCCTGTATTCTTCTCCACTCCCAAGAGGTATACTTGCCAAAATAGCCAAATTTTACAAACAGAAAACCTTGGGAGTAGTGAAGATCGAACAGAAAGACATGATTGATGATCTAGTATACTATGGAATCACATATTATAGCTGGTCCTTACTAACCGGAGATTACGAGAGAAGTTGTTATGCAGATGGGTTTGCCTATGACAGAACTCGTAAGTTTCTATACCTATTAGCATTTCTAACAGCAACATTTATACTGGCTATAATTTATCCTACCCTTTGGACTAAGATTAGCAGAGATTCTATACCATTAAATTTTATACATAGATTTTTTCTGTTTATTTTTGGCTTTTTGCTTTTTGGGGGTGGAATATGGATTAGTCGAAGCTTTGCGCCAGATCCGACTGAAATGGCATTAAAAGGATTTTATTGGTTTATTCCGGCATCCACATTCGGTCTTTTATCACCAGCTGTAGTCCTGACTCTTCTGGGTAAGCGTTTTTTTTCAATTAAAGATGATTTACATCGGGGTATTACCCATTCTTTGATGATATGCTGTTTAGGAGCTTGCGCATATCTGGGCTTATGTTTCATCCAAACGTTTTCATTAGTATCAGACATTTCCTACGTTCTGGGCTTTTGTGTTCTTGCCATAATCTTAATATCAATACTCACCAAAGTCCTTCGACCTTTTTTAAGCCTTATTCCAACTCAATATAGAAAAAGGGATATTATTGCTTTACTTTATGTGTTATTCGCTTCGGCTGTTGTTTTATTGGTTATCGCCACATGCAATTGGTATATAATAAGCCCTGTGATAATTGTGTCGGTGATTGTATTAATTGTTTATTATAGAAAAACTTCATTGGATATTCCTAAAGAGATAAATGAACGGGATGAAGAAACCAAATCTGTTTCTTCTATTACTGATGTATCATTTTCAATTGAAGAGCTTAAAGCAAAGCTCAATAAACCAGAATATATTGAACATGAGCAGATTCATATAGAGGAATATACCAGAAAAATGGAAGCAATTTTTCATGGGAAGATTTACAATCTTCTTATCACCGGAGAAGCCGGTGTGGGAAAAACCAGACTAGCTGAGGAAATTATAAAATCTCTGAAACTAAAACATAAAAATCTGAAGATCCTGGAAGCCAAGTGTAAACAACCAGAAGGTAATGAGCAAAATATACCATACGAACCATTCAGTAAAGTCTTTGAAATTATTGGCTTTAATAATCTTAGTGCCATTAAGCAGCAGGTATTAAGAGAACGTAATACGATTGAAAGTATAAGCAATGGGGTTCTGAATTTAGTTCCTAAACTAGGAGATTTAATTCCTAGTTCACTATTGTCCCATTCAAATGCAAATTCAAGTAACATATTTCTCAAAACCATGATTACTATCCTGAAAAATTATTCTAAAGAGATACCTATCATTCTGTTCTTTGATGATGTCCAATGGATAGACGAAGCGTCGCGTAAATTCCTGGAATTCATGATGGTAGATATAGCTTCTGAGGCCTTACAGATCGGCATTATATTTACATGCCGTTCAGAACCATCTAGCGAATCCGACTACTTCAAGCAAACCTTAGCTGTTGAACCAGTTAAGCTAAAACCCATGAAAACTGAGAAACTTATTGAACTCCTGTGCAATGTTGGCTTTGTTACAAATAACACCCGGAAAATTGCAGATTGGTTAATAAGGAATACCGGAGGTAATATTCTATTCGTATTGGAGGCACTGCGTGGATTGTCTGTAGACGACCTGGAATTCACCAGACAAGGTGTCAACTTAGCAAAGGGACTTAGTGAACCTGCACTGGTAGTTTCCCATGAGTTAAAAGAGCAGATAAGAGAACGCATTATGCAGATTCCGGAGCAATTCCAGATGGTATTAGAATGCGCTGCACACATTGGCATGAGTTTTGACGCAGATGAGCTGGTGAGAATTCTGGATATAGATCGATTAGAACTTCTAAATAAATTACGTCAGATTGAAGATGAATATGGAATTTTAAGAGATGTTAGAGAAACTGATGATGCTTACGAATTTGAGTCGGATATTATATTGCAGGTGTTGCTGGAACGTGTAGAGCAACCTGGAAGGGAAGGACAGATTTCCCAGGTTTCCAAAGAGTATAATCGCCGAATCGCTGAATCTATTGAAGAGAGATACCAAATCAATGAGATAGAAGATGACATATTTAACCAACTAGGAAACAGATTATTTGATTTGGCCAACCATTCTTATAAAAGCGGTAAGAAAATGAAATCCAAAACCTTTAGATATTGTAAGATTGCTGCAGAAGCCGCATTGGGACAATTTGCTTATAATGAAGCCTCAAAGTATGCTGATATGGCTATCAATTCTTTTGATTGGAAAGACTCTGAGGAATTAGGAGTCCAGTTGCTGGAACTGGAATACCTGAAATGCAAAGTATTAATAGATTCTGGGAAAGTACCTACCTATATAAAATCGAAGAGAAATGCTTATGATCTTGCGATTGTGGAATTAGAAAGAGTTCTTGGTGATTTTGATAAAATGCGGGATATTATGAATGATAACAATAAATTAAAACCTATAAAATACAGACTTATGAATTTACAGACTACTGCCTATTATAGAAAGGGGTGGTACGATCAATCTCTGAGAATGGCAGAAAGCGTTTTGGCCAAATTGGGGGATAATGCGAATGGATTTTTATTGGAATATCTAGAGGCAAGTTTCGATAAAGCAATGTCATTAGGTAGGATAGATTCGGATGAGGACAGGGCCGAATCCATAAAATTAATGAAAAACTTAGTAGACTTAATAGATAAAAAGATTGATGAAGTTAATAAAGAACAAAAGATATATCTGATATCAATGAAATCCCGGATTATTAACACAACAGCTGAATGCATGAGTTACTCGAAAGAGAAAGGAATGGATTATTCATCTGAAGAAATAAAAGCAAACTATAATGAAAGTCTCAAAATTAAAGAACAGCTTAACGATCACCGAGGTCAGGCAATGACTTACGGCGGACTGGGAAGATTTTATAGAGATATTGAAGTTGATTGTAAAAAAGCAATGATTTGTTTTAAGAAGGATCTGGATATATCAGAGCAGATGGGTGATCATCGAGGCATCATGGTTATGAGCCGTGATATGGGACAATGCGCTGAGAAATTAACCCAATTAGAAGACGCTATTGAATATTTTGAGAAATGGCTTGAGTATTCTCAAAGATTATCATCTAAAGGAGAACAAGCTAAAGCTCTTTGTGGTATATTGAGAATCAAAGCAAGGCAAAGAGACTGGGAGAGTCTGAATACTAAAGCTATGGAGCTATGTGAAGTCCTGTCTGATTTCAATCCAGATGAAGTGAAGGATATGATAACGGAAACAGTTAGTGATTTACGTCATAATAATGCGGATGATTTTGATTTAGAAAAGCAAGCCTGGTTTCTGGAATTGAATAAGATTGCCGATGGTTAGAAATGGTAGGTTAAAGCGCTCCATAGAACAATTGATTTCAAACACTAAAAATCAATTTCATAAAAAGACACGGTTTCTGGCAAATATATATATAACGGTAGCCATTATAAATACAGCTATAATCAAATAACGTTTTCCTCTTCTTATTGAACGTCCCCATATATAAATTAGTAAATCAATACAGATGAAAGCCATATAATAGCTATGAACTCCCCTAGTATATAGGTCCATAAAAAAGATAGCAAGACCACAGATTCCAGCTGCTTCCCGTAAAAGTTTGTTGAATCCGTGACCACCTAAACCCCAGAAGAAGGGAAGACCAAAAATTCCCAGAATAAATAATTCTATTGGAATCAAAGAAGATTTATATGTTTCCCATAAGAGCTTTGTAACTAAACCCATGAGAAGCAGATCGGGAAAGAAAAACATGATGTGTTTCTCCAATTATTATGAAATAACAGCAGATGGTTTCATTCAAAATATCCTGCAGGTTTGCAATGCATTCTACCCCATCTCCGAAGTTCCTGAAATTCGTCATATACATTAATAACCTTCAGCCATTTAAGTTCTATTTCGTGCTTAAGTATATTCAGTGTTAGTTCGTCATTCTCATGTTTAGCCATTGCCTGTTTGATTATGGAATGCAGATCAGCGCCAGAAAATTTCTCAGTCATACCCGCTATCTGATCAGCCAAGTCGTTATCTTTACTCAACCATCTCTTTAACATTCTTCGTCGTGACTCGAAACTAGGAAAGTCTATAAAGAAAGCCGCATCGAAGCATCCAGACCTGATTATGGCAAGTCCAATATCTCCAAAGCGTTGGATGTTATTGGATGTGACTACAATGAAATTTGGGTAAAGATTATCGGAAAACCATGATAACAAAAGTTCGGAGAGTCGCACAATTGTTCTTCTTTCCATTTTCGATGAATCCTCGAAAAAATTCCAGAATTCATCTATGAGAACCACATTAGGAGACATGGCCTCTAAAACAGAGAGTATCTGAGAAAATCTGTTCTCTATTTCTCCATATGGAGTATTTATAAGTGATGATATGCAGAACTCTACTGTCAGAAGCCCAGTTCTTCTGCCAATTATCCTTGCAAACATTGTTTTTCCAGTACCTGGCGGACCTATCAGAATAAATCCTTTAGCCCGTTCATTTCCTGTTATTCGTATCTTGTCCTTTCTGGCATCTAAATGTTCTAATAAAATGTCTAAACCTATGGGCTCTTCCGCGAGAGATGTATCCGGAATACTAATAGCCAATTTAAGGTTTGGTTCAATTGATTTAAATATATAATTTATATCCCTATTCATCTTGAAATTTTTCTCCTTATTTATTATCCTACTAAAATCTCCTCTTTTACATTAAACGAAACTTTTGTATTATTCTCCCAAAGAATGACTTGACTTCGTATATTCTTATATGATATATACTCAGAAGTGCATAATCTTGCTTTAGGATATGGCATAATATAACGCCGTTCTAAATTCATACTACAGATAGAGAACAGATAATAAAAGAGGTATTGGGTGATGCTGGAACAGCAAAAACTCGGTTTTGACAAAGAAGAAGAATTTATATACGCGGTACAGAAAGCAATGCAAGTTCAAAATCGCAGCCAATTGGACGATGATATACTCGAAGCTTTTTGCAAAGATTATGAAAAATACATAAAAAATGTAGCAAGAAAAAGAGGGCAAGATCATTTGAGCCAGGATATGCAGAAAGATCTGAATCAGCATATCTGGGCGCACGTCCTTAAAAAAATATGCAAATGGAAATATAAGGGCTTTAAGTTTACTACGTGGTTACATAGTGTCTCTTATAATGCAGCTACAGACTGGTGGAGGGAGCATGGGCTGATCCGAATTCCACATAGCATTTATAGTAAAGTGAAGGCATATAAGAAAGCGCTGGAAGACCTGAGTATGCAATCTATAAATCGCCCAATGGATGAAGAAATTGCTGCTAAATTGGGATGGAGTCTTGAGGATGTAAGAAAAACATCAATAATCAACCTAACCTCAACCAACATAGCTATAGGAAATGATAAAGACAATGATATACAAGATATTATCCCCGACCCAAATATACCTGAAAGTCCCTATGATAACGATATACTACAGGAATGTATTAGTCAACTTAATGATAACGAAAGGAACGCTATCGTTCTATTTTTTAAAGAGGGATGTCCTCAAGCTGAAATTGCTTCCATGATGGGTGTTTCTCGAAGTACTATAAGTACCTGGGTTAGCCGTGCAAAGAAAGATTTAAAGAAGTGTTTGAAAGATAAGGGAATCTTTGTGCGTTAAATATATATAGAGTTAAGACTTTTTGGAGGTGAATACTTTGTCAATTAATAACAAACCTTCACTTGATGAGATACTTGCAGCTTTAAGGGGAAAAGATAGTCTTTTATCACCTGAAAAAAAATCCCAACATTTAAGCTCAGAAGAGATATTCCAATATTTAGAAAAGCGTTATAAACTCGAGCAAGATAACCCTCTAAGACGAAAAGTTCTGAATCATGTGGTAGAATGTAATCAGTGTTACAGGATATTCAGGGACGCTCATGAGCTTATTGTAGAATTGGAAAATGATTCAGTGCCCGATACCTCTGAAGAGTCAAAGAGAAAAATCTTCGAGACTTTCTTTGGGGAAGGAACTACAAAACCTCCTGTCACTCGACCACAACAAGAAAAAGAATTAGCAGCCGCTCCATTGTCTAAAAGGCTCATATATAAAAATCAAGCGTTCCGGTGTGAAATCTACAAGCAATCTAATAAGTTATTCTTATCAATAGCAACGGATAATTCAGAGAGCATTGGACGCCAGGTTAGGGTTTGTATTATATCTGATGATTATAAGGTTGGTTTAATTAAGTGGCGCAAAAATGGTCCTGAAGAGATTATATCTGAAGAATCCATTGATGAAAGCGGTAGTGTGGAAATAGAAATTGCAGAGACCGATCTGGATCCGCAGGAACCAAGTCATTTTAGAATTCTTGAGGATGTTTTTAAAGAAATTAAACTGAATATATACTGCAAAGAAAGAGATTAATAGGAGATTCAGCGGATATGGGTGGAAAATACGATCTTGGTAATTTTTGGTGGGTCCCTCATAATAAAACTAATTATGTATGTCAGGCAAGAAAACCCTATGATCGTCCTGCAATTACTGTCCGCAAGAACGGGCCAAAAAGCTCTATGATCGTCATAGGAAGCAGCATAAAGAAACGGCAATGCATCAAAGTTACAAGAGATGATTTTCCTTTAATCCGTAAGAGCACATATATCAATATGCGTAGCCTGCAACCAGTATTAAAAAGTTATCTCAGAAACTATAAGGGATTATTGCCCAAGCGTCTAAGAGATGAACTACGACAAAGAATATTAAGAGACTACGGCATAAACCTATATGGCAATTAATAATGGGGAGTGGAACTGTGAATGGAAAAAACGAAAACATAGTTGTGGAAATTGGTGAAATATGGGCAACCAAGAGCTCTCCACTTTCACCAAACGGGGGCCAACTGCCAGAAGTGCAAAATCCCGTTCATGTAGTCATTCTCCTTGATGATAAAGACGCGTATAACAAAAGTTACCCTGACGTTCGTATTGCGCCTATCTCTAATAAAGTGGACCAAGCTAGCGATATGGATTTAATGTTGTCTGCTGAAGAAAATCCATTGGAAAAAGATATAATAATAGAGATATGGAACAGTCAACCTATGCTCAAGGCGAATCTCTCCCAATTATATGGAAAGTTATCAGATAAACTTATAAATCAATTGGGTAGACTACAGTTGAAACTTCTGGAAACAGAAATTGATATATCCGATATAAAAACAGGAGCACCTGTTGTAGATGAGAGTGACCCAAGACTGGATTTTCAGGAACGGGAAATAGAAAAAACTTTATATCTTAGAGGTCCCTTTAATGAATTAGTTGAAAAATTGGAACTGGATAGCCAGCCATTATTAACCTTAGAACAGATTCAGGAGATGCATAAAAGGTTAGTCGCCATCGGCGACTGTATATATACCGCTTTCACTCTCCCAACCCCAGCAGGAATGCTTTCAAAAACAGATAAGAAGCGTCAGATATATGAAAATGAAGCCGTCAAAGCTGAAATATACAAAGAGGGAAATTCTCTGTTTCTTGAATTAGTGGCCAAGGCAGAAGAGCTTACTGGTAAATTTGTATCAGTAACTGTATCATCTGCAATAGAAACGGAAGACTTGGAGAAGTTTATTGAATGGGAACAGAATGGTCCGGAAGAGATAATCTCTCATAAACCTATAGATGAGGGTAGGTGGTTAGTCATAAAGCTTGGAAAAACAGAACTAAGATTTGATAATCCCCATGATCGCAATGTAATTGATCAGATATTCAAGGATATAAGGTTAGAGATATTTGACGATTGAAATTCCATGTGAGGGAAATGGAAATGAACGCTGAATTAAAAGTCTTGAGAACCCTTTGGAATAATGGAGATTATAAAGAATTAAAAAGTCTTTATTCACCCGGTCTGGATTCATACAGGTTTGATATAGAGGAATTAATCTTACTTGAGTTCTGCAGCTACGAATATGAAAAACGTATAACCAAAGCTAAATCATTGGAAGAAAAGAAGAGAGTTCACTGGCAAGAGGAACAGTTCAGGTCCAAACTTAGAATTAAGAGACAACAAGAACTAAGTCGGCTTATAGAAGGCATAAAATTAGGCAGAAGGAACCTGCAAGACATATCATTTGGCTTCAGCGATCCAATTTACCTATTTAAAGCCCTTCTCAGACTAAGTAAACGCTATTATTATACACTTTCTCTTCCAAAATCCCACGTTAATCCCCAACTTATGGATAAAATATACCATGCTATTGAAGAAGTGTTGAAACTTCCCAGCAAAGAAAAACGGAAACAAG
>WJIO01000270.1 GCA_014730235.1 Candidatus Poribacteria bacterium
AAACTACCGCAAAGGGAAAATGAAAATACTATTGTTATGGGTTCCGGGAAAATACTTCTGATGGATGATGAAGAGATTATAAGGAATCTTGTGTCTGAAATACTAATCAAAATCGGATATGAGGTGAAAACCGCTAAGAACGGTCAGGATGCCATTAATTTATATATTAAAGCTCAAAAGACGGGAAAGCCATTTGCCCTTGTTATACTGGATTTGAATATACAGTATGGAATGGGTGGCATAGATACGATAAATCAGATCAAAAAGATCAATCCACATGTTAAGGCAATATTAACAAGCGGATATTCAAGCGATCCTGCAATTAAAAATTATACAAAACACGGTTTCAATAATGTGATTATAAAACCATTTAAGTTTAAAGAGCTAAGTCAAGTTTTATATAAATCCATAAACAGGGAAGAAACCTGATAATGCTAATCCATACGCCTGCGGAAAGTTATATGTCGGTTCCAGAGCTTATCGTCTCTCTCCGGAAAATCTGAGCGATAATGAGCCCCTCGGCTTTCCTGTCTTACAAGGGCGGCGTAAGTTATAAGACGAGATAAATCCAGCATATTCTGTAGTTCAAAACCTTCTCTTGTTTTTGGTTTTATATCCACATATTTTCCAAGATGCGAAATAGCTTGTTTAAGGGCATCAGCATTTCGTATTATCCCGACTTTATCCCACATAAGCTTACGAATAGAGTTCCTTATTTTCGCTATATTTTGATCTTTATCAGTTTTTTGATTACTTATATTTTTTAATGTCAGAACTTTTTGAGGAACCTCTAGTCTACCTTGATTTGCAGAATTAGCTGCTCTAACGCTAAACACAAGCGTCTCAAGCAACGAGTTACTGGCGAGTCTATTTGCCCCATGAACACCTGTACATGCCACCTCACCGCAGGCATATAAACCTTTTAAGTTAGTTTCTCCGTCCTCGTTTGTCTTGATTCCGCCCATCATAAAATGCGCGCTTACCTGAACAGGCACTAAATCTTTTGATATATCAATTCCGTAACCCAGGCATCTTTCGCTTATATTGGGAAATCTGATTTTTATGAGTTCTGAATCCAGATGTCTCAGGTCAAGATATACACATTCTGTGTTGGTTTTTGTCGTTTCTTCCAGTATAGCTCTGCTTACAACGTCCCTTGGGGCCAGCTCCGCCAATTCATGGTAGCGTTTCATAAAACGCTCTCCATCTTCATTGAGCAAAACTGCACCTTCTCCTCTCACAGCTTCAGAGATCAAAAATCTCGGTGCGCCGTTGATATACAGCGATGTAGGATGGAACTGCACAAATTCCATGTCCATCATTTCACATCCAGCCCGGTAGGCCATAGCATATCCATCCCCGGTGGATATATCGGGATTTGTTGTATAGCGATACAACAAACAGAGTCCGCCTGAGGCCAGAATAGTTGCCTGGGATATTATTGCGAAAAACTTCTCTCTTTTCTCATCCAGAAAGATAGCACCGTAGCAGTGGTCTTTTATTGTTATCAGATCCACAGCGAAAGTACGATCCATAAATTGGGCTTCGCTGTCATCAGAGGCTTTTCGTATTAAAACATCTTCAGTTTCTTCTCCTGTGGCATCACCTTTGGCATGTATAATTCGTCTCATACGGTGGGCAGCTTCTTTTGTAAACACCAGTTTATCGTTCTGCCTGTCAAAGTTTGCGCCCCATTGCACCAGCTCAAGAACTCGATCTATACCCTCTTCGACCATAACCTTAACAGCCGGCTCATTGCATATACCATCACCTGCTTTAAGGGTATCTTCCACGTGATAACTTACCTGATCACCTACATTTATGGCCACAGCAATCCCGCCCTGGGCGTGGGTGGTGTTGCTTTCTCCTAATTCATCTTTAGTTACCAGAAGGGTTTTACCGTATCTGCTAGTTTCTATTGCCGCTCTCAGACCAGCTGCTCCAGCACCGATTATAAGAAAATCGGTATACATATGGGGTATTTGCTCCAGATCAAAATCCATAATATACCTGGAACAATGGCGACTAAGCATTAGATCGTCTTCTAATGGTGTCATACCGTTCTGAGACTGGGACATTTATGTCTCCTTGAATTATTATTTTAGTCTCTAAAAAATCATAGAAAGAAAGGGGCACGGCCCGCCGTGCCCCAATCATGAAACCGTATGTCTTTAAGTTTATTTAAACAGGGTATTTGCCACGATAAATGCGGCGAATACCAGTGAAACCATAGACATAAGCTTAATTAATATATTCAGAGATGGACCGGAAGTATCCTTGAAGGGGTCACCTACGGTGTCACCGGTAACAGCAGCTTTGTGAGCTTCTGAACCTTTTCCACCATGAGCACCACCTTCAATATATTTCTTGGCATTATCCCATGCTCCACCAGCATTGGCCATCATGACGGCCAGTATGAAACCGCATGTAAGACCACCGATGAGCAAACCTACAACAGATTCCACACCCAACAATATACCTACGATGACAGGCACGATAAGAGCTAACAACGAAGGTAAAATCATTTCTTTCTGTGCAGCAGTTGTACTTATGTTTACACAAGAAGCATAATCAGGTTCACCTGAACCATCCATAAGTCCCTTAATTTCTCTAAATTGTCTTCGTACTTCCATGACGATTTTACCTGCGGCTCTACCTACGGCTTGCATGGTAAACGCGCCGAATACAAAGGGCATAAGACCGCCTAATAAGAGACCGATGAGAAGTTTGGGATTGTCCAGAGCAATATTAAAGTGTCTTTCCAAGAATGCTGCTTTAACATTGGGAAATTCTTCAGCCAGCTTTAAATAAATCTTGTCAAATTTCTCCAAAGCTGTCATTTGGTCGAATTCTGCCGTTATTAAAGAAGCAGCCCTGCTTTCAAGCACAAAGTCCTTGAATGAAGGTCTATCACAGATAAACTTCAGAACTTCTTCCTTGTAAGCTGAAATCAATGCCAGAGACGTCAGAGCGGCCGAACCAATGGCAAAACCCTTACCAGTAGCGGCTGTGGTGTTACCAAGAGCGTCCAGAGCGTCGGTCCTTTCCCTGACTTCGGGAGGAAGACCAGCCATTTCTGCGTTACCACCGGCGTTGTCAGCAACAGGACCGTAAGCGTCGGTAGCAAGGGTAATACCCAGTGTACTCAACATACCTACAGCGGCTATACCAACACCGTATAATCCCATTACAGGATCGCTAAATCCTTTTGAGAAATAGAAGCTGAAGAATATACCAAGACAAATAGTAACAACAGGTACTACTGTACTCATCATACCTACGGACAAACCACTTATGATGACTGTTGCAGGACCCGTTTCTGCCTGTTCGGCAATAGTTCTGGTAGGTTTGTATTTGTCGGAAGTAAAGTATTCAGTGGCATAACCTATAATCAGACCGACGATCAAACCTGTCACAACTGAACCCCAGACACCTATATGTTCAGGGCCCAATACCCAACGCACAACAAAGAATGAAGCTACAGCTATCAACGCTGCGCTAATGTATATACCGGTTCTGAGGGCACGAAGCAGAACAGACTGTTCAGCCTTTTCACCTACACGCACAAAAAATGTTCCGATAATAGAAGCAATAACACCGATTGCAGACATAAGCATAGGAACGGTAATGCTCTGAACTCCCAGGCCAATATCACCAAATGCGGCTGCACCCAAGGCCATAGTAGCGACGATTGATCCGACGTAAGATTCATAAAGGTCAGCACCCATACCAGCCACGTCACCTACGTTGTCACCAACGTTATCGGCAATAGTAGCCGGATTTCTTGGGTCGTCTTCGGGGATGCCGGCTTCAACTTTACCCACCAGATCAGCACCTACATCAGCAGCTTTTGTAAATATACCTCCACCCACACGAGCAAAGAGGGCCATAGAGCTTGCTCCTAACGCGAAGGTCAGCATGGTAGATGTAATGATTCTTATTCTATTGATCAGCTCATAATCCCTGTATATATAGTCCAGGATGTAATACCAAACGCTTAAATACAGCAACCCAAGACCAACAACCACCAGTCCCATGACTGCACCGCTGGAAAAGGCCACTCTAAGACCTCTATTAAGGCTTTGCCGGGCTGCGTTGGCTGTCCTAGAACTGGCCTGGGTAGCGATCTTCATACCTATAAAACCAGCAAGACCTGAGAAAAATCCACCTGTTAGAAAAGCAATCGGGACAGGTGTTGGCAGATAATCTTGCCATACCAGTATCCAAAGGATAACAAAAGCTACCAGAAAGAATACACCTACAACTACGTACTGGCGTCTAAGATAAGCATTTGAGCCTTTGCGAATTGCTTCAGCAATTCGTTTCATCTCATCTGTACCTTCATCCTTTTTCATTATACTAACAGCCAGGTAGACACAGAATAACAAAGCTATAATCGAGACAACCAGAGCAACCCATATCAGGTCTCTTGGCTGATTCGCTTCTGTGGCCTGAGCCATTGCCGGAGATACACCTAGCAATAAAGTGGCGACAACTGTAATGACAGCAGCCAGAACCACTTTTTTACTATGAAATGTTGGTTTCACTTGTTCCTCCTCGTTGTTGAAATTCAAAATTAACGCGCCTCTCCTTTTTCATAACTCCTAAACGGCACTTTATTGTATCAAAGTATAAGGGGTAAACGCAACAAAAATCTTAAACCACCTTTTACTCATTTAAAAATTTTGGTTCTTCCGGGTTCAGTGTGGTTATAATTGAAAATCCCCTCAGCTTGTTATTCCTGCGGAAGCAGGAATACAGTCTTTATGCGGGTCTACTGGATTGCGTGCTGATAATCTGTCTTTGCCAGATTCAACTGGCCCATGTATCTGCTAGCCATATCAACTCTTCCTGCCAAGTATTTCCATCGCTTCACCGGCCAGATAGACTGATCCGGTTAAACATATCAGATCGTCTTTTGATGCAATACTACTGGCATGATCCAATGCAGAAGCTGTATCATCCATAATTATCACATCATCGCAGATGCCGGCAAGCTCATTCTGAAGTTCCACAGGTTTTATGGCCCTGGGATTGTTTACCCGCGTTAGTATAACATGATCTGAAACCGGGCATAACTGCCGTCCTATGCCTTTTACATCTTTGTGCATAGAAACACCAAGAATCAGTATAAGCTTTTCATACTTAAAATTGTTCTGGATAGTTTCCCTGAGGGCTTTAGCCGATGCCTCGTTGTGGGCCACATCCAGGATAATTGCGGGGTTTTCTGACATCACCTCAACCCTGGCGGGCCACTTTACGCTTGATAATCCTGACCTTATACTGTCTCCAGAAATATTAAAGCCATTAAATTTCAGGGCTTCCACAGCGCCAATTGCAGTGGAGGCATTTATCCTTTGGTGTTTCCCTATAAGCGGCATAGTCAGATTATCATACTTATCCGAAATCCCCTCTACACTGAATCCCTTATCATGATGATACATGGTAATATCTTTACCTACCTGAAAAAGCGTTGCATTTTTTAATTCACACACCTTTATGACTACATTCATAGCTTCAGGCAACTGAGGTGATGTTATAACAATACCGTTATCCTTTATTATACCGGCTTTTTCTGCGGCTATGGCTTCTATGGTGTTCCCAAGACTTAACATATGGTCATAGCTAATCTGTGTGATTACTGATACCAGAGGATTTACCACGTTTGTTGCGTCCAATCTACCCCCCAGTCCAACTTCCAGGATGGCAAAATCTACATCCTGCTGATCAAAAAACAGAAATCCCAAGGCGGTATAAATATCAAAGAAAGAAAGATTTCCTATTTCGTCACTCAGTTTTTTAGCTTCCTCAATATATGGTATAAGCAGAGAAACCATTTCACATACCTGTTCTTCCGAGATCATTTCATTATCAATACGTATGCGCTCTCTGAAAGAAATCAGGTGAGGTGATGTATAAAGACCGACCCTGAATCCTACCGCTTTAAGTATAGAGGCGATCATAACCGCGGTTGAACCTTTTCCCTTTGTTCCTGCAATGTGTATAGATTTGATGGACTTATGGGGATTCCCCACGGCTTCAAGAAGATGGTGCATACGCTCCAACTTCCATTTTCTGGGATCATAAGGTGCAGCCAGTTTTTCGTAATTTATAAAGCTTTCAAGATATTTTAGAGCTTGCTGATAGTTAAGCATTTCCAGATTACTGCCACTGGTCTAAATTCTCATATACAGGAAATTCACGACATAGTGATCTGACTTCTTCCCGGACTTGGGTTCTAATATGTGTATCATCCGTATTACTCAAAACCTGATTGAACATCCGACCGATTATCTCCATTTGTGGCTCTTTCATACCCCGGGCTGTCAAAGCAGGGGTGCCGGGTCTTATACCGCTGCACTTAAAAGCGCTGGCTTCATCAAAGGGTATAAGGTTTTTATTTACTATAATCCCTGCTTCTTCCAGTATATCAGCGGCTACATTGCCGGTTAGACCTTTATTGGTAAGATCTATAAGCATGAGATGATTATCTGTGCCGCCGGATACTAACCTGAAACCTTCTTTCATAAGACTTTTGGATAAAGCTTTAGCATTTACAACTATCTGAGCCTGATATTCTCTAAATTGAGGTTCCAGAGCTTCCTTGAAAGATACAGCTTTTGCGGCGATAATATGCATAAGCGGTCCGGCCTGAACGCCGGGAAATACTGCCCGATCAAGGTTTTCTTTATATTCTTCCCTGCACATAATTATCGCGCCTCTGGGGCCTCTCAGGGTTTTGTGGGTGGTGGATGTCACAATATCACAGTATGGCACAGGATCAGGATGGACTTTACCAATTACCAGGCCTACAATATGTGCGATGTCAGCCATGAGATACGCGCCTACCTCATCAGCAATTTCACGCCAGTCTTTAAAATCCAGAATTCTTGGATATGCACTGGCTCCTACTACTATAAGTTTTGGTCTATGCTTTTTGGCCATATCCCGGACATGATCGAGGTCAATCAATTCTGTTTCCCTGTCAACGCTGTAAAAGACAGCGTTGTAATATTTTCCGGAAAAATTCAACTGCTTTCCGTGAGAGAGATGACCGCCATGAGAAAGGTTCATAGCCAAAATTGTATCCCCGTCTTCTAACAAGGCATAGTAAGCTGCCATATTGGCCTGAGTACCGGTATGCGGCTGTACGTTTACATGGTCTGCGCCGAAAAGTTCTTTACCTCTTTTTATAGCCAGATTTTCCACCGCATCCATATATTTACAACCGTTATAGAATCTGCCGCCGGGGTATCCCTCGGCATATTTATTTGTCATTATACAGCCCTGAGTCTGTAAAACGGCTTTACTGGCGTAATTTTCGGATGGTATCATAACGAGGCAGTTTTGCTGCCTATCCATCTCTCCATCCAGTATTTCCGCCACTTCGGGATCAACTTCACTTAATACTCTATTCACTAGTTCTATTATCCCCCTTGTTTAACAGTCCTGTGATTTTCTTACAGCTTAATCACTTCTGAGTTTTCATACTGCGTTGGATTGTCTTTACTAGACAGGTCAGGATTTCATTAACATCCGCCGGTATTCCCGACCTATGAGCTTCCATAACAATAGCACCATTAATGGCATCTATTTCTGTTTGTTTGCCTCGCTTTATATCCTGTAACATAGAGGATACATTTGAAGATGTTGCCTTACAAACCGCCTCTACTTTTTTCACTGCATTTTCATAAGGTAAATCTATGTCTTTTGATCCTGCTACTTTAACAGCTTCCTCTACTATCATCTGTATCAAATGTCTTGTTTCTTTATGCTCCAACAACTCACCGTTCAATAATCCTGTAATGGCTGTCAATGGATTAATGGCTGCATTTATAACGGCTTTTCCCCATATCGCGCTGTATATATTATTGGTTACAGTTGTTTTAAATCCCGCTGATGTCAGTAGTTTGCTTATATATTGTGTCCTGCTTAAATTAACGCCGTAGGGTTCTCCAATAATTGTATCACCTTCACCCGCATGTTTAATGTGACCTGTATCCAACAAAGTTGCGCCGTGAGAGGTAATACCAGCAATGACCTTGTCCTTGCCTATTATACTGGAAATAATATCAACATTGGTGAGTCCATTTTGTAAGGTGAGAACTGCTGTTTTTTTGCCCACAGCAGGAGATACCCGATGACATGCCTCATGGGTATCATATGATTTAACAAAAATTATGACCAGATGAGCATTATCTATATCCTCAGGAATTGCCGTAGCCCTTATATTAACAATCCGTCTTGTTCCGCCAATACCCTCTATCCTGATACCGTTCTTCTGTATTTCCCTGGCCCGTTTAATATTCCTGTCCAGCAACCAGACATCTTCTTCGCCAGACTCTATTAACTTTCCTGCGAACAGACATCCCATTGCCCCAGGGCCGACTATAAGAATTTTCATATGTAAACAGAATTGTCACATGCTAATTTATCTTCATATTCTTCTAAATTTTTAAGATAATCATCAATTTCAATCATTGTTTCTGGTAGATTTCTAACCCCAGAAACGTTTTTTTTCATAAATTTTAGAAGTGTCTTTACCCATTAGCGTTTCTCCCAGCGCAGGAGTTCCGATAATTTCCCAAGAGTATTTCCCCGTTCAATTTCTTTCATTTCACGTGTTTCTTTTTCTTTCCAGTGCATGGCCCGGTTGGCTACTTCCACAGCAATTTCTTTGGGAATTACCATAACTCCGTCGTCATCGCCTACGATCCAGTCGCCGGGATGGATTTCTTTTCCGTTGAGCTCTATATTCACGCCTATCTGCCCCCAGCCTCTGGGTTCTCCGGCAGCGGGAACGGTGAGTTTGGCGAAAGCAGGAAATCCCAGCTCCCGGATTTCTCTTGAATCCCTGATAGCACCGTTAATAACAATACCTGCCAGTTTTCTCTGGATACAACTTCTGGTGGCTTCTTCACCCCAGACCGCTGGCCCCAGGCCATGAGCGTCAACGACTATGACATCACCTTCTTTGGCCTGATCAATGGCCTGCACAGGTTTTGCCCAATCACCGGGTGATGTTCTTACGGTAACAGCTTTTCCTACCATTTTTACCCCGGGTACGATTGTATGTATGTCCAGCAGTTCCCGCTCTCTGTGCATGACGTCGGAAATATTGGCAGTGGAAACCTGATTAAACAGATTGCGAATTTCATCACCGGTAACGCGTTTAAATTCAATAGTTTCAATTTTTTCACCGGTTTCTATAGCTTTCTTAATATTCTGTGTAGCAAGTTTTGCGTCAGGAGCTTTAATTATCGCGCCGCCTACTACAACAATGCTGGCCCCGGCTTTTACAGCATCGGCGGCTGTTTCTGAGTTTATTCCTCCAGCTACAGCTATGGGTATACTGACAGCTTCGGCCACCTGCCGAAGTTTTTCAAAGGGAGAAATGCCTTCCATTTGTTCGTCTATGGCCGTATGTATTCCTATATAATTAGCTCCGAATTCCTCTGCTTGTTTGGCTCTGGACACTGTATCTTTTACACCGATCATATCTACAATAATTTCAAATCCGTAATTATCGGCAGCTTCTATACATTCCTTTATTGTGGCATCAGAAGCTACTCCCAGAACACCGACAATATTGGCCCCGGCTTTAGCGGCTGTTTCCACTTCCACCCTACCGGCATCCATTGTTTTCATATCTGCAATTACAGTATGATCAGGAAAATTTCTTCTTAACTCTCTAACGGCATCCAGGCCTTCGCTTTTAATAAGCGGTGTACCAGCTTCCAGCCAATCAGCGCCGCCGGCCACAGCCTCTTCAGCTACTTTAATGGCCCGATTAAGGTTGACAAAATCCAAAGCTATCTGTATTACGGGTTCCATTCTATCTCCCCATACCTGGAAAATGTCCTCAGGTTTAAGAACTTCTAAAGACTTGTGAATTTATTGATAAGAATAGCATTAAAAGAGCCAGCTATGCGTTTATACATAATAACATAATACCCCTATCAATGCCCATTCAGTATATATCTTTAAATGTGATTTGTCAAGACTGGTTTGTTTATTAATATCTGTCTTAATTTAGTAGGTTGAAATTTTTGGTTCTTCCGGGTTTAGTGTGATAAAGATAAGAAACTTCTTTATGCTGTCATTCCTGCTTTCGCAGGAATGACAAGCTGGGAGATTTTTTCAATTATAACCACACTAAACCCGGAAGAACCAAAAATTTTCTATATTGATCCTGCTATAGGGATCATGTATTATAGAATATATGTTTGTAACTTATTTATATTTCAGGAGAACTTAGATGTTTATTGATATACATGCTCATGCTTATCGTAAAACCCCGCCTTTTATATGTCAGTTTTGCACAGCGGAGCAGTTAATCAGACGATATGATGAAGTCGGGATTGAAAAGGGAGTTCTCCTGCCTATTGTAAGTCCTGAAATCTATTTTCCCCAGTCTAATGAGGATATCCTTGATATGGTGGAAAAACACCCAGACCGTTTTATTCCCTTTTGCAATATTGATCCCAGGGCTTTAACCAATTCACCAGATGCGCCGCTTGATCGGATATTGCAACATTATCAGGATCAGGGATGCAAAGGGTTGGGTGAAGTAATGCCCAATATGCAGTTAATAGATCCTATGGTTCAAAACCTGTTTAAACATGCTGAGGAAGTAGGATTTCCGGTAATATTCGATGGTTCTGATCAGATAGGCGGGGATTTTGGCTTGTATGATGAAACAGGTTTACCACAATTAGAGCGGACATTAAAACAATTCCCAGAACTAATAATACTTGGACACGGCCCTATATTCTGGTCAGAGATAGGGCATTTAGAACCACCTGCTGAAAATGTTGTATTTCGCCCCCGGCCAGGTCAGATCAAACGCCCAAGGCCAAGCAACCGTATTGCTGAAGAGGGTGTTATGCCCAAGCTTATGAGGAAATACTCCAACCTTTATGGGGATCTTTCTGACTGGAATCCCTGGAATGCCTTATCCAGAGATCCCAAATACGGCCCGAAGTTTATGACAGAGTTTCAGGATCGTCTTTTATTTGGTACTGATATTTGTTCTTATGATATGCCATTACCTATGATAGACCTGCTAATAGAATGGAGGGATACAAAGAAAATAAGCGAATTGGTGTTTAACAAAATAGCCAGAGAAAACGCTATAAAGCTTCTTAATTTATAGTAATCGTTAAAAATAGATATAATTTAGTTGTCATTCCTGCTTTTGCAGGAATGACAAATTTTGTAATTTACCATAATTATAAAGGTATTTTCTAAACACATTTTTCATTTTTTAACGATTACTTATAATAAAAAAATTAGACTCTTCCGGGTTCAGTGCTGAGAGATTTTTCAATTATAATCACACTAAACCCGGAAGAATCAAATATTATAAGGAGGATGCGATGAGTAGAATACTCTATATTGCTTCAATATTTCTCATGCTATCTATGTGTATTAATTTAAGTTCAGCCTCAATAGACAAAACCGCTGAACAGATTCTGGAGGAAACAGGTGTTAAAGGTGGTTTAATTGTCCACATTGGATGCGGCGATGGGAAATTTACCGCCAGCTTATTGGTCAACGATGCATACCTTGTTCACGGTCTGGACAGAGATATGGAAAATGTCAACATCGCCAGGGGTAACATAAGATCTCTGGGCATATATGGTAAGGTGTCGGTGGACAGATTGAAAGGTATAAGACTTCCCTATGTCGAAAACATGGTCAATCTGGTCGTATCCGAAGATCTGGGAGAAGTGCCAATGGAAGAAATGATGCGGGTGCTTTGTCCCGGTGGTGTGGCATATATCAAGCATGATGAATCATGGCAAAAGACAATAAAACTTCAACCTGAAGATATTGACGAATGGACTCATTATCTCCACGATGCCTCCAATAACGCTGTAGCCGATGATGATCTGGTGGGAATCCCCCGTCATATTCAATGGAACGGCACTCCTAAATGGACAAGGAGTCATGACCATCTGGCCAGCATAAGCGCGCTGGTATCCTCTGGTGGGAAAATATTTTACATTGTAGACGAAGGCTCTATAGCCTCAGTTGCTCTTCCCTCAGATTGGAAGCTGATAGCCCGGGATGCTTATAATGGCGTTATTCTCTGGAAGCGATCTATTGATGGAATGTGGGAAGGCGCACTCAGAGGTTTCCGCAGCGGTCCCCCTGAAGTATCCCGAAGGCTTATAGCCATTGATGATAGGGTATACGTTACCCTTGGTTATGGAAATCCGGTTATCGCTTTGGATGCCGCCACAGGTGAAACGATTAAAGTTTATGAAAACACAAAAGATGCAACGGAAATATTGTATTATCATGACGTGCTTTACGTTGTAATCGGCGATATTGATGCGGATAAAGCCGCTGAAGCCACCAGACGTCGAGGGGCTGTACCACCGCCAAGAGATAAGCATATACTGGCTATAAAAGCAATTTCCGGTGAAGTATTATGGGATAAAGCCGATGATGATACGGATGAAATAATGCCCACAACCATGTGTATAGATGATGGTCGGGTGTTTTTTGAAAATACAAGCCATGTTATTTGTTTAAGCGCTGTATCAGGTAAAGAAATATGGAAAACTGAAAGACCTATAAGTATAAACCGTCTGGCCTGGTCAACGCCTACCCTGGTTGTTAAAGATGGTGTCGTCATATCAGCAGATAGAGACCCAGAGGCAAAAGTGACAGAAGAAAATGAAGACAAAGATAATCCCCAATGGCTTGTCAGCAGTAGAGGCGGAAATTCCCCCATGGGTCAGATGATAGCATATTCTGCAAAGGATGGCAGCCTTTTATGGACGGGAGAATGTCGGGAAGCTTATAACGCCCCGCCTGATGTACTGATAAGCAATGATCTGGTGTGGTCAGGTGACCTGGTTTTTGCCCGGAACGATGGTATAACAGTTGCGAGGGATTTATTTACCGGAGAAATAAAGAAAAGACGGCCAAGCGATCTGGCTTTCTTTAAACCCGGTATGAGTCACCACCGATGCTACAGAAATAAGGCAACCAATAATTATGTATTTCTGGGAAGATCAGGCGTTGAACTGGTGGATATGGAAACCGGCGAAGGCATAGCAAACCACTGGATCAGGGGAACATGCCAGTATGGTATTATGCCTTGTAACGGTCTGCTTTATGTGCCGCCCCACTCATGCGCATGCTACATAACAGCCAAGTTAAACAGCTTTAACGCCCTCTCAGCTACCCGCAGTCCTACCCAGCAGCAGAACAAAGACGATTTTCGGTTGGAAAAAGGTGCTGCTTATGAACAGGAAACTGTTTCTGCCGATGAATCAAATGGAGATTGGCCCACATACAGGCATGATAAAGCTCGAAGCGGAAAAACAGAAGCTAAAATAACCTCAGAATTAAAGGTTAAATGGCAATCAGAATTGGGAAATAAGCTGACCAGTCCTGTATTAGCTGATAATATGATTTTTGTGGCTTCTGTAGATGAACATTCACTGCATGCTTTAAGTGCTGATAATGGCGAAAAGATATGGAGTTTTAATTCAGGTGGTCGCATTGATTCACCACCCACTGTATACTCAGGCATGGTTATTTTCGGTTCTGCCGATGGATGGGTTTACAACCTGCGTTCCACAGATGGAGAACTTATATGGCGGTTCCGGGCTGCTCCTGAAGATCGGCGTATAGTGTCCTATAGACAACTGGAATCAGTCTGGCCAGTTCATGGTAATATACTGGTTGAGGATGGCATGGCATACTTCGCCGCCGGTAGGTCTGTATTTCTTGATGGCGGAATTTATTTCTATAAGCTGGACGTAAAGACGGGGGAAAAGCTCGTGCAAAGAGTTATCAGCGGCCGGGATAGAACAACAGGTAAACAACCTTTAGGTGCAGTCAAAGGTTTTGGTATGCCGGGAATCCTGCCCGATATTCTTTCCAGCGATGGTAATTCTATTTACATGCGCCAGGCCAGGTTTAACCGAAATGGTGTTGAACTGCAGGAAAATGTCCCCCATTTGTTCAGCCCAGCCGGATTTCTTGATGATTCATGGTGGCATCGCACATACTGGATTATGGGTACAGAGATGGTCTCCGGATGGGGCGGCTGGCCTATAGTAGGCAACCAGATACCTGCAGGACGTATATTGGTTTACGACGACTCAGCAGTTTACGGTTTTGGTCGGGATTCTTACGAAAGAAACGGCAGTCATGTGGGTATTAACAAAACAAAATACCGCTTGTTCGCCGCTAGAAAACAATCAAAATTAGTAGACGCAAAAGATCGCAGAGGCAATCCCATCAAGCGTAAGGTGACAGATATACTGTGGACACAGGAAGTGCCGCTGACTGTCCGTGCTATGGTACTTACCCGGGATACTTTGTTTATGTCAGGACCAGCCAACAACGGTGATCAGTTGACAGGCCTCGCTAGTTTGGAAAATGGTAAAGAATCTATATTATACGCCGTTTCCTGTTCTGATGGAAAGGAAATCTCCAGAAAGCGGCTAGATTCTGTTCCAGTATTCGATGGTATGATAGCCGCTCATGAAAAATTATTCATTACAACAACCGATGGTAAAGTAGTTTGTCTTGGACCTTAATCGTTAAAAAATGAAAAATGCGTTTAGAAAACACCTTTATAATGATGGTAAATGACAACTAAATTATATCCATTTTTTAACGATTACTGGACCATAAAATAACAAGAGGTATTTTTGCCAGAGAAAATATTACTCATAAATCCATGGATATATGATTTTGCTGCCTATGATATGTGGAGTAGGCCCCTTGGACTTTTGTATATAGGAGGCCTGTTACTGAGGAACGGTTATGAGATTAATTTAATCAATTGCCTGGATAGATACAATCCCCGGCTTCTGAAATTTCAAAATAGAGAATCACCAAAGAATAGTAAATACGGGTGTGGTAAATTTCATAAGGAGGTGATCCAATCACCCGGTGTTTTAAAAGACATAAAACGCCGATATGGCAGGTACGGTCTGCCTATGAATATATTCCGAAGAGAATTGGAAAACCAACCACAGCCTGATGTTATAATGGTTACCTCAGGTATGACATACTGGTATCCCGGGGTTTTTGCTGTTATTGAAGAAATTCACAAATATTACCCCGGTATACCTGTGGTTCTGGGAGGAATTTATGCAACTCTCTGCTACGAGCATGCAGTTAAATATTCAGGAGCGGATTATATTATTCCCGGTGAAGGCGAAGTAAAAGCGCTTAAATTAATCAGTGAACTGACCAAAAAGCAGATATGTTACCTGCCGGAAAATCTGGATGATTACCCTTATCCAGCCCATCATCTGATGACAAATCAAAATGAGATCGCAATATTGACATCCAGAGGATGTCCAATAGGATGCACTTACTGTGCATCAAAATTGTTAGCTGGAAAGTTCCGCCAGCGAGATCCGGCAAAAATTATTGAGGAATTGGATTTCTACAGGAAAAATTTTGTAACCCGGGATTTTGTTTTTTATGATGATGCGCTCTTGATAAATCCTGATAAACATATTATACCAATACTCCGGGAAATTATAAAACTCAATTTTAAATGTAATTTTCATACCCCTAATGCAATACATGCAAAACAGATAAATGAAGAAATTGCAGAATTGATGTTTAAATCAGGGTTTAAAACTATAAGAATTGGTTTTGAGACATCCGATGAATTCCGTCAGAAAAAGACGGGAAACAAGGTCACCTCTGATGAATTTTATAGAGCTGTAAAAAATCTTAAAAAGGCCGGTTATCCAGAAACTGATATAGGTGTTTATGTATTAATGGGCTTACCGGAACAACCTGTGGAGGAAGTTTTTGAAAGTGTCAGGTATGTCCACAACTGCGGAGCATTGGTAAAACTGGCCATGTATTCGCCTATTCCGGGAACTACGGAATGGAAACGCGCTTTAGAGATCTCAGATTTTGACCTCGATTCTGATCCCTTATTGCATAACAATTCCATATATCCACTGCGGTCTAAGAGTATGAATATCCAGGATTTTCAAAGGATAAAAAAATTCGTTATTGAGTGTAATTTAAGACTTAAATCGAGAACAAAAATGCGGAATAAAGGGTAAAAGGCTTATGTTAGAAATATTGGATATGGGAGAATACATTGATAAAACAACTGGCTCTTCCGGGCTCAGTTTGGTAAGATAAGAAACTTTTTATGCTGTCATTCCTGCTTTCGCAGAAATGACAATAAGTAATCCCATCTTTTAACTATTACACTGCAGGAAAATTTAGTATGTATTTAGCTTATGAAAAAAGTATATCAAAAGATGCAAAGACTATTATAATCTGCCTGATATTTGCATTATTTCTGGTTAATTCAATATCATATGCTGATGACTGGCCTCAATGGCGAGGGCCAAATTATAACGGTATATCAAAAGAAACCCATTGGAATTATAAATGGTCTCAGGAGAATCCAAAAATATTGTGGAGTAAATCTCTGGGATTTGGATACTCCTCATTTACAGTAAGTGAAGGTCGTTTATATACAATGGGAAATAAATATAATACTGACACAGTATATTGTCTTAATGCTGAAACAGGAGAAACTATATGGGATTATTCATATAAATGCCGCCAGGGAAGCTGGAAAGGTCCGAGAATCGCGCCTACTATAGATGATGGCAAAGCATATGTTATGAGCAGAGAAGGTCAGTTTTTTTGTCTTAATGCGGCATCCGGTGAATTGTTGTGGTCTGAAAACCTGAAAAAGAAATATAAAGCAAAGATACCAAATCACGGTCTTGCCTGTCATCCTTTTATTGTAAATGATATGGTAATTGTGGAAATCGGCGCGAAGGATGGATCAATACTGGCTTTGGATAAAAATAATGGTAAATTGATATGGCAGTCAGGTTCGGAAAAGCCCGGATACTCAACGCCTATGTTATATCGCTTAAAAGACAAAGAATACATGGTAGTATTTACAGGAACTGCTGTATTAGGTATGAATCCGGCTGATGGAAAGCAACTCTGGCGTTATGAATGGAAAACACCTTATGAATGTTCTATCGCTACACCTATTGTTGATAAGCGTAAGATATTTGTGTCGGCTGGTTATAATATGGGTGGCGCATTGTTCTATATAACAGATGCAAATAAACCTGAGGTTGTATGGAAAAACATGGAGATGGCAAACCACATGAACCCGTGTATTCCCTGGAAGGGGAATCTATATGGTTTTCACGGCGCACCCAAGCATAATAATGATAAAGGACAGCTTCGGTGTCTGGATTTTAACACCGGCGAAGTTATGTGGAAACAGGACGGTCTTGGAAAAGGATCATTAACCATGGCTGACGGCAAGCTTATAATATTAACAGAAGATGGTGAACTGGTAATAGCAGAAGCATCTCAACATGAATTTAAAGAACTTGCCAGGACAAAAGTGCTGTACGGCACATGCTGGACTGTTCCTGTTATATCCAATGGTAAGATATATTGTAGAAACCATGAGGGTCAAATGATTTGTGTGGATGTAAGTCGAGGGTAAGAATAAAATGAAAATTGTTCATATTGTTCCTGGTGCTGGTAATACTTTTTATTGTGAGAACTGCCTTCGGGATAACGGAAGAGCCAGAATTCTCAGGCAGATGGGGCATGATGTTATAGCCATACCCATGTATCTGCCTATACTCACAGATGAGGCCAATCAGACTACCGATACACCTCTATTTTTCGGCGGTATAAATGTCTATCTTCAGCAGAAATTTTCCATATTTCGTAAAACTCCCCGATGGTTGGATAAGCTTTTTGACTCTCCCAAACTTCTGGGTATGGTGGCTGATAAATCGGGTATGACGGATCCTGTGGAACTGGCAGAAATGACCTTATCCATGCTGAAAGGCGAAGAAGGTAACCAGGTGAAGGAACTTGAGCGGTTAGTGGCATGGTTGGCAAAAGAAGAAAAGCCTGATGTGGTTCATCTGTCAAACGCGCTCCTTATCGGGATAGCAAGGCGCATAAAGCAGGAACTGAATGTTCCTGTTTTCTGTTCACTTCAGGATGAAGATATATGGATAGATCCGATCCCCGAACCTTATCAGCAGACTATATGGGACACTCTATCAGAAAGGGCTGCCGAACTTGATGGTTTTATATCCGTCAGTGAGTATTTTAAAAACTTCATGTCCCAACGGGCTAGAATACCTGCTGAACGAATACACGTTGTATATAATGGCCTTAATATGGAAGGATATGTTGAATCTGAACTCCCTACAAATCCACCTGTTATTGGTTTTTTGGAAAGACAGTGTCGAGAAAAGGGGCTTGGTGAACTGGTAAAAGCATTTATTGAAATCAGGAAAAGAGGTCGCCTGAAAGATTTAAAGCTAAAGATAATGGGAGGAAAGACAGCCGAGGATAAACGTCTTATAAATGAACTCCAAGAAATCTTAAAAGGGGAAAATCTATCAAATGATGTGGAATTCCTGCCAAACCCAAGCCGTGAAGAAAAGATGGAATTTTTGAAATCCATCACTGTTATGTCCGTACCGGCTGTTCACCAGGAGGCCTTTGGTCTCTACATAATCGAAGCCCTGGCAATGGGTGTTCCTGTGGTTGTGCCGAAACACGGCGCATTTTCCGAACTACTGAGCATTACAGGGGGAGGTTTTTTGTGCGAGCCAAACAGTATTGAATCCCTGGCTGATTCTATCGAATCCCTGTTGCTAGAACCGGAACATGCGGTGGAACTTGGTAGGCGAGGACGAAAAATTGTTACAGACAGATTTACAGTTGAGAAAATGGCCATAGGGTTTCTTAATGTACTGGAAACGGTGGTAGATAAATAAGGCTTTCTCGACTTGAGTTTGGAAATGCAAAAAATATATTCTTTTTTCATTCCTGACTTCGCAGTAATGACAAGCTGAGAGGATTTTCAATTATTACCCCACTAAACCCGGAAGAACCAGAAATAATACGAGGTAGCTTTTTAATATGAATAAACGTCCATTAATAGGTATTAGTGCAGGTGATCCTGCGGGAATAGGCCCAGAAATTATAGCAAAAGCCTTGTCACGCAAGGAGATATATGATATATGCCAACCTTTAGTGATTTCTGACTTTGGTCTTATGGAAGATGCTCTGAGAATTGCCAATGTTGATCTTAAACTAAACAGAATTTCAGAACCATCCGAAGGGCGTTATGAATTCTGGCGTATAGATGTTCTGGATATGAAAAACGTGGATATGTCAAAGCTGGTCTACAAGAAGATAGCACCAGAAAATGGTAAAGCGGCTTTTGAATATATAAAGAAGTTAATTGAACTGGCCCTAGACTGTGAAATTGATGCTACGGTTACAGCCCCAATTCATAAAGGAGCCCTGAATGCTGCTGGTTTTCATTATGCCGGTCATACGGAAATATATGCGGAACTAACCGGAACAGAAAATTACGGGATGCTGCTGGCTGACGATAACTTAAGAATTATACATGTAACAACCCATGTACCCCTGCGAAAAGCCCTGGATATGATTACAAAGGATAGAATACTTCGCAATATAAGACTGGTAAGGGATATGCTGGAAAAGCTTGGAATAAAAGATTACACTATAGCTGCGGCTGGATTGAATCCCCATGCTGGTGAAGGTGGACTGTTCGGCCATGAGGAAATCAAAGAAATTATACCGGCAGTAGAATCTGCAAAGGTAGAAGGTATAAATGTTGTAGGGCCTATACCAACTGATACTATATTCAGCCGGGCCCGGGGCGGCGAATTTGACGCGGTGGTGGCTATGTACCACGATCAGGGACATATAGCTATGAAAACCGCAGGATTTATTTATAATAACAAATCAGGAAAATGGTCATCCATATCCGGTGTTAATGTTACCCTGGGACTGCCTATAATAAGGACATCGGTGGATCACGGTGTGGCTTTTGATAAGGCCGGGGACGGCAAGGCCAATCCCCAAAGCATGATCCAGGCTATTAAAATGGCTGTCAATTTAGCAAAGTAAGTACGGGTGGACTACATACTATTATTAATCCTTGATCTTTTCTGTAATCTCACCAGTTTCGGTGTTTTTAAGTATAACCTTTGCCCGGCCATCAGGCAGCTTTTCCTCTTTTAATAGCTCGTAACCTTCTTCTACCTCAACAGGGGATTTTCTGTTGCTCTGAACAGATTCTAATCCTCGCCAGATGTCCAGTTTAACTGGCTCCCAGACCCTGGTTTTTGCAGAGCGATAACAAGCATCTATTATTGCATTGACGATATAACCATCATAAAAGGTTTCCATAGGCTCAGTGCCTTTATCCAGGGCATCGAAGACATCAATGAACATGTGGGTATAACCAAGCTCGTTTACTTCATCACCAACAGGGAAAAGCCAACCTGTTTCAGTTTCGGCTTTTTCTGCCACATATCCCCCCTGGCCTACATTTGTAAACATCTGGAAACCGGTTCTAAGGAAATGATCCAGCCATATAGTACCTTCTGTGCCGGCAACTTCATCTCTCAGGTCCATACCTCCGCGAAATGCCCAGCTAACCTCGATCTGTCCTATTGAGTCATTCTCAAATCTGATGAGGGCAATGCCATGATCTTCGCCGCTAATGTTATGAGCGAGGGTATCAGCCCAGCACATGACTTCAACGGGCTTTATGTCTTTTCCAATAAAGTTTCGGATAATTTCAGCGCAGTGACAGCCCATGTCAATAATTGCACCTCCACCGGCTTTTTCCATATCCCAAAACCACGCGCTGTGGGGACCTGGATGAGTTTCACGAGAGCGAACCCAGAGTATTTTGCCCAGAGCACCGGCTTTAACTGAGTC